>DASXGB010000249.1:0-1556 GCA_036489325.1 Caulobacteraceae bacterium
TTAACGTGGGTCTTGAAGTGATTGGTCAGGTTGGTGATGCGCTCGGTGAGAATCGCAACCTGCACCTCGGGCGATCCCGTATCGCCCACTTTCAAACCATATTGATTGATGAGCGCGCCTTTGCGCTCGGCGGTGATCGACATCGGCTTTTCCTTGATGTGGAGCGCAAAACTGCGCATTCAATGAGCGGCCGAACCGGGATGTCGTCCAGGTCGGTCGCGACGCTGTTCCGAAGGCGCTAACCGGCCCGCGGATCGCGCGCTTATACAGATTTCGGGCTGCCGCGCCAGCGAAATGTTGGGCCGCCGCCAAAATGTCGTAGACCGCCGGATGTGATATAGGCCAGCGAGAGGTTCCGCCGATGCGCGTCGCAGTCTTGAAGGCCGCCTTCGATGAAGACGCCCACGTCTGGTACGTGGAAAGCTCCGATATCGAAGGACTGCATGTCGAAGGGGATACGTTCGAGGCGTTCCGCCGCAACGTGGCGGACGCCGCCGCCGACCTCCTCGAAGACGGCGGAACCGAGGAAGTTCACATCGAGATCATCGCACACGCTTCCGTCCCTGCTCGCGTCACGGCGTGAAGGACCCCCGGTTGCCGCCCGCGCCGAGAGCGGCTACCAAGTCGCGATCCTGCCCCTTCCCATTTCCAATGCCCGCTTCGCCAGACGACCTCCTTGCCTATCTAACCGCGCTCGGCGTCGAGACCGAGACCATCGACCATCCGCCGCTGTTCACGGTCGAGGATTCGCGTAACCTGCGCGGCGAAATTCCCGGCGGCCACACCAAGAACCTGTTCGTCAAGGACAAGAAGGGCCGCCTGTTCCTGCTCGTGCTGGGCGAAGAGACCGCGGTCGACCTCAAGCGCGCGCACGAGACAATCGGGGCCCAGGGGCGGGTCTCCTTCGGCTCGGCCGAACTCTTGGAGGAGGTCTGGGGCGTCAAACCGGGCGCCGTCACGCCTTTCGGTGCCATCAACGACAAAGCCGGCAAGGTTTCTGTCGTGCTGGACGAAGCTATGATGCGCCACGAACGGCTCAACTTTCATCCGTTGGTCAACACCCGCACCACCGGGCTTAAGAGCGCCGACCTGATCAAATTTCTGCGAGCCACCGGACATGAGCCGCTCGTCGCGGCGCTGGGCCAGGGTCAAGCGCCGGTTGAATAAAAAGCCCAACGGCTCCATTTAGGGCGCTAAAGTGGACGGGCCGGGGGCCTGTCCGCCCACTCGGCTGGAGATGATGGGACATGGCGAATGTGAGCGGCGCGGTCGCGCCTCAAACCAAACCGGGTTCGGTCAAGGAGGTCACGACAGCCTCCTTCCGCGCCGACGTCCTGACGGCCTCGACGCGCCAGCCTGTGCTGGTCGACTTCTGGGCGCCCTGGTGCGGGCCGTGCAAGCAGCTCGCGCCGGCCCTGGAGAAGGCGGTCGCCGACTCGGGCGGCAAGGTTGCGCTGGTCAAGATGAACATCGACGAGCATCCCCAGATCCCGGGCCAGCTCGGCATCCAGTCGATTCCGGCCGTCATCGCTTTCGACAAGGGCCAGCCGGTGGAC
>DASXGB010000250.1:0-2673 GCA_036489325.1 Caulobacteraceae bacterium
CCAACGGCGAGAGCGCATTCCACAGTCCCGCTGCGAGATCTCTCAGGAAGGGCCGATGGGCAGCGATCGTGAACCACCGGGGCGGCGGGCCCTCGAGGATAGCCGTCATGCGGCCAGGCGCTGCTCGGCCGCCGCCAGCGCCGCCGGGTCTCCCACATGCATCCACACACCGTCGGCCACCACCCCGTGCAAGCGGCCGGCGCGGGCATAGTCCATCCAATGCTGGAAGATGCCGTGGCGCGCCCGCGACCAGGCGTCGATCACGGCCGGATCCAGCATATGCACGCCCATATAGACCAGGGGCGCGGAGGGGCGCTCGCCACGGTGGTCCAGGCGGCCCTGGCCATCGATGAAGAAGTCGCCCGGCCCATCGAAGCCGAGGCTGCGGGTGAGGGGTACGACCAGCAGCAGGTCGTCCATCCGCGTCGGGTCCCAGGCCTCGATCAGCCTTTCGATGAGCCCGTCGCCGCTCCAGAGGGTGTCGATGTTGGCCACCAGGATCGGCGCATCGCCCAGTAGCGGCCGGGCGTGAGCGAGACCGCCGCCTGTCTCGAGCAGCGCCTCACGCTCGTCCGAGATGAGGATCTCGAGGTCGCTGCGCTTGGCCAGATGAGCCTCGAGCCGGTCGGCGAAAGCGTGGACGTTGACCACGGCGCGGCGGAGGCCGGCTTGCACGAGGCGGTCCAGCACATGGTCGATCAGCGCGCGGCCGCCCACCTCGACCAGGGCCTTGGGCCGATCGTTGGTGATCGGTCGCAGGCGGGTGCCAAGCCCGGCGGCGAGCACCATCGCCGTTTCGACGCCCCCAGGCGGGCTCATGGCGAGCTCATGCGGCGCGCGCCTCCGAGGGCGCGTGGCTTTCGAACCAGGCCCTGAGGTCCGTCAGGGCCGGATCGGCCAGGCAGCGATCGAGGTAGCGCCACAGCCGCGGCATGAAGGCCGCATAGCGGGGCTTGTTGTCGCGCACCACCAGACGGGCGAAGAGGCCCAGGATCCGGCAGATGTTGAGCGCCCCCAGGGCATGGAAGTCGGCGACAAAGCGCTCGCGATCGACGTGCGGCCTGAGCTGGAAATAGCGCTCCAGAATGGCCGCCTCCAGCTCGGGCGCGACATCCCGGCGGGCGTCGTGCAGCAGCATCGATAGGTCCCACGCCGGATGAGCGCGCACGGCGTCCTGGAAGTCGAGCATGCCGACCCTCGCCGCGCCCCTCCGGCGCCCGAGCCAAAGGAGATTCTCGGCGTGATAGTCGCGATGGCAGAAGACGTCGGCGCCGGCCTCGCCGCGCGCGCGGACGGGCCCCCAGAAAGCCTCCCACTCGACAAAGGCTTCATCGCCCAGGCGCATGGATGGCGTCAGCTTCGGCAGCCATTCGGGCAGCAGGTCGCCGCCGGTCTTCAGCGCCAGGTCGTCATAGACAAGCAACGGCCAGGTGGCGGTGGGGCTGGCGAGTATGGCCGGTGGCGGCGTCTCATGGATGTGCGAAAGCGCGTCCACGGCGCCCTGGTAGAGCGGCGCCTCCGCGCGGCCCGTCTCGGTGAGGCGGGCGAACAGGTCATCGCCCAGGTCTTCCAGCAGGGCGAATCCCGCCGGCGCGTTGGCGAACACCACCTCCGGGGCTGAGAGACCGAGACTGCGCAGATAGCCGGCGCTGGCGACAAAGGCCTCGACGCGTCCCGCGGCCAGCCGGGCCATCGCGTTGTAGCCGAGCGCCCGGCGCTCCTCGGGCGAAGCCTCCGGCGGGCAGGGCTGGGTCTCGGTGGACGGCGGCTGGTCCATGAAGATCAAGCTGGGACCGGAGGCGGGATAGATGCGCTCGTAGCGCCGGGTCGAGGCGTCGCCGGCCAGCGCCTCGCGAAGGGCGTTTCCCATCCCCGCCGATTTCAGGAACGCGCGGCGGGAGTCCTCCCGCTCACAGGGCAAGGGGGCGGTCCTCCCATGCGCCGTGCGGCCTCAGATGCGCGCGGCGCCTTTCCCCATCGATCTCGATCTCGATGTCCAGGCGATGCCGGGGCAGGTGGCGTCCGAGCTTTTCCGCCCACTCGATCACCGCCGCGCCATCGGCCAGGGCCTCGTCGAGGCCGAGTTCGAACGCCTCGTCGGCCCGTTCCAGGCGGAAGAGATCGAAATGGGCCACCGACAGGCGCTCGCCGCGATAGAACTGCACCAGGGTGTAGGTCGGGCTGGGCGCCTCGCCCTCATCCGGGGCCAGTTTGCGAATCATTCCACGCGCCAGCACGGATTTGCCCGCCCCCAGCGGCCCGGTGAGACACACCGCCTCACCTTTTCGCAGCGCGTCGGCGACCGCTGCGCCGAACCGCGTCGTGTCGGCCTCCGTGTTCAGGCGAAAATCGCCAGTGGCGGGTACGATCATGGCCGCAGATGACCGCGCCTCGCGCCCCCCCGCAAGGGGCAAGGCGCAAAGGGTGATCGCCAAACGCTCCGCGCGCCTTTCGCCTGGGCCGACGGCGGCGGGAAGGCGATCTCAAGGGTGGCCACCGCGTCAACCGCTGACGCCCGGTTGTGATCCGCGGCACGGCAGTCTAACCGGCCCCATGGAGTCCCGCCTGCGCGCCGCCTATGAGAAGCGACTCGCCGAGGGCGCCCTCCAGCCGGACAGCGGCCAGCTGGCCGCCGTCGATGCCCTTTCCCGCCTCGAAAACGATCTCGAGCGG
>DASXGB010000300.1:0-2811 GCA_036489325.1 Caulobacteraceae bacterium
CGACGGGCGGGTCAGCATGGCCGGGCGGAACGCCTGCACCAGCCGCTCGTCCCGCTGGGCGAACGCCTCGTCGATCATCCCCAGGTCCAGGGTCTGGCCGTGCCCGGAGGTCCACTCCGACGCGGTGATCCCGATCGTCGACCCCGTCGCCTTCCACACCATGCGCTCCAGACCGGTCTGGCGGCGCACCATGTACGCCTTGCGTAGCGTGGTGGCGGCCAGCAGGTCGCACTGCTCCTCCCACTTCGACCGGGAGTTGTTGCGGTCCTGGGCGGCGTAGAGCGTCCGTTGCCGCGGCCCCCAGGACAGCGACCGGTCGACCTCGACGACCAGGATCAGCGTCGTCTTGCCCGACTGGCGGGGAACGGTGACCCGCACCTCCCGGTAGGCGGGCAGCCCGGTGTCGGGCATCACCTCGCCGGCCACGTTGGCGACCTGGGCCTGCCACGGCATGAGCGGCTGGCCGATGATCTTGGCCAGGCGGCCCAGCCGGCCGCCGATGGTCGGCCGCTCAGGACTCCTGGGCGTCGCCCATCGGGCCTGACAGCGCTGCGACGAGGTCAGCGAGCCCGTCGTCGTCATCGGCGCCGGTTCCTCTCAGAGTGCGAAGGGTGGACAACTGGACCCGGGCCAGGCTGGCCGCCTGGGCGGGGAACTCCAACGGGTCGACCGCGTCGAGGGCGGCGGCCAGATGGCGGGCCAGGGCGACGGTGGCGGCGTCGATCTCCTCGAGCCGGCCGCCCGATCGGAGCGCCGCCACTGTGCGCTCAATCGCGGCGCTGTTCCTGCCCTTCGCGGCCATCCCCGCCATCATGCACCCGTCCCCCGAGTTTTTCGGGTCCCGCGCAAAGAAAACCGTCGTGCGATGAACAGGGTTGGACGGCAGAAAAAACCCCCCCGGCCTGGGGGCTGCCGGTCACCAGCGCCGGGACCGGCGACCGAGGACCCGACCTCGCCTCTTGGCTTGGGTGATCCGCCCACCACCCATGCTGTTGCAGTGCAGGCAGGCGGCCCGCAGATTCTGGGGGGCATGCGTGCCACCGGCTGCCAGTGGGATGACGTGGTCCACCGTGGTGGCTAGCCAGGTGCATCCTGGCGCCCTGATCTGGCAGTGGTACCCGGCCGCCTCCAGCACGCCGGGTCTGGCCTGGCGGTAGGCGGTCGAGGCGTACGGATCAGTCATCCTGGTCTGGACAGTACAAGTAGAACTGTCCAGACCTCAGGTTCGTGGTCGACCGTTGACGAACGCGTCTACGAGGGATTGCAACTGCCATGCCCGGGCGAACGCCTCGGCGTTGCGTTCGTGGAGTACCGCGTCCACTATGCCGAGCAGCACAGAGACGGCGACCTCGACTCTGTCGCGGTAGATGGCGTTGAGGCATTCGACCTGTCGGCAGTGTTCGGCTTCGGTGTAGTAGCGAGCCCAGCCGACACGGCGGGACGCGTCGAGCTGAGCGACGCTGTCCCGCCGATATCTGCTCACGACGGACGGCTAGAGGTGGTGATCACAGACACGGTGGCAACACGTTTCTTAGGTTTGGCATGGTCGGGGAACAGTCGGCCGCGTAGTTCCATGAGGACTTGTTGGAGGTTGCCGATGCGTTTGTCCAGAACGCTGAGGCGCAGCTCGTCGGGGACGGTGAGGCCGTCGAAGAGTTGCAGGTAGCGCTGCACGGTGTCGGCGAAGATCTCGGCCTGTTCGCCGAAGTTCTGCCAGTCCTTGTCGCCTTGGACGAGCCGTTGGCGTAGAGCGTGGTTGACCGCTTGGCGTTCCTGGTCGTGTTCCTTCTGTTGGCGGGCGGTTTCGCGTTCTTTTCGTTCTGCCAGGGCTTGGGCTTTCTGGGCAGCTTTGGTAGTGGCCTCGCGGCTCATCAGTTCGGCGGCGACATCCGGCCTGGCGAGCAGCGTTTCGACCCGGTCGGCTTCCTTGAACGTCGCCTGAGTGGGTTCGACGCGCTGCTTGGGTGGCCGTTTGGGGGCGGGTCGGGTCTTAGGAAGTCCGTTGACGAGATCTGTCCACGTCAGATCAGAACTTCGTAGTTGACTTCGAAGTTCGGCCTGGTCGTATGTCTCAGCAACACGCGTTCGGTTGGATAGCTCCTTGTTGCTGATCCCAGCCCGCAAACAGATTTCGGCCGATACACCTCGCGGCAACTGCTTGCCCTCTCGCAGAGCTATCACTTCGCTGCCGAACTCCCAGCGGGCCAGGATGGCGTCGCCGTCGCTGGCGCGAATGGCTTCTTGGATCCGCGCCAGCGCGTCCATCGCCGCTTCAGTCCAGCCCACTGAGAAGCTCCAGCTGCTTGCTGAAGACGGTCGAGAGGCTGTTGCGGACCTGTTCGCGGGTCACGGTAAGACGCTCGCTCAGCTCGGGCACCTTATCGACCGCGGCGGCCAGGTCCTTGTTGAGGCGCACGGTGCGCTGGCGGACCATTTTGGCCACGGCGGCAACGGCGACGGCGGTGTTTTCCTCGACCAACGTGCCGAACTCGTCGGGGTTGGCGGTGATCCGCAAGGTGCCATCGGCGCGGGCGATGACAGCCCGGCCGTTGTGGAGAGTCTTTTGGTAGGCGGACCCGTATTTCAGTGAGCCGCGAACACGGGTGGCCAGGATGTCGTCGTCGGTGCCGTAGAGCAGCTCGGCGATCCGTCGGACGGTGAGATCTCCTGCGTCGGCGGCGCTGAGAACGGCGTCGAGTTGATGGAACTCCTCGGCACGGTTGAAGTCGTGGGTAGTGGTGGTGGCCCTGCCGATCTGTTTGGTGGTGGTTATGACGAGCGCCTCGTTGTGAGCTTCGACAGCCTCACGGT
>DASXGB010000090.1:0-2186 GCA_036489325.1 Caulobacteraceae bacterium
GGTCTGAGAAGCGCGGCAGGATGCGGCGCTGTTCGAAGGGAAAGTCGAACAGGGTCGCCAGCATCTGGCTGGTGAGCTCGACCGCGACACGGTCGACGAAGTCGAACTCCTCGCCGATCGGCAGTTCGTCGAGGATCGCCGCCGCGCGCGAGCGGATCAGGGGCTCCATTTCGGCCAGCGATGGCGTGGAGAACATCGGCGCGACCGCATGGCGCTGGGCGTCGTGGCGAGGGGGATCCAGAGAGATGAAGCTCGACCGATCCTCGGAGCGCTGCTCCGGGTCGGAGTCCTCCGGCGGCTCGAAGAGGGTTATCCCGCCATGGACCGAGGATGACGACAGTCGGGCCACGTCGCTCTCGCAGGCGACGATGTCGGCATAGCGGGTGATCGACCAGTAAGGGCCGTATTCGCTCTGCGCCGTATAGTGGACGGGGTCTTCCGCGCGCAGGCGCTCGAACCACGGCCACAGAGTGTCGGAGGTGAAGTGCTCGATGGCGTGCGGCTGGAAGTCCTCGAGCGGCGTGGCGTAGGCCCTGGTCCGCGCCTCTTCGGCCAGCGTCGTTCCGGTGTCAGGCATCGAGACCCTCCCGCAAGCCAAGATTGCGCGCCTCCAGCATGCGCTTGGGTGCCGCGTGCCGCCAAGCGAATTTGGCGGCGACAGGGCGGCTGTACAACGCCGCCGACCTCTCCGTATCGCCCTGGCGTCCGGTCACCACGCACGGAAGGCGAGCCCGACGCCCCAGTTAGGCTAGACTGGGCCCACCTCGGGCCAGGAGCGCCGCCTTGACCGCCCACACGCTTTGCGACCGCGGCATTGCGCTGGCCCGCCAAGGTCGGGCGCCGGCGCACCCGCGGCTGGTGCTGGCGACGACCATCCTGGCCTCGAGCCTCGCCTTCATCGACGGCTCGGTGGTCAACGTCGGGCTGCCCGCCATTGGTCACAGCCTGAGGGGCTCCGCGGCGGACCTTTCGTGGGTGGTCAACGCCTATCTGCTGCCGCTCAGCGCCCTCATCCTGTTCGGCGGCGCCCTGGGCGACCGGTTCGGCCGCCGGCGACTGCTGAACATCGGCGTCGCCCTGTTCGCCGCCAGTTCGGTCGCCTGCGCCCTGGCGCCGACGCTCCTGGCGCTATGCCTGGCGCGCGCCCTGCAAGGCATCGGCGCGGCGCTGCTGCTGCCTAACAGCCTGGCCACTCTCGGGACGGCCTTCGAAGGCGAAGCGCGTGGTCGTGCGGTCGGCATCTGGTCGGCGACCGGCGCGATGATGAGCGCGGCGGGTCCGGTGCTGGGCGGCTGGCTGATCGACAAGGTCGGCTGGCCGGCGATCTTCCTGATCAATCCGCCGCTTGCCGCAGGGGCCATCGCCCTCGCCCTCGTCTCCGTCCGCGACGACAGCGGCGAAACGCGGGGCGCGCGCCTGGACGTGGCAGGGGCGGCGCTGGCGACGGCGGCACTGGGCGCCCTCACCTGGGCGCTCACGGCGGGATCGGGCGCGGGCGGCTGGCGCCCGCTGGTCATCGCCGTGGCGGCGGGCGGGCTGATCCTGGGCGCCGCGTTCCTCCGGACCGAGAAGCGCCTGGGCGATCACGCCATGATGCCACTGGCCCTGTTCGGCGCACGCCAGATCGCGGCGCTCAACCTGATGACCTTCCTGCTCTATGGCGCCCTCGCCGGCTATCTCCTGCTGCTGCCCTATGTGCTGATCGAGGCCCTGCACTATTCGGCCTTGGCGGCCGGCGCGGCCCTGCTGCCCTTTCCCATCGTCATGAGCCTGGTCTCGCCCGTGGCCGGCGCGGCGGCGGGCCGGATCGGGCCGAGGATCCCCCTCATCGCCGGATGCGTGCTGGTGGCCGCAGGCCTTCTCGCCTGCCTGCTCATCGGTCCGGGCGGCGGCTATTGGACCGACGTGGCGCCCGGCGTGCTGACTGTCGGTCTCGGCATAGCCGTTGCGGCCGCGCCGCTCACCACCACCGTGCTGAGCTCCGTGGACGACCGCCACACAGGCGCGGCCTCCGGTCTCAACAGTGCGGTCGCGCGCATCGGCGGAGTTGTCGTGGTCGCCCTGATCGGGTGGGTCCTGGCGAGCCACGGCGCGGCCCTGATCCACGCCTTTCGCCTGGCCGCCGTCGCCGGGGCGGTCATCGCCGTGGCGGCGGCCGCCTGTTCAGCCATGGTGAAGGGCTCGAA
>DASXGB010000163.1:0-3115 GCA_036489325.1 Caulobacteraceae bacterium
CGCGCGCCGCCCCTTGTCGAGGCGAAGGGGCGATTTAGTCGGCCCGGGCCGAAGTTTCAAGCCGAGCCGGGCAAGGCGTTCTCCGGGCGGATGGCTTCGCCCAGCTCGGAGACCAGGTGGTCGAACAGGGCTTTGAGCCGCCGGTCGGCCTTCAGGTCCTCGTGCATCACCACCCACATTTCCATGGAGAGGTTGAGCCCATCCACATCGAGCCGGGTGAGGTTCGGGTCGCGCGCGGCGATGGCTGGCTGGCAGGGGCAAAGGCCGATTCCGGCCCGCATCATGGCGAGTTGGCCAAGCTCGCTGTCGGTGCGGATGTCGAAGAGATCGCGGGTGACTTCGAAGGGCAGGTCCTGAACCCCGTCGACGCCCGAAAGCGTGCGGTCGAAGCCGATCAGGGTGTGGCCCACGAGCTCGTCGAGGCTGCGCGGCACGCCGTGCTTCTGCAGGTAGGAGCGGTGGCCGTGGAAGATCAATGGCACGGTCCCGATCTTGCGGGCCAACAGGGCGTCCTGGGTGGGGCGGGCCATGCGCACGGCGATGTCGGCGTCGCGGCGCAGGAGGTCTTCCTGGCGGTTGGTGAGGACGAGTTCGATGTCGATCTTGGGCCAGGCTTCGCGGAAGCGGGCGAGGATCGGCGGCAGCACCTCCACGCCGACGACATCGCTCGCAGTGAGCCGCACGACGCCGCTCATGGCCGAGGCCTCGCCGGCGGCGGTGCGCGCCAGGGTCTGGGCGGCGGCGGCCATGGCCCGGGCGTGCGGCTCGAGCGCCCTGGCCGCGCGGGTGGGGGTGAAACCGGAGGGCGAGCGGGTGAACAGGGGCTCGCCGGCCAGCGAGGCTTCCAGGGCCTCGATCTGCCGCCCGACGGTGGGCTGTGCGATGCCGAGGAGACGGGAGGCGCCCGAGAGGCTGCCGGCCTCCATCACCGCCAGGAAGGTGCGCCACAGGCTCCAGTCAGGTTCGGCCATACGCAAATGTATATCAACCGCACGAACTTAGACAATTCCGAATAGCCGGCGGCCGAGGCATCAAGGTGCGTCCAACAGGACCTAAGGAGATTTTCAGATGACCGACCGCACCGCCCTCATCATCGGCCCCAACGGCTCGTTCGGCGGCCACGCCATGGTCGCCCTGCTGCGCCACGGCTGGACGATCCGCGCCATGGCCCGCGATCCGGAGAGCGCCGCCCAGCGCGCCGGCCCGAACATGCCCATCGACTGGGTCGCCGGCGACGCCATGAATCCGGCCGACGTCCTGGCCGCCGCCCGCGGCGTCCAGGTGATCGTCCACGCCGCCAACCCGCCGCGCTATCAGCGCTGGCGCCAGTTGGCGCTGCCGATGCTGGACGCGACCATCGCCGCGGCCAAGGCCGAGGGGGCCCGCATCGTCCTGCCGGGGACGGTCTACAACTACGCCCCGGACGCCGGCGACATGATCGCCGAGGACGCGCCCCAGGCGCCGGTCACCCGCAAGGGCAAGGTGCGCGTGGAGATGGAGCAGGCGCTGCAGGCCGCCAGCCGCGACGGCGTCAAGACGCTCGTCCTCAGGGCCGGCGACTTCCTGGGTCCCGCGGCGCCCAACAGCGGCCTGTTGTGGCTGACCACCCGCAAAGGCGAGAAAGTCACCGGCGTCTATGAGACCGGGCCCGAAGGCCATGATTTCGCCTATCTGCCGGACATGGCCGAAGCCCTGGCCCGGCTGCTCGACCGCGAGGCCGATCTGGCGGACTACGACGTCTTCAACTTCCGCGGCCATTGGGTGGAAAACGGCCGCTCGCTCGGCGAAACCGTCCGCAAGGTCACCGGCAATCCGCAGATCCCGATCAAGGCGTTCCCCTGGTGGCTGATCTACGTCGCCTCGCCCTTCGTCACGATGTTCCGGGAGCTTGGCGAGATGCGCTATCTGTGGACGCGGCCGATCGGCCTGGACGACGCCAAGCTGCGCGCCTTCATCGACGTGCCGGAAACGCCTTTCGACTGTGTCCTGCGGGCCAGCCTGGCAGATCTCGGCGTCGACGTGAGCGCCACGGTGAAGGAACCGGGACGCGGGTCCTGGACGTGCGAGGGGGCCCGACCCTATGTAGCCGCCCATGCCGGCTCGCACGCTGTATGACAAGATCTGGGACGCGCACCTCGTCGCTGATGATGGTGGCGAGGCCGTCCTCTACATCGACCTGCACCTCATCCATGAGGTGACCACGCCCCAGGCCTTCGCCGGGCTCCGCTCGGCCGGCCGCGGCGTGCGCCGTCCCGATCGCACCCTGGCCGTCGCCGATCACAACACCCCGACCGAGGGCCAGTCGCTGGGCGTCGCCGCCGTCGCCGACCCGGAGGCGCGGCTGCAGCTTCAGACCCTGGAGCGCAACGTCGCGGAGAACCACATCGAGTTCTTTCCGATGGGCGATCCGCGCAACGGCATCGTCCACGTGGTCGGCCCCGAGCAGGGCCGCACGCAGCCGGGCATGACCATCGTCTGCGGCGATTCCCACACCTCGACCCACGGCGCCTTCGGGGCCTTCGCCCAGGGGATCGGCACCAGCGAGGTGGAGCACGTGCTGGCCACCCAGACCCTGCGCCAGGCCAAGTCGAAGAACATGCGCGTGAGCTTTGTCGGCGCGCCGGGGCCCGGCGTGGGCGCCAAGGACTATGCCCTGGCTATGATCGGCCAGATCGGCACGGCCGGCGGCACCGGCCATGTCATTGAATACGCCGGCGAGGCGATCCGCGCCCTGTCGATGGAAGGCCGCATGACCCTGTGCAACATGACCATCGAGGCGGGCGCGCGCGCCGGTCTGGTGGCGCCGGACGAGACGACGTTCGACTATCTGCGCGGCCGGCCCGGCACGCCCAAGGGCGGATCCTGGGAAGTGGCCCTGGCGCACTGGCAGAGCCTGGGCTCAGACGACGAGGCGGTGTTCGACGCCGAAGTGACGGTGGACGTCTCAAAGATCCAGCCCATGGTCACCTGGGGCACGAGCCCGCAGGACGTGGTCGAGGTCGGCGGCCTGACGCCGGATCCGGCGGCCTTCGACGAAGATCGGGCGGCCGGCGTGCGCAGGGCGCTCGATTATATGGGCCTCGAGCCTGGGGCGCCGATCGCCGAGGCGCGGATC
>DASXGB010000122.1:0-2688 GCA_036489325.1 Caulobacteraceae bacterium
CAGCGGCGACCACTCAAGAGACGATACGTGCCGCGACAGGGCGGAATTGGGAGCATCTATCGGTGAAGGGTCGAGAGTTCTCCGTCATCATCTGCACATTCAATGGTGCGTCGCGAATCGAACAAGTACTGACGGCGCTGGCGGAATTAAATCCCGGGACGGTGCACGAGATCATTCTCGTGGACAACTGCAGTACCGACGGCGTCGCCACTGTCGCATCTACCGTCTGGAATCGAATCGCCCGACAACCTGTCGATTTCAGGATCATATTCGAGCCTACGCTCGGTCTTTCCGCCGCGAGGCGCGCCGGAGTGCGCGCGGCGACGCGGGACCTGGTTGTTTTTTGCGACGACGACAATCTTCTGGCGCCGAACTACCTCGAGGTCGCTGCGTCCATCATGGCCGACGAAACAATTGGCGCGGCCGGTGGAGTGGCCATGCCAATAATGGGGGGCGAAGCTACCCCGATATTTTTGTCTTACGCAGGTTGGTATGCGGTTGGCGTCCAGGCGCTCGACGGTGGGGACATTGACTTGCTGTGGGGTGCCGGAATAGTCGTGCGCAGAAAACTTCTGGTCCAATTGTATGACACCCCGGGATTTCCTGTTTTGGTCGGACGGCGAGGATCTGCCTTAACGACCGGCGAGGATCACGAGATCTGTTACGGTGTGTCCTTCCTCGGGCATCGGCTTTGGTACGATGAAAGGCTGACTTTCAGGCATATCATACCGAGCGAGCGCATCAGTGAGATCTATATAAGAAGAATGTTGGAAGGGGTGAAGTTAGCGAGGCCAATCGTCAATCTGTACGCAGAGCTTCACAAGATAACGAACGAAACCTTTCAACAGCGTCTGCGCTCCATTTTGTCGGCGACGGCTCGACTCCCAATGTTCGTGCAGCGTCGCGACGCCAGATTCTTTGGTCTGATAGCTCGTTTTCGGATGACTTTCCTGATGACTTTTGAGGAGCGAGCGATCTTTGAAATATTTTGCTCGCTGCGGAAGTCCCGACGGCGAGAGGGCGTGCGAACGAAGAGCCACGCCGCCGCTGCGTTTCGGCGGCGCTTGAATTTCTTGAATCCGACTGTGGAGTGACTCCGCCGCCCGGTTACGGGCTGGCCTACTTCGGGGGCTGGTTGGGCGCGTCCAGTATCCACGACCCGGTCGGAGGTCCGGGCACGACCAAAGGCGGCCTGTCGGGCCGGTCGGCATTCTCCTGCTTCGAAGAACAAGCGGCGACGAGGCAGAGGACGACGATCGCAGCAACGGCAAGCAGTTTCATCGGCAAAACATCCGGCCCGGAAGAGGCATCGCCCACAATGACCGGCGATTGCCTCTCTGGCTAGCTCTGACGGCGCCTCAGCCGGGCATGGATGGCTCGCCTGGCCGGGCCGGTTGCCGATATAGTTCTTCCGCCTTGGTCTTCGCCTCCAGTTCCGCCCGCCCGTCCGCCAATCCCGGCGGTTATTTCGCCGACCTCGCCCTGCTGGTGGTCGGCGGCAGCGCGCTCCTGATCGCGATCGTACTCTGGTTCGACAACGCCCAGGGCGGGCTTACCGGCAACGGCGTGTTCAAGAGCCTGGAGCTGAAGCCGTGGGTCGTGGATCCGGCCAACGCGCCGCTCTATCCCTCGAACTACCTCTACTATCCGCTCTACGGCGCTCTCTGCCGGCTGCTCGACCTTCTGGGCGTGTTCACGGGCGATCCACGCCGGCAGATCACCATCCTGAACGCCGTGAGCGGCGGCCTCTGCCTTGGTGCGGTCTATCTGCTGATCCGGACCGTGACGGCCGATCGCCTCATCGCGCTCCTGTCGGCGATGTTCCACCTCGCCTCAAGCTTCGTGATGTTCCTCGCCATCGTCAACGAGGACATCATGCCGAGCTACACCGTGCTGTTCGCCGCCATGGCGCTGGCAAGCGTCTGGTTCGCGCGGCCCACCGCGGCGCGGGTCGCCGCGGTCGCGGTGTTGTTCTCGCTGGCCTGCCTGATGGAATGGCGGCTGATGTTCCCCACCCTGCCCGCCCTGCTGGCCGCCCTCTGGCTCTGCGAGGAACGGCCGGCGCGGCGGCTGGGCTGGATCGCGCTCTTCCTGGCCGGCATGGTCGCCGCAGCGTGCGTTGTCGCGGGGGCCTGGCAGGGCCACGAGGACGCCGTCGGGCCGCTCGACTTGCTGTGGACAGGCAAGGCCGTACGCTCCGTCTGGGCAGGCTTCACCTGGCCCAAGGTCGGCTATCTGTGGGACGGCATGGTGGCCTACCTGCTGGGCGCAGGCGTCGCCGCCATTCCGGGAATCCCCGGCTGGGACATCTGGCGCTACACCTCGACGATCTGGATGGTGGCGGTCGCCGCCGTGGCGCTGCCCATGCTGTGGCGCGCCCGGCACGATCCTCGCGCGCGGGCGCTCGCCGCCGTCTTCGGCATCACCTTCGTGGCGGGCTGCGTCTTCAACCTCTATTCCCAGCCGCAGGATCCGCAGATGCAGATCAACGTCATGGGCTGGCTGACGGTCGCCTGGGCGCTGGTGCTGGTCGCGGTGCGCCGGCGCCATGGCGGCCGCGGGCTGGCGGCGCTGGCCGGGCTGACGGTGGCGCTGTTCGCCTACAATGTCTGGAGCCTGGCGCCGCTGCGCGGCCTGGACGGCGCCTGGCAGCGGGCCATCGAGCGGCTCGAGCATGAGGCCGATCCC
>DASXGB010000135.1:0-4723 GCA_036489325.1 Caulobacteraceae bacterium
GCGCTCAAAATTCTACTATTGGAGCGCGGTCCATGTGCAAGGCGTTACGCCTTTTGCGGAACGCGCTCGGGTGGGGAAGGAAAAAGCACAGGCCGCCGAAGCTGTCGATGGCGCGGAGGGGCCTCAGCCGGGGGTGTGGAAATTGGCGGCGTCGGCCTTGGGGATGGCGCCCGGCCCGCCATGGCTGTTGGCCTGGTGAAGGCTGCCGGCGAAGTAGGCCAGGACGAGCGCCATCACGAAGATGACCACCAGCAGGGAGGCGACCAGCATCCAGATGAGGCCGACGCGGCGAGCGCCACGCGCCTGGTCCTCGCCGATGTCGATCCTGGGTCCTTGCGAGGGCTCGCTCATATCCCCGCTCCTTGCGCCGCCGGCCTAGCGTGGCCGCGGGACTTGAAACTACCCGCAAGCTAGGCGGTTTCCTGCGCCGGCGCGAGGGTGAAGGCGCGATGGTGCAGGATGGAGCGCCGCTTGAAGTTGGCCTGGCAGGAGGCTCAATCAAAAACGTCATCCCGCACGGAGTGTAGCGGAGATGCGGGACCCAGGGCCGCAAACCGACGCTCTGTCACACCTGAGTCCCGGCTCTGCGGCGCTGACGCGCCTTGGCCGGGATGACGTATCTTTGTTGATGACGCGAGGGGGCCGTCCCCACGCCCGCAGTTCCACGGGCCCAAGCTCGCTGCGCCCTCTCGCCTTGGCGAAGCTGAAGCTTCGCTACGGCGAAGCCAGGTCGGCCGCTCGCGGGAAGTTCCACGGGCGCAGGCTCGCCTGCCCTTCGGCGCTCGCCGCGCCCTAGATGACGCCACTCGCGCATGCGCTCGCGGCGGCCAGCCCTCCCGTGAACGGCGGAGCGTTCTAGTCCCGGGTTGCGCCGACGCGCTGGGCGAGGGAGGCGGCCATGAAGCGGTCGAGATCGCCATCCAGTACGCCGGCGGTGTCGGAGGTCTCAACCTCGGTCCTGAGGTCCTTGACCATCTGATAGGGCTGCAGGACGTAGGAGCGGATCTGGTGGCCCCAGCCGATGTCCGACTTCTGGTCCTCGACGGCCTGGGCGGCCGCCTCCCGCTTCTGCAGCTCCAGTTCATAGAGGCGCGCGCGCAGCATCTTCCAGGCCTCGTCGCGGTTGCGGTGTTGCGAGCGTTGGGTCTGGCAGGCGACGACGATGCCGGTGGGGATGTGCGTCAGGCGCACCGCCGAGTCGGTCTTGTTGACATGCTGGCCGCCGGCGCCGCTGGCCCGGTAGGTGTCGGTGCGCACGTCGCCGGGGTTGATGTCGATGTCGATGGTGTCGTCGATCACCGGATAGACCCACACCGAGGCAAAGCTGGTGTGGCGCTTGGCGGCGGCGTCGAACGGCGAAATGCGCACCAGGCGGTGGACGCCGGCTTCGGTTTTCAGCCAGCCGTAGGCGTTGTGGCCGAGGACCTTGACCGTGGCCGACTTGACGCCGGCCTGCTCCCCGGCCGTCTCCTCGATGAACTCGATCTCATGGCCGTGAGCGCCGGCCCAGCGGGCGTACATGCGCAGCAGCATGGCCGCCCAGTCGTTGGATTCAGTGCCTCCGGCGCCGGCATTGACTTCCAGATAGGCGTCGTCGGCGTCGGCCTCGCCGGACAGGAGGGCCTCGAGCTCAGCCCGGGCCGCCACATCCCTGAGGGCCTTGAGCTGGCCGGCGACGTCATCGAGGGAAGCGGCGTCGCTCTCGGCCTCGGCAAGCTCGGCGAATTCGAGGCCGTCGGCGAGCTCCTTCTCCAGCCGCCGCACGGCCTCGACCCGGTCGGCGAGGTGCGTGCGCTCGCGCATCAGGGCCTGGGCCGCCGCCGCGTCGTCCCACAGGGTCGGGTCCTCGACCCGGGCGTTCAGTTCATCCAGGTGACGGAGGGCGACGTCCCAGTCAAAGACGCCTCCTGAGCAGCCCGACGGACTGCTCGATATCGGCAGCGGCGCCTTCGATATCCGCACGCATGATAGGACTTCCCTGAACTGACGTGGGGGCGCGAAATAGGCGGCCCCGCCTGCTAATACAATCCCTTGACGTCGTTGGCCCCTTCGGCGGGACGGGGCCGATCGGCCACGGGCGCACCCGGTGGCGGCGCCATGACCGTGCCCGTCGATGGCCGGGCGGCGACCTGGGCGATCGCGTGCGGCTCGGTGCCGGGACGGAAGGCCTCGCGGTTGGGTCCGATCTGGACGAACTTGGTTCCGGGCGGGGCATGGAAATCCATCACCGGATAGCTCTTGAGGGCTTCCTGCATGAATTCGATGAAGACCGGCAGGGCGGCGACAGCCCCGGTCTCGCCCTTGCCCAGCGAGCGGTTGTCGTCGAAGCCGACGAAGGTGCCGACCACGATTTGGGGCGAGAAGCCCATGAACCAGGCGCTGCGGAAGTCATTGGTGGTGCCGGTCTTGCCGCCGATCGGCCGGCCCAGGACGGCGGCCTGGGCGCCGGTGCCGCGGATGACCACCCCTTCGAGCATGGTGTCGATCTGGTAGGCGGTGATCGGATCGATCAGCTGCGCTCCGGCGTAGGCGAGGTCCGGCCCGTCGCCGCCGGTGAAGGCGGCTTCGCATTCGGTGCATTCGCGGGTGTCGGCGCGCCACGCCACCTTGCCGTCGCGATCCTCGACTTCGGAGATGAGATGCGGTGTGATCTTGCGTCCACCGTTGACGAAGGTGGAGTAGGCGGCGGTCATGCGGAAGGGCGTGGTCTCCCCCGCCCCCAGCGCCATGGCCAGGACCGGATCCATGTGGTCGACGACGCCGAAGCGCTTGGCGGTGTCGATGATGCGACGCATGCCGACCTGCATGGCGATGCGCACGGTCATGGTGTTGAGCGACAGCTCGAGGCCGCGGCGGAAGACCAGCGGGCCTAGGAACTTGTGCTCGTAGTTTTCCGGCCGCCACATCTGGCCGCCGAAGCCCGGCAGGCTGATGGGGCCGTCGAGGACGATGCTGGCGGGCGTGAACTGGCCGCTCTCCAGGGCCGTGGCGTAGACGAACGGCTTGAACGAGGAACCGGGCTGGCGATAGGCCTGGGTCGCGCGGTTGAAGTTGGACAGCGAAAAGCTGTAGCCGCCGACCATGGCCAGCACCCGGCCCGTGTAGGGATCCATGGCCACCAGGGCGCCGTTGACCTGCGGGATCTGGCGCAGGCGGAAATGGCCCGCGCCGTCCGGTTCGACGAACACCAGGTCGCCGACCTTGAGGCCCTTGCCGGCCTGTTCCCAGATGATGTCCTCGTAGAGGAGCAGCCCCATCGTATTGTCGTCAGCGGTCTGCACCCGCACGTCGCCGCCCGAGGCGGTGGTGACCACGGCCGCCTTCCAGGCGGTGCGCTCCGATGGCGGTGTGGCGGCGAGCGCCGCCTTCTGCCAGCCGGGAACGATGTCGACGTGGCCCCAGGCTCCGCGCCAGCCGTGCCGGCGGTCGTAGGTCTCCAGACCGTCCATCAGCGCGATGCGGGCCGCGGTCTGCAGCCGGGGATCGAGCGTGGTGCGCATGTAGTAGCCGCCGTCGTCGATGTCGTCGCCGATGTCGGGCAGGGCCGTGGCTTCGCGGCGGGCCTCGGCGACGAAATAGTCGGCGTCGCGATATTTCGCGCGCAGCGGCGCGGACTGGACGACCAGGTCCTCGGCCTTGGCGATGTTGGCGTCGGCCTGGCTCACCCAGCCGTAGTCGGCCATGTTCTGCAGGATCAGATTGCGGCGGCGGATGGCGGCCGCCTTGTCGCGAACCGGCTGATAGTTGTCCGGACCCTTGGGCAGAGCCGCCAGATAGGCGCATTGAGCGAGCGAAAGGTCGCTGATCGCCCTGCCGAAGTAGTTGTAGGCGGCCGCGCCGACGCCATAGGAGCGATAACCCAGCCAGATGTCGTTGAGGTAGAGCTCGAGGATCTGGCGCTTGGAGAGCGTGCGCTCCAGCCGCTCAGCGATGATCGCCTCGCGAAGCTTGCGCCCGACCGTCACCTTGTTGTCGAGCAGGATGTTCTTGGCCACCTGCTGGGTGATGGTCGAGCCGCCCTCGGGCCGGCGGCCCTGCAGGGCGTTGAAGGCGTCCTTGATCAAGGCCCGGCCGATGCCGCTGACGTCCACCCCGCCATGCTCGAAGAAGTTGTGGTCCTCGGCCGCCAGGAAGGCGAGGACCAGGCGGTTCGGCATCTGGTCGTAGGGCACATAGATGCGCCGCACGCTGGAAAACTCGCCGATCAGGGTGCCGTCCCAGGCATAGACGCGGGTCGCCGTCGGCGGATGGAAATCGGCCAGCTCGTTGGCGTCCGGCATCTGGGCGAACAGCACGCCGGCATAGATCCCGGCGCAAACGGCCGCCGCTCCCACCAGGCCAATGAGCGCCATTCCGCTTAGGGGAATTCGCCGTCCAAAGAGCTGCAACGCCGCCAGACCTCCGCGGAACGCCCTCTCCGCCGCCCGCACGCTCTAGCGCCGTTCTTCCGGGGCGCCAACGCCGGGAACCAGAGCGCGTTGCGAAAGGCGTGAACCGCCTTTCGACAAGACCGCGTACAAATCGTCACGATCACTCAACGATCAGGCGATCTCGCCTGATCGCATCGTGCTCTGCGGTGGGATCAGTTCTCGGCCACCCGCATCTCGCCGCGGAAGTATTCGTCGATGGCGTCGCCGACCATGTCCATCAGGGCGTTGCGGCGCGCGGGACTGGTCAGCCGCGCCTGATCTAGTGGGCTGGTGATGAAGCCCATCTCCAGAAG
>DASXGB010000172.1:0-5016 GCA_036489325.1 Caulobacteraceae bacterium
AGCGGACTTCGGCAAGCCCTTTACCCACAAGGGTGCTGAGTTGCTTCTGCACCGCGTCCTGAACGCGCGACCGCTTGAGGTAGTTCAATGCGAATTGCGTCGCCGGCGGGCCCGTGAACGGAACGGTCTGGGTTTCCCGGATCTGGTTGATCAGCAGCTGCCCGCCCGAAGGCACGATGAAGATCTCTCCGGCCGGCAGTTTGCTAATCTGATCCTGGAGCCTGGGATCGACGGTCAGGGCGTCGATCGTGCCGACCCCCTTCGCATAAGTGAGATGGTCCTGGTCGAGCGCCGCCTCCACTTCCGCCATGGTTTTCAGCGGTTGTAGGGGCTTCAGGATATCCGGGTTGGCGGGCCTGGCCATGCGCACCTGGTCGACCGTGTAGATCTTGCGCTGGACGAACATGTCAGGGTGTTCGGCGACGTAGGCGTTCGCCTCCTCCTCGGTCGGCGCGGGCACCTGTTCGGCGAGCTTCTTCTCCAGGAGTTGGTCCAGAAGATTGTCGACCGCGCGTTGCTTGAGCACCGCGTAGTCCGGCGTCTTGTCGAGGCCCTGGGCGACTGCCGCCTGAGCCACGAGCTTGCGGGTGATGATGTTTTCCAGTGCGGCGGTGCGCGCCAGCTTCTGAAGCTTGGGATCCGGAGAGGTGAAGTTGCCGAGCTCGACCCCCACCTCGCGCACGGTGATTTCCTGGCCATTCACTGTCGCGGCCACCTGGCCGGACGGCGAGGCGTTGTTGTGGAGGAACGGAATCTTGCAACCGGCCAGCGCCGTGACCGCCACCGAAACCAATGCAAAGCGCATTAGGACTTTCATCGGTTCGCCATTTCCCCTGTTTTGTTTTTAGCGTCGCGAGAATCTGAGGGGTGCGGTCATAAAGCGGCAAATCCAAGCCGACAACCGGATTTATTTGGATTTTCTCAGCCGAGCTGTGGTCAACTGGCAGGCTCATCGTTCGTGGATTGACGCAAAGCGGAACGTCGTTCGGCCTGGCAAGCCTCACCCCCCGCTCCCTTGCGGTCGCGCCGGTAAAGCGGCATCTGCACCCTCGGCGATAGCCTTGGCAAAGAGACTTAGGACTTGAACAAACCCGCGATCGTCCGGCTTCGAACGGCGCTCACGCCGTTCGTCAGGGAGCTCCGCCGCCAGTATCTCCGAGGGGTGTTCGGCGTTGATCTGGGCCGCGGCGTTCAGATTTCGCTCACGGCGCGCATCGACAAGACCAACCCGCGTGGAGTCCATATCGGCGACTATTCGGCGGTGGCGTTCGAAGCCGCGATCCTGACCCATGATTTCGTCAACGCCCGTCACCTTGACGTACACATCGGCAAATACTGCCTGATTGGCGCACGCAGCATCATCTATCCAGGCGTCACCATTGGCGACCACTGCATCATTGCCGCCGCAGCGGTGGTGATGAAGGACGTGCCGGCCGGTTCGGTCGTAGCCGGAAACCCAGGGCGGGTGGTCGAGACCGGCATCCTTACCGGTCCGCTGGGCCGCAGGCTGCAATCGTTCGGCGCGCCGGCGGACGACGAAGCGTAGCAATGACCGTCGCCTCAGCCCCGGTCGCGATGCCGCTCGCGCCCATTTTCGCGGCGGACCTGACGAGGTTTGGCGACCTGTCCGGCGATCTCAATCCCATTCATCGCCTCGGGCCGACGGCGCGCGAGACGACCTTCGGCCGACCGGTCGCCCACGGAACTCATCTGGTCCTCAAGGCGCTTGAAGCCCTGGCCGAGGCCGGCGTCGGCGCGACCTACCGTAACCTGCGGGCTCGCTTCATGCTCCCGGTATTCCTGGAACAGTCGCTCGAACTCGACGTCGCCGAGGCGGACGATCGGCTGCAGGTTCGCCTGCGACAGGCGGAAAGGAATGTCGCCTCGCTGGACCTGACTGTCCTGGCTGAGATCGCCAATCCCGATTGGGAGCCGGCCCGCGAGGCTCTGCGGCCAACGGCGATCGAAACACCGATCGAGGCCATGGCGGGCCTCGCTGGCGAACTTCGTATGCCCTATCGGGCCGCCGACATGGCCTCGATGTTCCCGGCAACCATGGCGACCTGGGGTCCGAACGTGGTGGCGCACCTGCTGGGGACATCGCGGATCGTCGGGATGGAGGCGCCTGGCCTGAGGTCCATGTGCGTCGCCCTGAACCTTCGGATGACCGGAGGGGCAGACTCTTCCTTGAAGTTCAAGGTTGTACGGGTGACTCTGAAACTCTCGCTCATCCAGCTTGAGCTGAGCAGCCTGGCCATGGACGGGACCGTCGAGGCGCTTGTGCGCTCCGACACGCCCTCAACCTGAAATAGGATTCCAACCTTGCAAGACCAGCTCTTCGAATTGTTCTCTCTGACGCTCAACATCGACCCTCGCCATCTCTCCGACGAAACCTCGCCGGGCAACACCGAGGCTTGGGACAGCTTGGCCAACATGCTGCTCATCGCCGGGATCGAGGAGACATTCGATGTGGAATTGACCACCTCGGAGATAGAATCGATGAAGAGTTTGGCAGACGTCCGTCGAGTCCTGATCGATCGGGGCGTCGCCGCCGTCGCCTGAGGACGTGGACGCAAGGCACGATGTCTCTGCTGGAAACCCGCGCGGAGTGGCTGAAGCTGACCCGCAACGTTGGGGCGGAGGGCGAGGGCCGCGAACATGTCCTGGTCGCCGCGACGTTCACGGCCGAGCCGCTGGCGCCGTACCTTGGGATGCAGCTGGTGGATGGCCGCGCCCTGCCTCCGCTGATTTCCATCGCCCCTTACAATCAGATCCTGCAGCTTTGTCATGACGGCGGCGACTCTTTCGCTTCCACGGACGCAGTCATCGTCTTGTGGCGCCTCGAGGATCTCGCGCGGGAGGATCTTCGCGCCTTTCTGCGCGGAGGCGATGCCTCGCCGATTCTGGCGAAAGTCGAGGAGCTTGCGAACGCAATCGCCGTCCTGCGCTCGAGAGTCTCAGGCGCCCTGCTGGTTTCAACGCCGCCCTACCCCCACTCGCCCGATCACCATGTCAGGTCGCCCAAGGGAGCCCAGGGTCTGGGCGGTGTTCACCGCAAGGTCGTGGAGCTCTGGCTGAAACGCATGAGCGAAATCGATGACGTTTCGGTCCTTGATCTGGATGGACTGCAGAGGTTCATCGGCATCCGCAATAGCGAGGACCACCGCAAGTGGTACCTCTACCGGCAGCCCTTCAGCGAGCTTTTCTGGAGCGAAATGGCGGCTGACGCCGCCCGCCTGATCCGCGGGCGCCGCGCGGCCCCCATGAAATGCCTGGTCGTCGATTGCGACAACACGCTTTGGGGCGGGATCGTCGGCGAGGATGGCATTGCCGGCCTGGCGCTGGGCGATGATCACCCTGGGGCGGCGTTCGTCGATTTCCAGCACCAGCTGCTGACCCTGAAGGCCCAGGGCGTCATGCTGGCGCTGTGCAGCAAGAACAACGAAGCCGATGTCTGGGAGGTGTTCGACCGCCATGACGCCATGGTCCTCCAACGCGAGGATCTGGTGGCCCATCGGATCAATTGGACCGACAAGGGCGCCAACATCGCCAGCCTCGCCGAAGAGCTGAATATCGGCCTCGACAGCCTGGTCTTCGTCGACGACAGCCCGGTCGAGATCGCCCAGGTGCAGGCGGCCTTGCCGATGGTGACCTGCATTCAGGTTCCGGAGGATGTCAGCGCCTTCCCCGGCCTCATCGCAGCCTATCGTGGCTTCGATCGCGAACAGGTGACCGACGAGGACCGCGCCCGATCCGGAATGATGGTCCAGGAACGGGCCCGACGCGACCTGATGACCGGCATGAGCAGCGAGGAATTCCGCAGGTCGCTCGAACTGGTCGTCGATCTCTTCAAGGTGGAACCGGAGCATGTGGCGCGCGTCGCCCAGCTCACCAACAAGACCAATCAGTTCAACCTGACCACCATCCGCAGGACGCCGGCGGAGATATCGGCTCTCGTCACGAACCCATCGACCGAAGTGCTGGCCTGGCGGGTCAGCGATCGCTTCGGGGACTACGGCCTCGTCGGCGTCGCCATCCTCGAAAGAAAGGGCGAAACGTTGGAGATCGACACCCTGTTGATGAGCTGCCGGGTGCTGGGGAGGGGCGTTGAAGCCGCTGTCCTGGCCGGTATCAGGGAGATCGCCGGAGGCCTTGGCGCGACCCGCCTGGAAGGAGCCTTTGTCCCGACCGCCAAGAACCAGCCGGCCGCACGGCTATTTCCCGATCATGGCTTTGTCGAGATGGCGCCTGGCCGATGGGCGATCGACACGGACGCGAACCTTGCGTGGCCGGAAGGCACCGCCCGCCCCGGCCTCTGAACCAGCCAGGCAAGCCGTCGGTTGTCACGCCGATGGCCTCGGTCGCACCTTACTCGGCCAAAAGCACACGACCGGGCGCAGGCGCCGCTTCCCGGCGCTGGAGGCGCAGAATGGCTTCCGTCTTGGCCGCATAGCGACCGACCATCCCGGCCGTCGAATAGTCCTCCATTTTGAACCGCGCCTGAGCGCGACGGGCGCGCTCGGCGAATTCATCGGGAGATGTCTCCAGAATGGCTCGCTTCAGAGCCTCGGGGTCCCCAGTGGGGACGAAGGTCACTTCGTCCTCGCCGAAATAGGTCGGACCGCCACCCGTTCTCGACGAGACCACCGGCGTACCTGCGGCAACCGATTCCAGGATAACGGTGATACCAGAAAAGACATTTTCGCTCAGGGTCACGACCGTCAGATCGGCCTCGCGATAGACCTGACTGAAGCCAAACGGCGCCATCTGCCTCTCGATCGTGACGTTGCCACAGCGACCGTCGAAATCCTTCGGGAGCCAGCGACAGATGACCCTGACCTCGAACCTGGGGTCGTTCCCCAGAGCGGCGAAAAGGGTTTTCCAATCGCGCGTACGGTCGTTGCCGATCGACAGGATCTTCAGGGGTCGGCCCACGGGCGCCGACGAACGCGGTTCCTCGATCTGAAAGGTCTGCAGGGCGATCCCAAACGGGATCAGGCGTGGTTTCACGCTTTC
>DASXGB010000182.1:0-1743 GCA_036489325.1 Caulobacteraceae bacterium
CCCCTCGAACGCTGGCCAAGATGGGTCGGCGCGGGCTTGGCGGCGCTGGCGGCGCTGGCCTTCGCCGCGGTCGGCCCCTATGCCTCGGAAAAGCTCGCCGGCGGCGAGGGCTTGGCGTGGGCTGTGGCGGCCGCGGTCTTCTATCTCGCCGGCGGGGCGGCGGCGGTCTGGCTGGTCCTGCGCCATCGTCCGTACGCGGCCCTCGCCGCCGGCGGCGCCCTGAGCCTGATCGGCCATGGCCTGCTGCTGGGCGTCGTCGCGCCCGACCTCAAGCCGCTGTGGCTGTCGAACCGCGCCGCCAAGGCCCTCAGCGTCGCCGGCGCCAGCCCAGCCCAGGGCGTCTATCCCGGTCCGGTGACCGTCGCGGGCTACGAGGAGCCCAGTCTCGTCTTCCTGCTTGGGACCGAGACCGAACTCGGTGACTCGGCCGACGCCGCCGACGCCATCGGCGATGGCCGACCGGCGATCGTCGAGGGCCGCCAGGCGGCGGCGTTCCAGGCGGCGCTGGCCGCCGACGGCCTCACCGCCCGCCGTGTCGGCGAGGGCGCCGGACTCGATTATTCCAACAATCATCACGATGTATTGCAGATCTTTCTGCCGGCCCGCGCGCCGGCGCCGAAGGCCATGCCATGAGCCGCCAGATCGAGATCGTGGAAGTGGGCCCCCGAGACGGGCTGCAGAACGAGAAGGCGATCCTAGAGACGCCCGACAAGATCGAGTTCATCCGTCGCCTGGAGGCGGCCGGCGCCCGCCGGATCGAGGCGGTGAGCTTCGTCAATCCGCGCCGCGTGCCGCAGATGGCCGGCGCCGAGGAGATCATGGCGGTCTTGCCGCGCGAAGCGGGCCGCTCGCGCATCGGCCTGGTGCTCAATGAGCG
Organism: Caulobacteraceae bacterium; assembly: GCA_036489325.1. GTDB lineage: Bacteria > Pseudomonadota > Alphaproteobacteria > Caulobacterales > Caulobacteraceae > Acaudatibacter. The sequence continues at coordinate 878 of DASXGB010000182.1, forward strand.
CGGCTGGGACCGGGCGGTGGCCAGCGGCGTCGACGAGGCCAATGTGGTGGTCTGCGCCACCGACGGCTTCGGCATCCGCAACCAGGGCGCCGGCGTCGCCGAGCAGCTCAAGACCCTGGCCGCCATCGCCGAACGACGGGATCTGGAGGGCGGCCCGCCGTTGACCCTGACCGTTTCGGTGGCGTTCGGCTGTCCGTTCGACGGCGAGGTGCCCCTCGACCAGGTGATCGCCATCGTCAGTGAGGCCGAGCGGCTGGGGATCGGCGAGATCGCCCTGGCCGACACCATCGGCGTGGCCGATCCCTGGACCGTGCGGACCCGCATTGAGGCGACCAAGGCGGCCGCCCCCAAGGCGAAGCTTCGCATGCACTTTCACGACACCCGCGGCACCGGCCTCGCCAACGCCTTCGCCAGCGTCGAGGCCGGGGCAAATGTGCTCGACGCCAGTTGCGGCGGCCTGGGCGGCTGTCCGTTTGCGCCGGCGGCCACGGGCAACATCGCCACCGAGGACCTGGTCTACATGCTGGAGCGCGCAGGCTTCGAGACCGGCCTCGACCTCGACGCGCTCATCGCGGCGGGCCGCTGGATCGGCGAGAAGATCGACAAGCCGCCGGTCTCATCCTTGAGCCGGGCGGGCGGCTTTCCCTGAGGTTAGGCGCGCTTGGCGAGCCGCGCGTCGAGACTCCACGACCCGGCCCCGGCGAACACCAGATAGAAGAAGATCCAGCAGAACAGGATCGCCGGCTCGCCGTAGTTGAGCGCCGGCCACGGCCCCATTTTCATGTGGACCATGAAATAGGCGACGGCCATTTCGCCGGAGAGCAGGAAGGCCACCGGCCGGGTGAACAGGCCGATGAGGACCAGCG
>DASXGB010000191.1:0-5238 GCA_036489325.1 Caulobacteraceae bacterium
TCGGGATGCCGCCCATGTCGTAGTGCACCGTCGGCAGGACCGGGATCGGCTGCTTGGTGACGTCGACGCCGGCGAAGATCCTGGCCGTCTCGGAGATCCCGGGCAGGCGCTCGTGCAGCAGCTTGGGATCGAGATGGTCCAGGTGCAGGAAGATGTGGTCCTTCTTCGGCCCCACGCCGCGCCCTTCGCGGATCTCGATGGTCATGGCGCGGCTGACCATGTCGCGCGGCGCCAGGTCCTTCACCGTCGGAGCGTAGCGCTCCATGAACCGCTCGCCCGCGGAATTGGTGAGATAGCCGCCCTCGCCGCGGGCGCCCTCGGTGATCAGGCAGCCGGCGCCATAGATGCCGGTGGGATGGAACTGGACGAATTCCATGTCCTGCAGGGGAAGGCCGGCCCTCAGCACCATGCCGGCGCCGTCGCCGGTCTGGGTGTGGGCGCCGGTGCAGGAGAAATAGGCGCGGCCGTAGCCGCCGGTGGCCAGCACCACGCGCTGGGCCGAGAAGCGATGCAGCGTGCCGTCATCCAGCTTCCAGGCGGTGAGGCCGCGGACCACGCCCTCGTCCATGATCAGGTCGAGCGCGAAATACTCGATGAAGAACTCGACATCCTTGCTGAGCGACTGGCCGTACATCGCGTGCAGCATGGCGTGGCCGGTGCGGTCGGCCGCGGCGCAGGTGCGCTGGATCGGCGCCTCGCCGTAGTTGCGGGTCATGCCGCCGAAGGCGCGCTGATAGATCTTGCCCTCGGCGGTGCGCGAGAAGGGCACGCCCCAATGCTCCAGCTCGTAGACGGCGGCCGGGGCGTTGCGCACCATGTATTCGATGGCGTCCTGGTCGCCGAGCCAGTCCGAGCCCTTGACGGTGTCGTACATGTGCCAGCGCCAGTCGTCGGGGCCCATGTTGCCGAGGCTGGCCGAGATGCCGCCCTGGGCGGCCACGGTGTGCGAGCGGGTCGGGAACACCTTGCTGATGCAGGCGGTCTTCAAGCCGGCCTCGGCGCAGCCGAGCGCGGCCCTGAGGCCCGAGCCGCCGGCGCCCAGCACCACGACGTCGAACTTGTGATCGATGAATTCGTAGGCGGCCATGGTCAGCTGGCCCCACCGAACATGACCCCCAGGATGCTCACGGTCGCCACGGTCGCGGCCAGGGCGGCGACGAAGGCGTTGGCGATGAGCAGCAGGGTGCGGGTGAGGGGGCGGGCGAAATAGTCCTCGATGACCACCCGCATGCCGAGTTGGCCATGATAGAGGCCGGCCAGGACCACCAGGATCAGCAGCGAGGCGTTGACGGGCGAGCCGAGCCAGGCGCGAACGGCCCCATAGTCGCGGCCGGCCAGGTGAGCGCCCGACCACAGGGCCCAGGGCGAGAGCAGCAGCAGGGCCACGGCGGACACCCGCTGGCCGATGAAATGGCCGACGCCGTGCTTGGCCGAGCCCAGGCCGCGCGCACGCCTCAGGGGAGTGACAAGGTCAGTCACGTCAGAGCTTTCCCTTCGCCAGGAGGGCGGCCACGATCGCCGCTGTCCCCAGCGCGGCGAACGCGATGGCCAGCCAGGCGGTGGCGTCGGCGGTGCGGAGCCGGAAGCCCTTGCCGACGTCCCAGAAGAGGTGCCGCAGGCCGTTGGCCAGGTGGAACAGCCAGCCCAGCACGATGAGGAACAGGATCACATAGCCGACCGGGGTCGCGAGGGCGCCGGCGTAGGCCGCGAAGGCGTCCGGCCCCAGCTGCAGCGAAAGCACCCAGCCGGCGAGGATCAGAAGGCCGAGATAGAGACCCATCCCGGCGAGGCGGTGAAGGATCGAGGCGAGCATGGTGACGTGCCAGCGCCACACCTGCCAGTGAGGCGAGAGCGGACGCCCCCCTGTCGACTGGCCGGTCTGCGCCATCGCGCGCCCAATTTCCCTCTGCTTGCGCCAAGGGATGTTTAGAGACGAGGTCTCCGGCGTGTCAACGAAACGCGTGCGCCGGCGAGAGTCTTACGTCGCCGGTCGCGGCGGCTTGCGAAGCGTTCCCATCTTGCGCCCGAACGCCATCAGCGAGGCCAGAACCACGAGCCAGGTCGCCAGTTGCACGCCCATGGGTCGATCCGAATAGCCGACGAGGGCATGCAGGGCGCGGCCGAGAAGGCCATCGTCGCGCAGCAGCCACGAGGTGTCCCAAACCTGATCGCCCAGGCTGGGGATCAGGTTCGCCTGCACCAGATAGACCGCCGCCTGTCCCGCCATGCCGGCCGCAAGCAGCGCCACCAGGCCGTTGGTGACCGCGAAGAGCTTGCTGGTGGGGATCGCCAACAGGCCTCTGTAGATGGCGAAGGACACCGCGGCGCCGCCGGCCAGCCCGAGGAGGCCGCCGCTCAGCATGGCCGCCGGATTGGTCCCGCCGAACGCGGCGATCCCATAGAGAAACAGCACCACTTCCGAGCCTTCGCGCAGCACGGCGATGGCGACGACCGTGGCCATGGCCAGAAGCGTGGTTTCGCCGGCGGTGAGCTCCTGGCCGAGGGACTTCATGTGGCGGACCGTCTCGCGGGCGTGGCGCGACATCCACAGGATGTGCCAGGTCAGCATTACGACCGCGGCGATCAGGATGGCGGCGTTGAAGACCGCCTGACCCGAGCCCTGGAACGCCTCGGAGAGCTGCTGGGCGAAGAGGGCGACCAGACCCGCGCCGACCACGCCGGCCCCGATCCCGCCGGCGACCCAGCGGGCGCGGCCGGCGACGCCTTCGGTCGCGGCCAGCACCACGCCGACGATCAGTCCGGCCTCGAGCACTTCGCGGAAGACGATCAGGGCGGCGGCGAGCATGGCCTCAGCGTTCGGCCTGCACGGCCGTCACCTTGCCCTGCGCGGTGGCGGCGTGGAACTCGCCCATGAAACTGTACTGGCCAGCCGTCAGCGGGCCGATGTCGAAGCGGACGTGGCCCATGGGGGTCACCACCTCCTCGAGCCGCAGATCGTGGCTGTCGAACTCCTCCGTCGCCGGATCCTGGTTGATCAGGATGACGCTCACCTTCTGGCCGGCGGGCACGGTGAAGGCCGCCGGTGTGAATCGATGGTTCTTCAAGGTCAGGGTGATGGCCGAGGTGACGCCGGCCGAGGCAGAGCCGGACCAGGCGGCGCCGGCCAAGGCGACGATCGCCGCCAGGCAGAGCGCTTTCCTGGCGACCGGCTTCGGCGTGAACGGACATACGGCCATTTTGATCTGCCTCAACTGCCATCGCGCGGGCGCCGGCGACGCCCCGAGACGGTCGTAGTCGCAATTGACACTCGTTCGCAAGTAAGAATATGCGAATGCGTTGCAAGAGCATGGGTTTTCGGACGTGGGCGGCGGCAGGTTTTTGAAGATCGGGTGTGTGGTGGCGGCGGCCGCGCTTTTCGGCACGCCGGCCCTGGCCGATCCGCGGCTCGATGAGGTGGTCTATTCGCCCTACATCGAGACCCATATGTTCGAGGTCGAGACCCGGTTCGGCGCCGAACTTGGCGACGGATCGCTGGCGAACGCCCAGACCCTCGTCAATGAATTCGAATACGGTGTCAGCGATCGCCTGAGCCTGGCTTTGGTGACGACGGTCGAGAGTGCTCCCGGCGAGCCGCGGCGGCTCACCGGCGTCGGCGTCGAAGGCATTTACTACCTCGGCCAGATCCCGAAACTGGGCATCGACACGGGCCTCTACCTCGAGGCCACCAAGGGCGCCGGCGGCGAGCCTGACGGCGGCGAGGCCAAGCTGCTGCTGGCCAAGACCGCCGGCCGCTTCCAGGGCCTTTTCAACTTCATCGTCGAGCGCCCGTTCAACGGCCCGCCGGGCGAGGTCTACGCCGCCTACGGCTACGCGGCGTCGGCCACCTGGCGGACGGTCGGAACCTTGCGCCTGGGCGCCGAAGCGTTCGGCGATTTCGGCGATGACCACGGTTTCCTCAACCACGCCCAGGGCGCCTATGTCGGCCCGCAGGTCAAGTGGGAGGGCCAGCCGAAGGGCCTGCCGTTCGAGATCGAAGTGGACGCCGGCTGGCTGGCCGCCGTCGGCCCCGACCGCGGCGAGGCCGCCAGCCAGGCCCGCATCAATCTCGAACTCGAGCGGCGCTTCTGACCTTCAGGCCGGTGGCGGCCCTGTGGACGCGCGGTCGCCTAGACCTGTTGCTCGGTCTCGATGGCCTCGTCGAGCCAGGCCTCCGAACGCATCTCCTCGAGCCGGGAAACCGTCCGCTGGAATTCGAAAGCCTGTTCGCCCCTGGGATAGATGTCGGCCGGGTCCGCGGCCGCCAGGACCACGATCCGGATGTGGGCCTCGTAGAGGGTGTCGATCAGGATCGCCAAACGCTTGGCCTCGTCACGGCGGTCCGGCGATAGCCTGGGGATCGCCTCGATGAAGACCGTGTGGAAGCGCGCAGCGATGGCGAGATAATCCGCCGGCCCCAGCGCATGGACGCAGAGGCTGGCGAAATGGGCTCTCAGCATGCCGCCGAGCGCGCGCGGCCAATGAAGGGCGCGGCCCAGGACCTCGAGGGTCGCGCCGACCTCCTCGCCACCGCCCAGCATGGCCCGCCACAGGACGTCGAACTGGCTCTGGTTGTCCGGGTCGATCGGCGAGAACCACGCCCCGGCCGCGCGTAGACGATCCAGGCGCCAGTCGTGCGGGCCGTTCACCGGCACGGTCTCCAGCTGGGCCTTCAGCATGGCGATGAACGGCAGGAACAGCTGGCGGTTGAGGCCGTCCTTGTAGAGATCGTCCGGCGGACGGTTCGAGGTGGCCACCAGGGTGACGCCGCGCTCGATCAAGGCTTCGAAGAGCCGGCCGAGGATCATGGCGTCGGCGATGTCGGTGACGTGCAGCTCGTCAAAGCACAGCAGGCTCGCCTCGCGGGCGATGAGATCGGCGATGTGCGCGATAGGATCGTCGCCGCGGCTACGCCCGAAGCGGGCGCGCCTCTCGGCCCCGGAGCCGTTGCGCCACAGGTTCGCGAGGCTGTGGACCCTGGCCATGAAGAGGTGGAAGTGCGTCCTCTGCCTGGCCCGCACCGAGACAGCCTCGAAGAACAGGTCCATGAGCATGGACTTGCCGCGCCCCACGGGCCCCCAGAGGTAGACGCCGCGCTGCGGCTTCGGACTGCGGAACAGGCCGTTGCCGGCCCGCTCGAGATCGTTTTCGAGGCGGGAAAGGGCATCGACGGCGGCCAGCTGGCCGCTGTCCGGCTGGAGGGCGCCCTCGGCGAGTCGCTTCTCATAGGCGGCGCGCAGG
>DASXGB010000198.1:0-5863 GCA_036489325.1 Caulobacteraceae bacterium
GCCGTCGATATGTGGCAGCAGTTGAACCCGATCCTGCCCAGTGCCGTCGGTCCCGGTTCGGTCATCACCATCCAGCTGCGCAACGTCGGCCTGGTCAAGCGCCTGGTGCTGCAATTCAAGGCCACCGTGACCGCCGGGGCCGTCTCGGCCCAGACCTTGACGCCGCTCGGCCTGGCCAACTTCATCAGCAACGTGACGTTCTTCGACCTCGGCAATAATCAGCGGATCAATTCGACCGGCTGGCACTTGACCGCGATCAGTAGCGCCAAGCGGCGGCGGGTGTTCGCGGCGGCCTATACCAGCGACACGCCGCTCGGCTACGGCAACAACAACAACCGCGTGATGTTCGCGCCGCCGTCCATCGCCGCCAACGGCACGACTGAAATAGACTTTCAGCTAGAAGTCCCGTTCGTGAAGAACGACACGGACTTACGCGGCGCGATCTACGCCGATGTGACCCAAGCGACAATGCAGGTTCAGGTTACGCTCAACCCGAACATGTTCGTTTCTTCTAGCTCCGATAAGACCTTGGCCGTCTATCAGTCGGGCGGGGCCGACTTGGCCTCGCTCAGCGGCCTCACCGTGCAGATGTACCAGAATTATCTCGATCAACTGCCACGCGGCCAGGGCGGCGCTCCGATCTTGCCGCAACAGGACATCGGCACCGCCTACCTCTTGAACAACACCGCCTCGGGCGTGCCTGTCTCCAATCAGGACAACGGCGCGGCGTTCATCAACGCCCGCACCTATGAGAGCGTGACCTTCATCTACGACAACAACGGCGTGTTGAACGTCAACGGCTCGGACCTGAATTACGTCCAGCTGCAAAGCGCCAACTTCACCAATATTCTGAACCTCAATGGCCGCATGTTGTCGCTGATGGAACGCAACGTCGTCATGGACGACTTCCCGGCCGGGATGCACTACCTAGACTTCCGGCACCGACCGATCGACACCAACCAATATGGCAACATGGTGCTGGTTATTAACCCGGCCACAGTCGGCGGCTCCGGGTCTCTCTTTCTCTACGGCTGGGAAGCCTACGGCATCATTGGCCTGGTCAATCAAGGCGGCTCGCTCCCGCAAGGGGGCGGCTGATTTTTCAAGTTTCGCTGGCGAGGGGGCCTGCTGAACTCCCCCCCGGCGGCGGCGGCGCCCGCATCTCAGGGCCAATCCCCTGACCCCCCAAACGGACGGACCTTGGGGAGCGGGCGCCGAACATCAGGAAGGGACGGCCTCGAATGGCGCAGCTGTGGAATGAGCTTCTGGCCCAGCTGGCGGCGCCCTTCGTCGGCCAGCTGGACCTCATCCACCTGTTCTTGCTGGTCGGCCTGGTGCTGGTCTTCGCCGCCGCCTGGGTGCTGATCCTCAATCACGTCGTGATGGCCGGCGCCGCCGTCGCTGAAGCTGTCTAAAGGAGGCCCCCCCGATGAACTCCGGTCACGTTCTCACCTTCGCCGTCGCGCTGATCGCCGGCTATGTGCTGGCCCGCTATTGGGCGGCGCCGGCCAAGGCTGTTGGCCTGCCCTGACCCGTGTCACAGTCCAGTTTCATCGCCGCCGCGCTGATCGCCGCCTTCGTGCTCTGGCTGGCCCGCAACAACCGCCTGGGGGCCTATACGGCGGTGTTGTGGGGCGCCACGGCGCAGCCGACCCCGACCGGCTCGGCCTCTAGCTCGCCAAGCGCCTCGGGCGTCACCGCCTCGCAGCTGGGAAGCGTCGCGCTCGACGCTCTGGCGGTGGCCTGATGCTGCTGGTTGTCCTCGCCATCGGCGTCGTGCTGATCGTCTCGGCGGTTCGCAACAGCTATCGCGCCCTCTTCACCGCGCTCGGCACCGACATTCCCTCCTTCGTGGTCTGGGCCGCCGCGATCCTGGCGGTCGGCGCGGTCGGCTTCGTGCCTGGCCTCCGGCCGGTCTCGCGCGGCGTGCTGGCGCTGGTGCTGCTGGTGCTGATCCTTCGCAACTATCAACAGATCATCGCCGGCTTCCAATCGGCCTGGACCTCGCCGCCGGCCGCCGCCGGGGCCTCGTCCTCGGCCTCTTCCGGGGCCGCCGCCGGATCAAGCGTCGGCCAGGCGTTCGCGCCGCTGACAGCCTCCCTGACCTCCCCGTCGTCGTCCGGATCGGGCGGCTTCGGCGCGGGCCTGCCCGACCTGGCCCAGCTGGCCGAGGTAGCCTGATGTTCGATGACCTCCCGCTTCGGACCCTGCTTGCCGTCGTCGGCGGCCTGCTCGCGCTGGCCTTCGTCGCAACCTTCGTCGGCGCCCGCTCGCAGACGCCGGCCGTGATCACCGCCGGGGCCAACGCGCTCGCCCAAGTGATCTCGGCCGCTGTCAGTCCAAGCGGCTCGGCCCCGACCAATGGCAACCTTGGCCACTCGTCATTCACCACCCCTGGCCAGACCGGCGGGACCTCATCGGGCCTGCAACTGGCCGGACTTTGGAGCACCTGACATGAACGCCTTTTGGGAAGGCCTGGTCACCATCGCCGTCGCCGTCGTCATGCTCGGCGTCGTCGCCACCCTGGTCAGCAAGAACGCTCAGACGCCGGCCGTCTTCACCGCCGCCACCGGAGGCTTCGCGAAAGACCTGGCCGCCGCCGAGGGGCCTGTGCTCGGCGGCTCGGGCGGCATCGGCGTCCAGACCGGCACCTATGCGACCAACAGCTATGGCTCGGGCTTCGGCGGCTGATGTTCCGGCCCGCCCGCACCTTCACCGACCCGGCCGCCGGCGCCGGCCCGCAACGCGGCTTTCCGGCGCCTGGCGCCGAGGAACAGCTGACCGGCGAAGAACTGATCGGAGCCGATGACGGGGGCGTCAGCTGGGAGGCCGGGCGGCCGACCAAAGGCGCGCGCAGCTGGTTCCAGCCGGCCGCCTCGGCCTCGGCGCAACGCGGCTTCCCGGCCCCTCAGAACGGCGGCCAGCGGCGGCCAGGCGGCTCCATGCCGGCGGTTCCGCTCGCCTACGGCCTGCCGATCTACGTTGAGACCCCTTACTATTCCCGAGGCCGCGACGCCTTCGTCCCCAACCTCGGGAAGGTGCTGGTCAATCCCATCGGCGCCGGCATCGTCGCGCTGCATCGGGCGCAGGCCAGCTATGGCCCGGCCGCTCAGTATGCCGACGGCGAGCTCTGGTGGACCTCGCAAGTCGTCCCGACCACCATCGCGCCTCAGTCGCTCACCGATCCGGGCGAGCTTCAGGCCATCCTCGGCGACCTCTACGTCCAGGCCGCCTATCGAACCACCGGGTGACGCATGGCGCTGGGCCTCTCTTCCGCCGTCAGCTGGGCCGAGGGCCATCCCGTCGCGCTCGGCCTCGGCGTCTTCGGCCTCGGCCTGGCGGCGCTGTTCCTCACCGGCAATCTCGGCGGCGGCGGCGGCGGCGCGGCCAGCCAGGCCGCCAGCGATGGGGCCTCGACCTCGGCCTACTTCGCCGCCGAGTCGGCGCAGGCACAGGCCGGCGATCAGCTGCAAGCGGTGCAGATCGAGGCCGGAGCCTCGACCGCTCAGGCGCTCAGTAGCAACGCGACGCAGCTGGCGGTTCAACAGCTGTGGGCCTCCTCGGCGGCGACGCAGGACGCCGCCGACAACGCCGCCGCCGTGCAGCTGGCCCCCTACCAGGCGCAGGCCACCATAGCCGGCGATCTCACCCAGCTGGGCCTTGCCTCCCCAACCGTCACCACCGTGACCGGCGGTTCCAAGACCAGCTTCCTGCCCGGCATCTTCGGCCCGCTATTTTCCTCGACCAAGGCCCCGACCTCGACCACCACCGCCTCCCCGGCCCTGCTCGCCGCCACGCAACAACTGTCCGGCTTCCTCGGCTCTGGCATGTACGCGGCGCACTGACATGACCCCCCGCCATGCCTGACGTCGCCTTCAACCCCAACGATCCGGTCCAGGCTCAGTTTCTCTCCACGCTGGCGCTCGGCGAAGTCGGCAACGCCACCGACCCATTCACCACCGCCTTCGGCGGCGGCACCACGGCCGGCGCTCCAACCGACGCCTACGGCTTCCCGCTGCTGCCAGGCGGCTCGACCTCGGCCGGGCCGACGCACGCCGCCGGGGCCTTCCAATTCGAGCCGGGCACCTGGGACCCCCTCGCTCAGACCAATGGCCTGAACTTCGCCAACCCGGCCGATCAGGAGGCCGGGGCCTGGTACCTGGCGCAGCAAAAATATGACGCGGCCGGCGGCGGCTCGCTCGAATCGGCGCTCTCCAGCGGCAACCAATCGACCCTCTCGGGCGTCGTCTCGGCGCTGAAATCGACCTGGCCGACGCTCACCGGCTCGCCCTCGGCCCCCGGCGGCTTCATCTCCAACTTTCTCGCCGGGATCGGCGCCAACCTCCCCGCCGGCCTCGGCGCCACCGTCTCGGCCGCCGAGGGCGCGGCCGGCGCTGGCGCAGCTGGCCCACAGCAAGGCTCTGGCCTCTTGGGCGACATCGAGGACTGGTTCGCGCGGGGCGGCCTGATCATCGTCGGCGCCCTCATCGTCATCGTCGCGCTTTGGCTGCTGCTCTCCAGCCAAGGCGTCGTCCCATCGCCCGGCGACGCCGCCAAAGGCCTCGCCGCCGCCATCGCATGATTTCACCGCTCAGGATCTCGCTAGAGGAAACGCCATGCCCCCCACCGACCCAAAAAGCGACGACAAGACCGCCGCCACGCCGTCGATCGGCGCCGACTCCAAGCCCGACCCGGGCAAATCCGACCCCAAGCCCGACCCCAAGGCCGATCCGCCGGACCTGATCGAACAACTCACCGAGCTTGACCAGCTGGCCCGCGCCCACGGCTTTAGCCTGGCCGACGTGCTGGCCAAGGCGGCGCGCGATCAATTCGGCGTCGCGCTGTTCGAACCGCCGCCGCCGCCGCCGCCGAAAGCCTGACATGCGCCAGTATGGCGAAATCCCGCCGTTGTCGGACGGCAACCCCCCCGCGCCTGGCGCGGTGACCGGCGCGGCCGGCGCCAGAGTCGAGGCGCCGGCCGGCTCCGGTTATGGCTGGGTCGAACTGATCGCCGGGACCCCGCCGCTCGCCGCCGGCTCGCTCGTGCTGGCCTTCGCCTCGGCCCCGCCGACCCTGTTCTTCGCCGCTTCCGACGTACTGGGGCCGCTCACCGTCGTCGGCCAGGGAACCGCGGCGATCACCGTCAGCTGGGCCGCCGCGACCTGGGCCGCCGGCCAGCGGACCCGCCTCGCGTTCGAAAAAGCCGTGAGCTTCTGACATGACCCGCGACCGCGCCGCTCTGCTCGCCGGATGGGCCTCCACCCTCCTTACCAGCGGCGTTGTCACAGTCGGCCTGATGACGGCGCCGGCCGCCACCGCGCAGGGCCAGCCTTGCACCTGGAACTATTCGTTCGACGCTCAAGGCAACGCGCTCGCGACCTACTGTGGCAAAGCCGTCGCCCAGCTGGGTTTTGGTAGCAGCGCCGACAATAACGCCGCGCTGGCGAGCCAGGCCGCCAACGGCGCCGGGCCGACCTGGCGCTATGGCTTCGCTGCCCGAGGCGATGGCCCCCCGCTGCTGTTCAGGCCGCAAAGCGCCCCTTGCAGCCTGAACGGCGGGGCCGGCGACGGCGGCTCACAGGTTCCTTCATCCGATGGCGGCTGCTGGCTGGCGAGCTTCCCCACGCTGCTCGATCTCCGGTTCTGGGGCGCGAAAAATGATGGCTCGGCTGACATCGTTCCAGCCTGGAACGCCGAGACGGCCTATTGCGTCTCGCAACGCAATTTCACTATCGGCGGGTCTGAAGCCCCCGGCTGCACGGTCTATCTCGCCGCCGGCTACTACAAGGCCCAGACCACCTTGCACGTCGCACCCAACATCAGCGTAAAAGCGGACCCCGGCGCGCTGATCCAGCTTTCCGCA
>DASXGB010000246.1:0-3641 GCA_036489325.1 Caulobacteraceae bacterium
ATGTCGGGCCTGTGGCGCGACAGCCTGGAGAGCGATGCCCTCTTCGCTCCCGCGAGCTCTCTCTACCATCTGGTCGGCGCTATCCGGCAGCTGGACGCGGTGGCCAGCTCGGCATCGCCTTAGGCCGTGGGGCTGGGGGCGGGTTCCGAATCTCACGCGATCCCGGCCTTCAGGAAATCATGCATGCCGATGATGCCCACCGGAACGTCGTCCTCGCAGGCGATCAGGAGCTGGATGGGATTGGCCCGCTCAGTCATCAATCTGAGAGCTTCGGTTGCGAGCAGGTGCGGATCGACGGTCACTGGCTGACGCGTCATGTAGGCGGAAATCGGTGCGGACAGGTCTGCGTCGGGCAGGGCGCGGCGAAGGTCGCCGTCGGTGAAGACGCCCGCCAGCTTGCCTGCCGCATCGGTCACCGCCACGCCGCCATATCGCTTGGCGGTCATTTCAACGATGGCGACGGACAGGCTGACGCTCTCCGCCACCCGCGGCACGGCCTCGCCCTCAGCCATCAGGTCGGCGACGGCCACAAGCTGGGTTCCCAAAGAGCCCCCCGGATGAAAGGCGCGGAAATCGGCCGCCGAGAAGCCGCGCGCCTCCAGGAGGGCCACGGCGAGGGCGTCACCGAAAGCCATTTGCATGGTGGTTGATGTGGTTGGCGCGTGGGTATTGCGGCAGGCCTCTGGCGCCTTGGGGAGCACCAGGGCGATATCGGCAGCGTCGGCAAGGGCGCTTTGCGCTTCCGAGGTGACGGCCAGCAGCGGCACGGCGAAGCGCTTGCAGTAGTGGATCACGTCGCGCAACTCAGGTGTCTCGCCCGACCACGACAGTGCCAGGAGCACGTCGTCACGGGCCACCATTCCGAGATCGCCGTGGCTGGCCTCGGCCGGATGCAGGTAGAAGGCCGGCGTACCGGTGGAGGCGAGGGTAGCGGCGACCTTGCGCGCGACGTGGCCGCTCTTGCCGATGCCGGTGACCACCACGCGGCCGCGGGCGTCGCGGATGCGAGCGAGCGCCGCCTCGAACGGCGCGCGCAGACCGTTCTCGAAGGCTTCGCTCAGGGCGGTAAGGCCGGCAATCTCGGCGCCCACCGTGCGCATAGCTGAGCGCGCGTGGTCGCTGGACGCGGAGCTGACTTTTGGCGTCGCCGACACGATTGGCCTAAATCCTCCTGATTGAGCGGCGCGATCCTAAGGCCGCGCTGAGATACGGGAAAGGGCGCGTCCCATGGCGGCGAGCGCGACGCGGTCGGGCGCAAGGCGAGCGGCTGTGATCCTCGACCGCGACGGGGTTCTCAACGTCGATCACGGCTACGTCGGCGACATCGGCCGACTGAAGTGGGTGCCCGGCGCCGTGGCCGCCGTAAGGCGATTGAACGAGGCCGGCCTGCTGGTCATCGTCGCCACCAACCAGTCCGGTGTGGCGCGTGGCCTGTTCACGCTCGCCGACGTGGAGGCGGTGCACGAGAAGATGCGCGCCGACCTCGCCGCCGCCGGGGCGCACATCGACGCTTTCTATGTCTGTCCCTATCTGCCGGGCGCGCCGGTGGTCGAATTCGCCCACCCGGACCACCCGGACCGCAAACCCAATCCAGGCATGATCCTCAAGGCGCTTGCCGATTGGGATATCGACCCGGCCCGCGCCATCCTCATCGGCGACAGCGAGCGGGATCTGGAGGCCGGCCGGCGGGCGGGCGTCAGGAGTGTCCTGTTCGAGGGCGGCGACCTTGACGCTTTCGTCGCGGCGCTGGCCCTCCCGAAATGAAGCGATACAGCTTTTGTGTCGCGAGCGCGGGCGGCACAGCTTAAGGGACCCGCCCCCATGATCCCCTTCATCGATCTTGCCGCCCAGCAGGCGCGCATTCGCGAGCGGCTGGACGCCGCCATCGCCCGGGTTCTTGCCCACGGGGCCTATGTCATGGGGCCGGAGGTGGCGGCGTTTGAAAGGGCCCTGGCCGATTTCTGCGGCGCCAAGCTGGCTCTCTCCTGCGCCAACGGCACCGACGCCCTGGCCCTCCCCTTGATGGCGTGGGAGATCGGCGACGGAGACGCGGTTTTCTGTCCGTCCTTCACCTTCGCCGCGACGCCCGAGGTCATCCCCTGGACCGGCGCCACGCCCGTGTTCGTCGATATCGACCCGGCGACCTACTGCATGGATCCCGACCACCTGGAAGCGGCGATCGCCGCCGTCCGGGCCGAAGGTCAGCTCGAGCCCCGCGCCGTGATCGCCGTAGACCTGTTCGGTCATCCCGCCGACTACCCGCGTATCGCGGCGATCTGCCGCCGGGAAGGCCTGAAGCTGATCGCTGATTCCGCCCAGGGGTTCGGCTGCACGCTCGGGAACAGGCATCCCATCGCCTGGGCGGACGTGGTCTCCACCAGTTTCTTTCCGGCCAAACCGCTCGGTTGCTACGGCGACGGCGGCGCCGTGGTGACCAGCGATGGCGCGTTGTGGGAGCGGATGGATTCGCTGCGCATCCACGGCAAGGCGACCGCCGCCGATGGCGCGTCCCTGTCTTCGCCGCACGATGCGAAATATCTCAACGCACGGATCGGCATGAACTCGCGGCTGGACACCCTGCAAGCGGCGATCCTGCTGGAAAAGCTCGCCGTCTTTGCCGATGAGATCGAGGCTCGCCAGAGCGTCGCCGAGCGCTATGCGGCCGGCCTCTCGGGCCACGTGACATCGACCCCCGCCGCGGGCGAAGACGCGGTCTCGGTGTGGGCGCAATACGTCATCGAACACGAGAACCGCGACGGTCTCGCCGCCCATCTGCGCAGTCAGGGAATACCGACCGCGGTCTATTACCCGGCGCCCATGCATCTGCAGGCGCCCTACGCGGGCTTCCCGCGCGGTCCGGGCGGCCTTCTGGTGACTGAGGCCAAGGCGGCGACGGTGCTCGCCCTGCCGATGCATCCTTATCTTGCGCCCGAAACCCAGGACCGGATCATCGAGGCGGTGCGCGGCTTCAACGGCTAGATTTGGGTTCCCTGTCCGGGCCGGGATCTGTGGGCGGCGGATTGTGCGGCGACACGGCGGTCGGCGGATGCGTGGAGGACGTAGGCGGCTGTTCGCTGTTCGTGGGCGTCGCGGGAGCCTTGCTGGCGGTCGAGTCGGCTGGAGCACTGGAGGACCGGCTCCGCTCGAGATTCGTCCGGCATTCCGCGGCGATCTTCGAATCCACGGTGGGCAGCTTTTCGCGCTTGGGCGATGTCGCGCCATAGACGATCGGCCGGACGCAGGCCTTCTCAACGTCGGACGGACCGCTTCTCGGCTGGAAGCCGGCTTTCAGGCAGGCCAGCCGGATGACACGGCACGGGCTGGGCGCCGTCTGGGCGCCGGCGCTGGCGGCCAAGCTCGTCAGGAGTGCTGAAAGGCACAGGACGCTTTGGCGTGTGGTTGGCACAATGGCTCCAATCCGGTCCCTTGGGATTCAACGTGCCACAGCCAGGGCCGATCCGACCTGACCCCGACCATGCTCTTGGTTCCCGGCGCCGGAGCGAGTCGCTAGAAGGCCTCGCGGTGGTCCTCGAGAGGGTGGATCCATGACCAAACGTAAGGTTGCCGAGATTGTCGTGGACGTGCTGGAGGCGGCGGGCGTCGGCCGCTGCTACGGCGTGGTCGGGGACACCCTGAACCAC
>DASXGB010000178.1:0-1516 GCA_036489325.1 Caulobacteraceae bacterium
GGAAGCCATCGCCGTGGGCATGCAGGCCGTCCGCCGCGAGGGCGACCAGGTGATCACCGGCTACCGCGACCACGGCCACATGCTGGCCGCCGGCATGGATCCCAAGGCGGTGATGGCCGAGCTCACCGGCCGCGCCGCCGGCGCCTCCAAGGGCAAGGGCGGCTCGATGCACATGTTCAGCCTCGAGCACGACTTCTATGGCGGCCACGGCATCGTCGGCGCCTGGGTGAGCCTCGGCACCGGCCTGGCGCTCGCCAACAAGTATCGCGACGATAAGGCCGTGGCCTTCGTCTTTTTCGGCGACGGCGCGGCCAACCAGGGCCAGGTCTACGAGAGCTTCAACATGGCCGCCCTGTGGAAGCTGCCGGCGGTCTACGTCATCGAGAACAATCAGTACGCCATGGGCACCAGCGTCGAGCGCTCGAGCGCCGACACCCATCTCTACAAGCGCGGCGCCGGCTTCGACATTCCCGGCCGCGAAATCGACGGCATGGACGTCCAGGCGGTGATGGAAGCCGGCCTCGAGGCGGCCGAGCACGCCCGAAAGGGCAAGGGCCCGATCATCCTGGAGATGAAGACCTATCGCTACCGTGGCCACTCGATGAGCGATCCTGGCAAATACCGCACGCGCGAGGAGATCGATCAGGTGCGCAAGACGCGCGATCCGATCGACCATCTGCGAGACAGGCTCGAGAGCCTGGGCCTGGCCGACGAAGCCCAACTGAAGGCGCTGGACGCGGAGGCGCGGGCCATCGTCGCCGACGCCGCCGAATTTGCCAGGACCGCGCCCGAACCGGCCGACGACGAGCTGATGACCGACATCTACGTAGAGGCCGGCGCGTGATCCCGCTTCGCCAAAGGCTCCGCAGGACGAGGCCTGTCCTCCGAAGCTCCTCCAGGAGCGAAGGAGGATGACGGATATTCTGATGCCGGCCCTGTCGCCGACCATGGAGGAGGGCTCGCTCGCCAAGTGGCTGATCAAGGCCGGCGACGCCGTCCGCGCCGGCGATGTCATCGCCGAGATCGAGACCGACAAGGCGACCATGGAGGTCGAGGCCGTCGACGAGGGCGTCGTCTCCGAGATCCTCGTCCCCGAGGGAACGGAAGGGGTGAAAGTCAACACCCCCATCGCCCGCCTGGCAGGTGAGGGGACGCAGCCTGAGGCGAAGACGGCGCCAACGCCTTCCACCCCTCAGGGCTCCCCCGAAGGGCGAGCGCAGGAACCGGCCCTCTCTCCCCCCTCAGGGGGGAGTACCGGCGAAGCCGGGGAGGGGGGTCAAGCGACCTCGGAACCAAAGTCTGAACCCAAGGCCGCCCACAAACCGGCCCCGGCCGAACTTGCCGATCCGGAGATCCCGGCCGGGACGAAGATGGTCAGGACCACGGTCCGCGACGCCCTGCGCGACGCCATGGCCGAGGAAATGCGCCGCGACGAGACGGTGTTCCTGATGGGCGAGGAGGTCGCCGAGTACCAGGGCGCCTACAAGGTGAGCCGCGAGCTGCTCCAGGAGTTCGG
>DASXGB010000271.1:0-8145 GCA_036489325.1 Caulobacteraceae bacterium
GTGCGCGCCACGGAGGTCCGGACGCTTGATCGAACGACGGTCATCATTCCCAACTCGGACTTCATCACCAAGGTGGTTCAGAACCGCAGCACCGGTTCGCCGAGGGGCCGGCTCGCGTTGCAGTTCGCGGTCACCGATCAAGCCGATCTGCGCCGGGCCCGAGACCTCATCGAGCGGACGGCCGCCGGCCAGGACACCGTCCTGAAATCACCGGCGCCGGCGGTCTTCATCGACTCCCTCTCCGAGGACGGAGCGGTCCATCTGACCTGCCGCGTCTTCGCCTCCGAGCCGCGCAACGGCGACCAGGTCCGCACCCAGATCTTCCAGGCGGTGCTCGACGCCGCCGCCGAGGCCAAGCTCGCCCTTCGCGGTCCGGCGGCGGCCTGATGCCCGCTACGTCGGTAAGGTCTATGCTGGCGGACCAGAGGTCGATCCGATGACCAACGCCCTGCCGCTCGTCGTCTTTATCCTCATCGCCGCTATCGGCGGCGGCTTCTCCTGGCCGGCCTACGCCGCCGGCGAGTACAGCGTCGGATCGACGATCCTCGTCGCCATCATCGTCCTGGCCGCCATCGTTTCCTCGTCGATCAAGATCGCCACCCAGTGGACGCGGGCGGTGGTGCTGCGCCTCGGCCGCTTCCAGTCGCTAAGCGGGCCAGGCCTCTTCTTCATCATCCCGATCATCGACACCGTGGTCTACTGGATCGACACCCGAGTCATCACCACCCCGTTCCGGGCCGAGAAAACCCTGACCCGCGACACCGTGCCGGTGGACGTCGATGCGGTGCTGTTCTGGAAAGTGGTCGATCCGCAGAAGGCCGCCCTCGACGTTGCCGAATATGAAAACGCCATCGCCTGGGCCTCCCAAACCTCCCTGCGCGATGTCATCGGCAAGACCGTACTGGCCGACCTGCTCGAGGGCCGGCGCAAGATCAGCGACGAGATCCGCCTGCTCATCGACGAGCGGGCCGCTCCCTGGGGCATCGATGTCCAGTCGGTGGAGATCCGCGACGTACTCATCCCCGCCGCCCTGCAGGACGCCATGTCCATGCAGGCCCAGGCCGAGCGCGAACGCCAGGCCCGGGTGATCCTGGGCGATTCCGAGCGCCAGGTGGCCGACAGCTTTCTCCAGGCGGCCCGGACCTACGCCAGCGATCCCACCGCCTTCCACCTGCGGGCCATGAACATGCTTTACGAGGGGCTGAAACGGAACGCGACCATCGTCGTCGTGCCGTCGACGGCGGTGGAGACCATGCAGCTCGGCGGCGTCGCCGGCCTCACCGCCCTCACAACCCAGCTGGCCGCCCAGCACCGCGCCGCGCCGGCCGAGCCGCCGCGGGACTCCTAGCGCCAGCCGCCGCCGTGCACGCCTTTGAACGCTGGCTCCAGGCCGGCGAGGATCTTGCTCCAGCCCTCGTGGTTGCGCTCAGCCCATTCCGCCGGCACGCCCGCGTTCGTCAGGGTCAGCAGGCAGCCACCGCCGTCGGGCCTGAGATCGAGCGTCACCATCGTCATCCGCGGGTCGAACTGCGGCACCCCGAAGGTGAAGGCCAACCGTTTCGGCCGGTCGATCTCGACATATTCGCCCACGTGGCGGACATCGCCCATGTCCGGCCGCCGCTCGGTGAAGGTGAAGCGTCCGCCCACGCGGGGATCGATCTCCGCAGCGATCATCTCGCCGGTCGCCGTGGCGAACAGGAAGCGGCGGGCGATGGTCACGTCCAGGAAGGCGTCGAACACCGTTTGGGGCGAGGCGGCGTAGCGGTGGGTGACCACGACGCTGGCCAGGGTTTCGGGGGTCATGGGCACGTCTCCTTGAGGATGCGATCGAGCTCGGCGAGCCGCCAGGCCCACAGGGCGCGCAGCTCCTCGATCCAGGCCCCGGCTGCGGCGAGGGGCGCGGGATTGAGCGCCAGCACATGCTCGCGGCCCTGCCGCCGGCGGCGGACGAGGCCCGCGCCCTCCAGCACGCGGATGTGCTTGGAAACGGCGTTGAGCGAGCACGGGAACGGCGCAGCGACATCGGTCACCCGCGCCTCGCCCTCAGCCAGCCGCGCCAGGATCGCCCGCCGGGTGGAGTCGGCCAAGGCGTGCAGGGTGGGATCGAGGGCGGTATATTCAACCATTCAGTTGAATATATGCGTGTGCAGGCCTGACTGGCAAGGGCGTGGCGACCGTCATCGGCCTCGCTCCAAGCCTCGCAGTCTTGGTGGTACCCACCACAGGAGCGCGACCGTATAGGCGAAGAGGACGAGGTAGAGCGCCTCGAACACCCACATCGGCAGCGGCCAGAAGATGACGCTGTTGACCCACCGCATGATCAGCGGCTGGCCCGCCGCCGCGCCGGAGAGTGCGTCCTGCCAGTCGGTGAGGAAACAGGCCCGGCCGGCCGCCGCCTGCACGGCCACGGTGGCCATCGAAACAATATGGGCCAGCCGCCAGATGGGCTCACGTACGAACGCCCACCGGCGCCACGCGCCGATGGGTATGACGATCAGGCCAGAGAGGTTGAAGGCGATGATCGCCAGGTGCAGGGCGAGGACCCACTGAGCCATGGGCCAGCCTCGGCCTGCCGGCGATCCGGATCAAGCCAGGCCGCCCACACGGCCACGGCTGCTCAGCGGCGCAGAGGCTCCAGCCAGGCGTCTTCACGCCGCCAGCGGTGGATCTGCCCGCACGCCCGGCAGCGGAAACCGAACTCGCCCTTGAGGGCCTCGAACGCCGCCGGCCGCATGCGCATCACCGTCTCCACCGCCGTGCCGGTGTCCGGACAATTGATCAGCACACGGGCGATCGGTTCGCTGGTTGTTGTCGAGCTCATCGTTTCGGCCTGTAGACGCGCCGCGCTGGGCTGGCGGCGGGGTCGCCCGCCTTGTGGCGGAAGATCAGGCGTCCGCGGGTGAGGTCATAGGGTGTCATCGCCACCGTGACCCGGTCGCCGACCGTGGTCCGGATACGGTTCTTGCGCATCTTGCCGGCGGTATAGACGAGCACCTCCTGCAGGCTGTCGAGCTGCACGCGGAACTGGCCGCCAGGCAGGATCTCGACCACCAAGCCGTCAAGTTCGATCGGGTCTTCCTTGGCCATCCAGAGGTCCGTTTTCAGTGAAAGGGCAGGTGCGGCGCGGATCGTCAGGCTGGCCTGAGAGCGGTGGCGGCTTCGCGGCCGGTCTTGCGGTCGCGCTCCACATCGAAGGCGATCTTCTGGCCTTCATCGAGGCCGCCAAGGCCGGCGAGCTCGACGGCCGATGCATGGACGAACACGTCCCTGCCGCCGCCGACCGGCTGGATGAAGCCAAAGCCCTTCGTGGAGTTGAACCATTTGACGGTTCCAGTTGTCATTAAGTATATCTTTCAGATGTAAAGAACATCCGTGCAACGCACGGACGATCAATTTTCGAAAAGGTGGAAGTCAGGCTCAAACTCGATCTCAAATGGATCACTCGAACCCATCGAGTTTAAGGAGAGCGACCGAACCCGCGCGAAATTCGACGCCGCCAACATAGCTGTAACGGCTGAAATTACAAGTGTCGCGGCGCCCGAATTCACGACCAAGCGCGGGTTCTTCAAGCCGCCTGAGTCAGGGTCGAGACGCCAGCGCCGTAAGTCCGCTGCGGTCCAGGCTGCATCCAACCGAGGGGTTAACCGTTCATTAAGGTGCGCGGGGCCGACCGGAGGACGCCATGCGAGGCATCACATACGATAAGAACCGGGGCGAGCGGCATGGCTTGGCCGCGAGACCGCGCGCTCGGGTGGCGACCGTCTCCGACCATGACCTTTGGCGCAGGCTTATGGATGCCTTGTGGGCGCCCGTTCCGTGGATGCTCGAGGCCCTGTTCGTGCTGCTGTTCGCCCTCGGCGACTATGCCGGCATGGTGACGGTCGCCGCTCTGTTGACCCTCGACGTCATCCTGTGTGTGGGTGTGGATCGCTGCTGGCGGCCGGTGAGGCGAACCAGACGCCCGAAATAGGCCCCGGGCGCGCCCAATCGCACTGCAAAGCGGCCCGCGGCGTCTCGGCAGTCTGCGCCCTGTGCCTGTCTCTGCCAGGTTGCGGGCCGCAAACGAACCCCAAGCCGGCCGCTCTGCAAGCCGGCCGGCTCCCCTTCGGCGTTTCCGACCGGAATTGCGCAACGGGACTCGCCGACGCGGCGCATCGCAACCAGGACAGCCTCCAGAATTTGCCGGTCCTCACCCGGAGCCGGGTCGAGACCGGCTGGGCCTATTATGCGCCCCTGATCGCCCATGAGATCGGCACGGCCTGTGGCCCGGCGACTCCGGCCTTCGCCGTCCGCCTCGCGGCCTGGCAATTCGTTCACAAGCTGGGTCGGGCGGGGGTCATGGACCCGCCGACGATCGCCGCCATGAAAACGGGGTGGGATCTACGACGGCCCTTCGTCGTCGCGAGTCGGGCCGGCTGCCCTTCGCCACCGCCCGAGGCAAGTCTGGCCGTGGCCCCGCCGGATGAGTCCTACGGCGGCATGACCCTCAAGTTGCGTCCCGCAGCCCTCGCCGCCTACAGCCGGATGCTGGCGGCGGCCCGGGCGGAGTCGCCGGAAATCGCCTCCGATCGGCGACTGCTGACGCTGTTTTCCGCCTGGCGCAGCCCCGACGCGGATACGGCGCGATGCGCGACGGAGGGCAACTGCCAGGGCGTCGCCAAGGCGACCTGTTCGGCCCATCTGACCGGGCTCGCCGTCGACCTCGACCTGGGCGCCGCGCCCGGCGATCGGCTCGATTCCGCGGACGACGCCAACCGCCTCTACATCTCGCAAGGCGCCGCCTATCGCTGGCTGGTCGCCAACGCGGGGCGCTTCGGCTTTGTGCCCTATGCTTTCGAGCCCTGGCACTGGGAATGGACCGGCGAGCCGATATGACCCGCCAGGCTGGGTCTCCGGTCAAGCCCTGACCACGGACCACAGTACCTGATAGACCGAGTTGGCGCCGCAGCCGGTGGGTGAATCCGTGCCCGGATAGGTCTGGGTGACCTCGTCGTAGGCGCCGCTCTTCACCTTCTCGAAGAGGTCATAGCCGGTGAACGCGTGGTCGTCGGCCGCCACTAGGCCGTCGCAGTCCTGGAACAGGTACGAGCCCAGGAAGCCGATGATGGCGCCGGCGGCGGCGCCCAACAGGCCGGACCCCGAGAGGGCCGCGATGGCCTTGTTGGCGATCGCCGAACCGATGCTTTCCATGGCGGAATCCAGGGACAGCTGGTCGGCGTGGCCGTTGTTGATCACCACGTAGTTGAAGCTCGCGGTCTCGCACAGCTCCACCTGGATCGGTTCGAAGTTGATCAGGTTGGTCTGCCACTGACCGGGCGCCGTGCCGCCGATGGAATCGATGTTCTGCGTCATCGTCTGCGGGGGCCAGATGCCGGGTTTGACTGTCCCCTGGGCCGTGTCGGTGTCGTTGTTGAGCGAGCGCGCGGTGCCGCAGAACACATAGTCGACCGAGAACTTGTAGCGGGTCGGGATGCCGATCTGATCGACCATGAAGTCCGCGAATGGGTCCGCCGCCCAGGCGCCGGCCTCGAAGAGGGCGCTGTGCAGCTTGTTGTCGCTTGAGGGCGCCACTGCGTTGATCTGGCCGGCCGCGATGCTGATCGCCGTCGGCGCCGAGGTGATGTTCGTCCCCCCCACCGTGATGGGCCCGGTCCAGGACTCGTCGGCATAGGTGAACTGCACCACCTCGCCGCTCAGGGCTTGGGCGAACACGTCGATGCGTTCGGCCTCCCAGCTCACCGCCGAGGCGGCCGAGGCCAGGGTCCCGCCGAGCGATTCCCAGTCGTTCCAGAACTGGCCGTCCCACCAACGATGCCAAAGCGCTGTGTCGGGGCCCACCGCGAAGATATCCATGCGGTCTGCGCCCCAGCTCACGGCCGCCGGGGGCGTGGCCAGCGACCCGCCCAGGTTCTGCCAGTCGTTCACTGGCCCGGTGGGTGTGAAGGCGCGATGGCGCAGGCTGTTGTCAGAGCCGCGGGCGAACACGTCGATCTGGCCGGTCGTCATCTTGACGATGCTGGCCGCGCTGCTGAAGGCGCCGCCCAGGCGCTCCCAGTCGGCGGTCCAGGCCTGGCCGTTCCACACCTTGCGATACATCGCGTAGTCAGTACCGACGCCGAAGAGGTCAATCCTCGGGCCTTCCCAGTTGACGGCTCCCGGCGCGCTCAGGAACACGCCGCCCAGATTGGCCCATACCGGGTCTGGGGGAACGACGCTGTTCCACAGCGTCAGTTGGCGCATGGCCAGGGTCTCGTCGACCGCGAAAACGTCGGTCCGGCAGGGCAGGATGCCGATCTCCGGGCTCTCCGCCGCTTCCGGCGTCTTGACGGGCAGGGGCCCGGGCGGTCCCGGAGGCCGCGGATGCGGCACAGGCCGCGGACGGGGCGCATGCGAGGTCACGGCGACCGGCGGCGTGGCGAACGGGCCGCCTCCCAGCTTGTAGTTGGACGCGTTCCACTGGGTGGCGGCGGTCCACTGCTGCGTGGCCGCCATGAAGGCCGGTCCGCCCTCAGACCCAGGTTCAAGATAATAGATATCGATGCGGCCAGAGCCGCATGTGACGGCAGAAATCCCGTACATGGCCAGTCCCCAACGCTACACGACAGGCGCTTGAACTATACTCGCACGGCGCAGCCCGGTTGGCGACTCAAAAGACGCGGCGATTACCTGTTTTCGTCTCCGTTCGCCCAAGCCGCCATCAACTCATTACTGGGCAGGGTCTTGTTCTGAACCTTGCGGGCCGTCTCCTGGCCGGCGGTCGGCAGGCCGGCGGGATCGAGGAGGCCCACCTGAACCAGCACCGAGGCCTGATCCCAATAGATGTGCTCATGCGCCAGCTTGTCGCCCACGAACTTGACGATGGCCACGAGCGGAATCTCCACGCGCGCGCCGGTGGGCGCGACGCCCGGCAGCATCCAGTCGACTTCACTTGTGTGGGTGAATGAGAACAGCATCTCGTCGACCAGGCTGTCGGCGCCCACGGTCCGGCTGATCAGGGTCATGGCGGTGTCCGGCGGATTGGCGCCGATGAAATGGCGCCGGTAGAAGCGGCGCAACTGATCATGTCCCACCCCGCCGGTCATGGTCGGCACATGATTGACGTACGGCTCGGCGACCATGCTGGCCATGGTCGCGTCGAGGTCGCGGGTCTCGAATTCGGAACGGCAGTGGGCCTCCCACAGCGCCGCCAGGTCATAGTCGGCCACGGCATCCTCCTTCAGGCAGATTTAACAGACGATCCTGGCGCGCCACGGCCGCGCAAAACCTAAGTGGGGAAAGAGATTCGGCGTTTTCGGGCTGGCCTTTTCTCTTGCGAAGGGCCAGATTTCGACTCTGACACGTCTTGGGTTGGTGGGCATCGACCAGGCGAGAGGAGCGCAGGTGTACGCGCTCGAAGTCTTCTTTCCGGACGATCCGCGCCCTCGCCATGTCGAGCGTCTGAACGCGGCCACCGAAGTTCTCACCCGCATCGCCGAGCTCCTTGCCGAGCATGTCGGCTGCGACAAGGTCGTGGTGACCTTCAATTCCCGCCGCCTGTTCTCGGTGGACTGCAAAGGCAATACCGAGACCGGTTGAGGTTCCGCGGAGGCGCTCCCAACTCAAGCCTTATGCCTTCAGGTTTCTCGGGCGGTCGTGCGGGCCGCCGTCAGCCGACGCCTGTCTCAATCGCCAGACGAACCAGATCGGCGGTGCGGGTGACGCCGAGCTTGGATTTGATGAGCACGCAGTTGTTGGCCACTGTCTTGTAGCCGACGCCGACGGCGCTGGCGATCTCGGCCAGGCTCGCCCCTCCGGCCAGCAGCCGCATGATCTCGAGTTCGCGCGCCGTGAGCTGGTCGAGCGCGGCGCCGGAGGCCGGCGCGGCCAGAGCCTGGGCCAGTTCCGCCTCGACATACCGACCGCCGCTGGTCACCCGACGCACGGCCGCAAGAAGTTCGTCCGGCGAGGCGTTCTTGGTCACATAGCCGGCGGCCCCGGCGTCCAACGCCCGACGCGCATAGAGCGGCTCGCCGTGCATCGACAGGACCAGGACCCTTTTCGCGCCGGCGCCAATCAGACGGCGCAATAGTTCGAGGCCGCCCAGGCCAGGTAGATTGAGGTCGAGGATGACCAGGTCCGGATTCTTCTGGCGCAGCACGGTCAGAG
>DASXGB010000278.1:0-18299 GCA_036489325.1 Caulobacteraceae bacterium
GGGCAGCGACTTCAGGAACCAGATGTGCGCCACTGGCGAGGCCAGCTCGATGTGGCCCATCCGCTCGCGGCGGACGCGGGCAAGAGTCACCTCGACGCCGCACTTCTCGCAAATGATGCCCTTGTACTTCATGCGCTTGTACTTGCCGCACAGGCACTCGTAGTCTTTGGTCGGGCCGAAGATCCGGGCGCAGAACAGCCCATCCCGCTCCGGCTTGAAGGTGCGGTAGTTGATGGTCTCGGGTTTTTTGATCTCGCCGAATGACCAGGAGCGGATCTTCTCCGGGCTGGCCAGCGAAATGCGGATCTGGTCGAACGTCGGTGCGGCGACGACCGGATTGAAAATATTGAGGACTTCCTGATTCATTGGCCACCCGATTGAGTGAAGGGTACGTTCGGACGCGGCTGGGGAGAGGCGCGACGCCTCTCCCTTCGCCCGATGGCGTCCAGTTCTCTGATTAAAGCGATCAAGTGTTCTCCAGCTCCACGTTCAGGCCCAGAGACCGCATCTCTTTGACCAGAACATTGAAGCTTTCCGGGATGCCCGCTTCGAAGGCGTCATCGCCGCGAACGATCGATTCATAGACCTTGGTTCGACCGGCGACGTCGTCGGATTTCACCGTCAGCATTTCCTGCAGGGTGTAGGCCGCGCCATAGGCTTCAAGCGCCCAGACCTCCATCTCGCCGAAGCGCTGGCCGCCGAACTGAGCCTTGCCGCCCAGTGGCTGCTGGGTGACCAGGCTATAAGGTCCGATCGAGCGAGCGTGGATCTTGTCGTCCACCAGGTGGTGCAGCTTCAGCATATAGATGTAGCCCACGGTGACCGGCCGCTTGAACTCATCGCCGGTCTGGCCGTCGTAGAGTTTCACCTGGCCAGAACGGTCGAGGCCGGCTTCTTCGAGCAGGTTCTCGATGTCCCCGATGTGGGCTCCGTCGAACACCGGTGTCGCGATCGGCACGCCCTTGGAGAGATTGCGCGCCAGTTCGATCAGTTCCGCTTCATCCGTCGGCAGGGATTGCTCCTTGCCGTAGATTTCCTGAAGCCGCGTCACGAGCGCCTTCTTCTGTCCGCCAAGGCGCCAGGCCTCGAGGAGCTGGCCGATTTGACGTCCAAGTCCGGCGCAGGCCCAACCGAGGTGGGTCTCGAAGATCTGGCCGACGTTCATCCGCGAGGGCACGCCCAGCGGATTGAGCACCACGTCCACCGGCGTCCCGTCGTCCAGGTGCGGCATGTCCTCGATCGGCAGGATCTTGGAGATGACACCCTTGTTGCCGTGACGGCCGGCCATCTTGTCGCCCGGCTGAAGCTTGCGCTTCACGGCCACAAACACCTTGACCATCTTCATCACGCCCGGCGGCAACTCGTCGCCCCGCTGGAGCTTCTCGACCTTGTCTTCGAAGCGACGATCGAGGCGGTCGCGAGCTTCCTCGAACAGGCGGCGCATGGCCTCCAGCTCGCGCTGCGCCTTCTCGTCATCGACGGCGATCTGCCACCACAGGCCCGGCGAGGTTTCGTCGAGCTTGGCCGTGGTGACCTCGCCGCGGCCGAAGCCCTTGGGCCCGGACACCGCGGTGCGGCCGATGAGCGTCTCACGCAGGCGCGCAGTCATGTTGCGATTGAGGATGGCGAATTCGTCGTCTCGGTCCTTGCCGAGGCGGTCGATCTCTTCCCGCTCAATGGCCAGCGCCCGTTCGTCCTTGTCGACGCCGTGGCGGTTGAACACCCGGACCTCGACGACCGTGCCGGCGACGCCGGGCGGCAGCCGGAGTGAGGTGTCCCGCACGTCGGAGGCCTTTTCGCCGAAGATCGCGCGCAGAAGCTTCTCTTCCGGCGTCATCGGTGTTTCGCCCTTGGGCGTCACCTTGCCGACCAGGATATCGCCGGGCAGAACTTCGGCGCCGATGGCCACGATGCCCGCTTCGTCGAGATTGCGCAGGGCTTCCTCGCCGACGTTGGGGATGTCGCGAGTGATCTCCTCAGGCCCGAGCTTGGTGTCGCGGGCCATGACCTCGAACTCTTCGATGTGGATCGAGGTGAACACGTCATCGCGCACGATGCGTTCGGAGATCAGGATGGAGTCCTCGAAGTTGTAGCCGTTCCACGGCATGAAGGCGACGAGCGCGTTGCGCCCGAGCGCCAACTCGCCAAGGTCCGTGGACGGACCGTCGGCGATGATGTCGCCGGCCGTGATCCTGTCGCCCACCCGCACCAGCGGACGCTGGTTGATGCAGGTGTTCTGATTGGAACGCTGGAACTTCGACAGGCGATAGATGTCGACGCCCGGCTGGGTGGGGTCGGTCTCTTCGGTCGCCCGGATGACGATCCGGGTGCCGTCGATCTGTTCGACTTCGCCGGGACGGCGAGCGACCACGACCGCGCCTGAGTCTCTGGCGACGACGTCCTCCATGCCCGTACCCACCAGAGGCGCATCGGACTGGATGAGCGGCACTGCCTGACGCTGCATGTTCGAACCCATGAGCGCGCGGTTGGCGTCGTCATTCTCGAGGAACGGGATGAGCGCCGCGGCTACCGAGACGACCTGCTTGGGACTGACGTCCATCAGGTCGACCTGGTCACGGGGCAGCAGCGAGGGTTCGCCGTTGACCCGGCCCGGGACCATGTCGTCAACGATTTCACCGTCGCGCAAGGCGATATTGGCCTGGGCGATGACGTGCTTCGCCTCTTCCATGGCCGACATGTAGATCACCTCATCAGTGATCTTGCCGTCCTTGACCCTACGATAAGGGCTCTCGATGAAGCCGTATTTGTTGACCACCGCGTGGGTGGCCAGCGAGTTGATCAGGCCGATGTTCGGACCTTCGGGCGTCTCGATCGGGCAGATGCGGCCGTAGTGCGTCGGATGCACGTCCCGCACCTCGAAGCCGGCGCGCTCGCGCGTCAGGCCTCCTGGCCCCAGAGCGGAAAGCCGCCGCTTGTGAGTGATCTCCGACAGCGGATTGGTCTGGTCCATGAACTGCGAAAGCTGCGAGGATCCGAAGAACTCGCGCACCGCCGCGGCCGCCGGCTTGGCGTTGATCAAGTCGTGCGGCATGACCGTGTCGATATCGACGCTGGACATGCGCTCCTTGATCGCCCGCTCCATGCGCAGCAGGCCGATGCGGTACTGGTTTTCCAGCAGTTCGCCGACCGAACGCACGCGCCGGTTGCCGAGGTTGTCGATGTCGTCGATCTCTCCGCGACCGTCGCGAAGGCCGACCAGCGTCTTGAGCACGGCCAGCACATCGTCCTTGCGGATTACGCGCATGTCGTCGGGACAATCGAGCTCGAGGCGGATGTTCATCTTCACCCGGCCGACCGAGGAGAGGTCGTAACGCTCCTGGTCGAAGAACAGGCTCTTGAACATGGCCTCTGCGGCCTCGACTGTCGGCGGCTCGCCCGGACGCATCACGCGATAAACATCGAAAAGGGCGTCTTCGCGGATCGAGTTCTTGTCGACCCGCAGGGTGTTGCGGATGTAGGGGCCGATCGTGACGTTATCGATGTCGAGGACGTCGATGGTAGAAAAGCCTTGGGCCTCAAGGCCGGCGATCGCCGCCGCGTCCAGTTCATCGCCCGCCTCGGCGTAGATCTCGCCGGTCTCCATGTTGACTTCGTCGCGGGCGAGGTAGCGGCCCACCAGGGCCTCGGGAGACAGCAGCAGGGTCTTAAGGCCGCCGTCGGACAGGCGTTTGGCTTGCCTCGCCGAAATCTTCGTCCCGGCTGGCGCCACTTCCTCGCCGGTGTCGGCGTCGATCAGCGGATAATCCGGCTTCACCCCGCGCCAGCGTTCCGGCTTGTAGGGCGTGGCCCAGCCGATCGTCTCATCGGCTGCAGTGCGTTTCTCATAGGGGACGACGTCGTAGAAGGTCGTGAGGATCTCCTCGCCGTCCATGCCAAGCGCATAGAGGAAGGTTGTCGCCGGCAGCTTCCGCCGCCGGTCGATGCGCACGAACACCACGTCCTTGGCGTCGAACTCGAAATCCAGCCAGGAGCCGCGATAGGGAATGATGCGGGCGGCGAACAGCAGCTTGCCCGATGAATGGGTCTTGCCCTTGTCGTGATCGAAGAACACGCCGGGCGATCGGTGCATCTGGGAAACGATCACCCGCTCGGTGCCGTTGACGACAAAAGTACCCTTGTCGGTCATGAGCGGGATGTCGCCCATGTAGACATCCTGTTCCTTGATGTCCTTGACGGACCGGGCCTGGGTCTCTTCGTCGGTTTCCCAGACGATCAGGCGCAGCTTGACCTTCAGCGGCGCGGCATAGGTCATGTCGCGCTGGATGCATTCCTCGACGTCGTACTTCGGCTCCTCGAACTCGTAGGAGACGTATTCGAGCATGGCGCGCTCGTTGAAGTCCTTGATCGGGAAGACGGACTTGAAAACCGCCTCGATCCCTTCGTCCCGCCTCTGCGCGGGACGGACTTCCCTCTGCAGGAACTGTTCGTAGGAAGACCTCTGAACCTCAATCAGGTTCGGCATGCGGACCGCTTCGGGAATGCGGCCAAAAGATTTACGGATACGCTTCTTGCCAGTGAAGGACTGCGCCATTTTGGCTCCCTAGAGGACGCGCCAAGCGGACCTTGGGCGTCGTTTCCACGCGTCCACCCTCGGGTCGGACAGGGGGCCACGGGCCGCGCTCTGTCCGCCGGACGCTGGAAAATCCCACGGCGTCAACTACGCCGCGGCGCCCCTTCGCGCTGGTCGGAGGGCGGCTGACCGCGCCTCGGGGCGATTTTGGAACGAGCCCGCCCACGAGGAGGCGCGCTCGCACGAGTTCGATGCTCTGGTTGGAGAGGAACGCGTATTTATGCGTCCGGGGCAGAAAAGAAAAGCCCTCGGGCGGCAAAAATTTCGCCCCTCGCGCGCAGCCGCGAAATTGCAGGTCCAGGCGCGCCGCTATTTGACTTGGATCGAGGCGCCGGCGGCTTCGAGCTTGGACTTGATGTCCTCGGCTTCCTGCTTGGAGACGTTCTCCTTGACCGCCTGAGGGGCGCCTTCGACCAGGTCCTTGGCTTCCTTCAGACCGAGATCAGGCCGGACCGTGCGGACTTCCTTGATCACGTTGATCTTCTTGTCGCCGGCCGCCGTCAGGACGACGGTAAATTCGGTCTGCTCTTCGACGGCTTCGGCCGGAGCGGCAGCGCCTGGCGCGGCGGCCGCCATGGCCACCGGGGCGGCCGCGGAGACGCCCCACTTCTCTTCGAGAAGCTTGGCGAGTTCGGCGGCTTCAAGAACCGTCAGCGAGGAGAGGTCGTCGACCAGTTTTTCAAGTTTGGACATTTTCGATCCTTCTTAAAGCAAGAGCGATGATTGGGATTGCGGATCAAGCCGCCTTGGCGGCGTAGGCGCCGACCACGCGAGCCAGTTGGCCGGCCGGGGCCTGAACCACGCCAGCGACCTTGGTCGCCGGGGCGAGCAGTAGGCCCACGAGCCTGCCGCGGAGTTCATCCAGCGAAGGCAGCTTGGCCAGAGCCTGAACCCTGGCTGCGTCGAGCACCTCGTCGCCCATCAGGGCGCCGACGATGATCAGCTTTTCGTTTTCCTTGGCGAAAGCGGTGGCCGCTTTGGCCGCCGAGACCGGGTCCGCGCCGTAGGCGATCGCTACCGGCCCCTTGAAAAGTGCCCGAGCATCCTCCGAAGCGCCGTCGAGCGCCTTTTGGGCCAGCCGGTTCTTGACGACCTTGAACGTCGCCCCTTCCTTGCGCAGCCGTGCGCGCAGATCCTCGGTCGCGCGGACCGTGAGGCCGAGATAATGGGTGACGACCACCGCGCCGGCGTTGGCGAAGACCCCGGTGAGGGCCTCGATCGACTGCGCCTTCTGCGCCTTTTGCATGCCGCACTCCAAAGCTCGCCCGACGGACGTTGCATGTCTTTGTTCGAGGGAGTGAGGACGAGCAGTCGACGGAGCGGCCCGGCCGCCTCTCGTCGTCTTTGGTCCCCGTCTCCCCGCGGTGTTGGGTTTAAGCCCGAAGGGCCCGCGGTTCTCGGACAGGTGTCCGACGCGGAAGATCCCGCACCGGAGGCGCGCCTTTACACGACAAAGGGCGGCCGTTCAACCGACCGCCCTGCCGACTCTCTATTCAGGCGCCCAGGGTCGTCGTGTCGATCTTGATGCCCGGCCCCATGGTCGAGGAAAGGCTCACCCGCCGCACATAGACGCCCTTGGCGCCGGAGGGCTTGGCCTTGGCCAGAGCGTCCATCATCGCGCGGACATTGGCGGTGATCGCCTCCTCGGTGAAGCTCGCCTTGCCGATGCCGGCGTGGACGATCCCGGACTTTTCGACCCGGAACTCGATCGCCCCACCCTTGGCGTCCTTGACCGCCTGGGCGACGTTCGGCGTCACCGTGCCGACGCGTGGGTTGGGCATCAGGCCGCGAGGGCCGAGGATTTTCCCGAGCCGACCGACCAGGGCCATCATGTCCGGAGTGGCGATCACCCGGTCGAATTCCAGAAACCCACCCTGGATCCGTTCCACGAGATCTTCCGCGCCCACGATATCGGCGCCGGAAGCCCTTGCCTCCTCAGCCTTGGCGTCCTTGGCGACGACCGCCACGCGCACTTCGCGGCCGGTGCCCGAAGGCAAAGCGACGACGCCGCGCACCTGTTGGTCGGCGTGTCGGGGGTCGACCCCGAGATTGACCGCGATCTCGATGCTTTCGTCGAACTTGGCCGTGGCGTTGGCCTTGACCAACTTCACCGCCTCGCCAAGCGCGTGTTGAGCCGCTGGATCGCCGGTGCGGGCCTTTTCTCTTTTTGTCGTCCTAGCCATGACTAGACCTCCACCACTTTGAGGCCCATGGCGCGCGCAGAGCCTTCGATGATCCGGGCCGCCGCTTCGACGTCGTTGGCGTTCAGGTCCTTCATTTTCGCTTCGGCGATCGCGCGAAGCTGCGATCGGGTCACTTGGCCGACGGTCTCGCGCCCGGTCTTACCAGAGCCGGACTTGATCTTTGCCGCCTCTTTCAGGAAGTGCGCGGCGGGCGGCGTCTTGGTGACGAAGCTGAAGCTCTTGTCTTGGTAGACGGTGATGACCGTCGGCAGGGGCGTGCCCTTGGTCTGGCCTTCAGTGCGGGCGTTGAACTCCTTGCAGAAGCCCATGATGTTGACGCCGCGCTGGCCGAGCGCCGGCCCGATCGGCGGCGAAGGCGTAGCGGCGCCCGCGGGCACCTGCAGCTTGATGTAACCCAGAATCTTCTTAGCCATGTTCTCCTCTTCCGCGCCCTGATCGGCGCCTGTGAGCCGTGGTGCGGGGTGGCGCCCCTCCCACGGATTTGATCCCGCTCACGCGGGGATTGCCTTGCGCCTAGCTGGCCTTTTCGACCTGTGAATATTCCAGCTCGACCGGTGTCGCGCGACCGAAGATCGAGACGGTGACGCGAAGGCGCGCCCGTTCCTCATCGACCTGCTCAACCGAACCGTTGAAGCTCGCGAAGGGACCGTCGATGACCCGCACCGTCTCGCCCACATCGAACGTGACGGTAGGTTTCGGCCGCTCCACGCCCTCTTCGATCGCTCCAATGATGCGGGCGACCTCACGCTCCGAAACCGGAGTCGGCTTTAACCCCGAACCCAGGAAGCCGGTGACCTTCGGCGTATTTTTCACGAGGTGATAGGCTTCGTCGGAGAGATCCATCTTCACCAGGACGTAGCCCGGGAAGAACTTCCGCTCGGAGTTGACCTTTCGCCCGCGCCGGATCTCGATCACGTCCTCGGTGGGCACCAGGATCTCGGAAAAGCTGTCGTCCAGTCCCTGGGTGTGGGCCTGCTCACGGATGCTGTCGGCCACCTTCTTTTCAAAGTTTGAATAGGCGTGGACGATGTACCACTTATGGTGGGACGCTTGGGCCCCTGCGCCGGACATCATCAATTACTCCGCGTTGGCCAGGGTGAGCAGGAACGTGACAGCGGCGTGCAGGACCGCGTCCACGCCGAAAAAGAAGAAGGCGGTCAGAATGACCATGATCCCAACCATCACCGAAGTGATCCAGGTCTCCTTCCAGCTCGTCCAGGTGACTTTGCGGGCCTCCACTCTCACTTCCCTCAGGAACTGGACTGGATTGAACGGTTTCTTTGGTGCGTCCGGGGCCGTGACGCGCGAGGCCGGCGCGGACCCAGGCAAGTCCCGACGTCCGCCGGAAACGACCAGATCTGTCAACTTCGCCATCTAGGCCCTTCGACGTCTCTTCCGGCGCACCGCGCGCCATCGTTCATATAGTGGCAGGAGTGGAGGGACTCGAACCCACGACCCTCGGTTTTGGAGACCGATGCTCTACCAGCTGAGCTACACTCCTAGGTCTCCGCCCGGCCGAACAATCCGACGCACCGGAGAGCGCAAGGCTCGCCGGCGCTCAGAGTCTCTCGCTCATCGCCAGAGGGAGGGTCGTGTAACAGGCGGCCCCCCTCACATCAAGCAAGGCGCCCGACCCGGTCCTCAGGCGACGATCTTGGTGACCACGCCCGAACCGACGGTGCGGCCGCCTTCGCGGATGGCGAAACGCAGGCGCTCTTCCATGGCGATCGGGGTGATCAGTTCCACGTCGAGCTCGGCGTTGTCGCCTGGCATGACCATTTCCACGCCTTCCTTCAGCCGGATGACTCCAGTCACGTCCGTCGTCCGGAAATAGAACTGCGGCCGATAGTTGCTGAAGAACGGCGTGTGCCGGCCGCCTTCCTCCTTGGTGAGGATGTAGGTCTCGGCGGTGAACTTGGTGTGCGGGGTAATCGAGCCGGGCTTGCAGAGCACCTGGCCGCGCTCGACTTCCTCCCGCTTGGTGCCGCGCAGCAGCACGCCGACGTTGTCGCCGGCCTGGCCCTGGTCGAGCAGCTTACGGAACATCTCGACGCCGGTGCAGATCGTCTTCAGCGTCGGACGCAGGCCAACAATTTCGACCTCCTCGCCGACCTTGATCACACCCCGGTCGACCCGGCCGGTGACCACGGTGCCGCGGCCGGAGATGGAGAACACGTCCTCGACCGCCATCATGAACGGCTGGTCCACCGGGCGTTCCGGCTGGGGGATGTACTCATCAACCGCCGACATGAGGTCCAGAACCGACTTTTCGCCCATATCCGGGTCGCGGCCTTCCAGCGCCGCCAGGGCCGATCCCTTGACGATCGGCACGTCGTCGCCCGGGAATTCGTAGCTCGAAAGCAGCTCGCGCACTTCCATCTCTACGAGCTCAAGGAGCTCCTCGTCGTCGACCATGTCGGTCTTGTTCAGATAGACGACCAGCGCCGGAACGCCGACCTGACGGGCGAGAAGGATGTGCTCGCGGGTCTGAGGCATCGGGCCGTCGGCCGCCGAGACCACCAGAATGGCTCCGTCCATCTGAGCCGCGCCCGTGATCATGTTTTTCACGTAGTCGGCGTGGCCGGGACAGTCGACGTGGGCGTAGTGCCGCTTGGCCGTCTCGTACTCCACGTGCGCAGTGTTGATGGTGATGCCCCGCGCCTTTTCTTCAGGCGCCGAGTCGATAGCGGCGTACGTCATCGCTGTCGCGCCGCCGCTCTTGGCCAGGACCAGCGTGATCGCCGCCGTCAGCGTCGTCTTTCCGTGGTCCACGTGCCCGATGGTGCCGATGTTGCAGTGCGGCTTGTTGCGTTCGAACTTTGCCTTGGCCATTTCTCTAGAGCTCCAACCCGGAATGGGCCTTGTGTGAATTGAATGATTTGAGGTTCGTCAAGCGTACTTCTTGACCACTTCGTCAGCCACCGCTTGCGGCACGGCTTCGTAATGGTCGTATTCCATGTGGAAGTTGGCGCGGCCCTGAGACATGGACCTCAGGTTGTTCACGTAGCCGAACATGTTGGCCAGCGGAACCATGGCGATGATCACCTGGGCGTTGCCGCGTTGATCCGTGCCCTGGATCATGCCGCGCCGTGAGTTCAGATCGCCGATGACATCGCCGACGTATTCCTCCGGCGTAGTCACCTCGACCTTCATGATCGGTTCCAGCAGCTTGGGCGCCGCCCGGCCGCGGAGCTCGCGGAACGCCGAGCGCGCCGCGATCTCGAAGGCCAGCACAGAAGAGTCCACGTCGTGGTATTTGCCGTCCAGCAAGGTGGCGGTGAAGTCGATCACCGGGAAGCCGGCCAACAGGCCGTTGTCCTTGGCGTTGAACAGGCCTTTTTCGACGCCTGGGATATATTCCCGAGGCACGTTGCCGCCGACAATCTTGCTCTCAAAACTGTAACCGGCGCCGGGCTCGGCTGGCTCGAACAGGATCTTCACCTCGGCGAACTGACCTGAGCCGCCGGTCTGCTTCTTGTGCGTGTAGATGATCTCTGCCGGCCGCCCCAGCGTCTCCCGATAGGCCACCTGCGGCTGGCCGATGTTGGCGTCGACCTTGTAGGTACGCCTCAGGATATCGACCTTGATATCGAGGTGCAGTTCGCCCATGCCGCGAAGGATGGTCTGCCCGCTCTCCTGATCTGTGGACACGCGGAAGGTTGGATCCTCCGCCGCCAGCTTCTGCAGGGCGACGCCCAGCTTCTCTTGGTCGGCCTTGGACTTGGGTTCGATGGCGATCTCGATGACAGGATCAGGAAAGTCCATCTTCTCCAGCAGGACCGGCGACTTGGAAGGATCGCACAGGGTGTCGCCTGTGCGGGTGTCCTTCAGGCCGGCCAGGGCCACGATGTCGCCGGCGTAGGCTTCCTTGATGTCCTCGCGGTTATTCGAATGCATGAGTAGCATGCGGCCCACCCGCTCCTTGCGATCACGCGAGGAGTTGATCAGCGCCATGCCGCTTTCGAGCTTGCCCGAATAGATCCGACAGAAGGTCAGGGAGCCCACGAACGGATCGTCCATGATCTTGAAGGCCAGCACCGAAAGGGGCTCGTCGTCGGCGGCCCTGCGGGTGACCTCCTCGCCGGTGCGCAGGTCAGTGCCCGGAGTCGGCGGGATGTCCACCGGCGAGGGCAGGTATTCGACCACTGCATCGAGAAGCGGTTGCACGCCCTTGTTCTTGAATGCCGATCCGCACAGCACCGGGTAGAATGCGGCGGTCAGCACCGCCTTGCGCAGGCAGCGGTTCAGGATCTCTGGCGTCGGATCTTCACCGTTCAGGTAGGATTCCATGGCGTCGTCGTCGAGCTCGACGGCGTTCTCGACCATGAAATGGCGGGCCTCGTCAGCCGCCGCCTTCAGGTCGGCGGGGATCTCCTCATCGTGATAGTTCGCGCCCAGACCCTCGCTTTCCCAGACGACCGCCTTCATGCGCACGAGGTCGATGATGCCGCGGAAAGACGCCTCCGAACCGATTGGCAATTGGATGGGAACAGCTTTCACACCGAGCCGGTCGCGGATCGATTCCACGCACTTCTCGAAATCGGCGCCGATCTTGTCCATCTTGTTGACGAACACAACGCGCGGCACGTCGTACCGGTCGGCCTGGCGCCAGACGGTCTCAGTCTGCGGCTCCACGCCCTGATTGCCATCGAGCACGGCGACGCAACCATCAAGCACCCGCAGCGAGCGTTCGACCTCGATGGTGAAGTCGACGTGGCCCGGGGTGTCGATGATGTTCAGGCGCGCGCCCTTCCAGATGGCCGTGGTGGCGGCGGAGGTGATCGTGATCCCACGCTCCTGCTCCTGCTCCATCCAGTCCATGGTGGCCGCGCCGTCGTGCACCTCGCCAATCTTGTGGCTCTTGCCCGTGTAATAGAGGATCCGCTCGGTCGTCGTCGTCTTGCCCGCGTCGATGTGGGCCATGATTCCGAAGTTGCGGTAGTCTTTGATGTCTGTCGTACGGGGCATGGATGCGAACTTTGGCTAGCCGCTTGCGCGGGCTTAACGAAAGGCGCGGGCGGTTTAGCTCAAACCGCCCGCGCCCGGAAGGGTGTGGTTCTCTGGATTTCCTACCCTAGATAGGCCTTACCAGCGGTAATGCGAGAACGCCCGGTTGGCCTCGGCCATCTTATGCGTATCCTCGCGCTTCTTGACCGCCGAACCGCGGTTGTTGGAGGCGTCGAGCAATTCGCCGGCAAGCTTCTCGGTCATGGTGTTTTCGCCGCGCTTGCGCGCTGCGCTCACCAGCCAGCGAATGGCCAGCGCCCGGCGTCGATCAGGACGCACTTCCACCGGAACCTGGTAGGTGGCGCCGCCAACGCGGCGGGAACGAACTTCGACCGATGGCGAGACGTTCTCCAGCGCGGTGTGGAAAGTCTCCAGCGGAGTCATGTCGCGGCGACGGGACTCGATCAAGTCGAATGCGCCGTAGATGATGTTCTCAGCGACGGCCTTCTTGCCCTCGTACATCACGTAATTCATGAACTTGGTCAGTACGAGGTCCCCGAACTTGGGATCGGGAAGGACATCGCGTTTTTCGGCGCGGCGGCGGCGTGACATGTCTGTGACTGTTCCTTACTTCGGACGCTTGGCGCCGTAGAGCGATCGCCGCTGCTTGCGGTCCTTGACCCCTTGGGTGTCCAGCACCCCGCGCAGGATGTGATAGCGGACACCCGGAAGGTCCTTCACACGCCCTCCCCGGATCAGGACCACTGAGTGCTCCTGCAGATTGTGGCCTTCGCCCGGGATGTAGCACACCGCCTCGATACCCGAGGTCAGACGAACCTTGGCCACTTTGCGAAGCGCCGAGTTCGGCTTCTTCGGCGTCACCGTGTAGACCCGCGTACAGACCCCGCGGCGCTGCGGCGACCCCTTGAGGGCGGGCACCTTGTTGCGGACCGGCCTATTGGTCCGTGGCTTGCGAATCAGCTGGTTGACTGTCGGCATAAGGTCTTTCGTCGATGACGGGTCCGGAACGGACCGGACGGTTGAAGGTCTTGGCCGCCAGCCCTTTTGGTTCGCCTCAATCCGATAAACGCGAAAGAGCGCCGAAACGCGGGTAGCGGTTTCGGCGCCTCATCTCACCTGGCGGCGAGGCATCCGGCTCATCAGGCGAGGTCAAAAAGACCGGCCGCGAAAAGAGCGCGCGTGATAGCCGCGAAGCCCTGCCGCGTCAACGCCAGTTGACCGGTCACGGCCCTACCTTGATCCGGCCAGGGCCGAAGATCCGCCGGGTGACCGGCCCGCTGGCGCGCGCGACGTCGACTTCGCCGTCACCGGCGACCGACGCGATCACGGCGCCGGCAGAGCCGCCAAACCGTACGGCGCCGGAGCCGGCGACCTGAACGTTTATTTCCGGCGCGCCGCCCCGCGTCACTTCAATCACGCCGGATCCGGCTACGCGGCCAACCACCGGTCCATCGACTTCAGTCACATAGACCGAGCCCTCACCGGTTGAGACGGCCGTCAGGATTCCGGCGACCTGGCGAACGGCGATCCGGCCACCGCCGGCGACATTCAGGTTGGACTCTCCAGCCGCGCCTGCACTCAGCTGGCCGGCGCCAAGCTGGGTAAGGCGAAGCCGGCCTCGAACATTGGCGATGGTCCAGTCGCCGCAACCCCGATTCTCAAGATCGAGGCTTTCGGTTCGACCGACCACGCCGCTAACTCCGTCTCCAGCCACCACCCACATGTTCCGCGGCGTACGTATGACGAGGTTCGGAAGTTCGCGGAGCGAAAGAAATCCCACGCCGCTGACGCGCACCTGATGTTCTCCGTCGATCAGCGGACATCCCTTGATGCGATGCTCCATGCCACCATCGATGACGGTCAGATCGCCGGATCGTCTGACCTTCACGGGGAATTGTCGGCTCTTTCCGAGAAAGCCGACGGCGATATCCGCCCGCGCCTCCGGGATGATGGTCACCTGGCCAGCGAGGCCCCTGATCTCCAGGCGTGGCGCCGCCTGCGCAAGCGCAGCGGACGTGAGCCACGCGGCGGCGACCAGCCATCCCCGCATTTCCAACTCCGCCAGCCCGAGCCTACGCCCTTCCACCCAAGCTAGACGAGCGCGGTCGGCGGCGCAGCTATTTTCCGGACGCGAAGGGCCTTCAGCTGCCCACGGTCACCGAACCAGAACCGGCGATGTGCCTGGTGACCGGGCCCGTGACCCGCCCAACTCTCACATCGCCCGACCCGACAACGCTGGCGTCCAGCCGCTGCGCGACACCGCCAAACTTGACGTCTCCGGAGCCGGCGACGCCGACGGTCATATCCGTGACCTGGCCCGAGGCGGCGAGAACGTTACCGGACCCGGCGATGTGCACATGTAACGGACCGTTCAAGGAATTCACCCTCAGATCTCCCGAACCGGATGAGGAGGTGTCCAGGCCATCACGTACGTCGCCCAAGAAGACATCAGAGGAGCCGCTGATCCTAACGTCCGCCGAGCCGGCGCCGCCAGCGTGAACGTCGCCCGATCCTGCCATCCGCACCCGGATCGGCCCAGCGACATTAGCCACGGTCCAATCGCCACATCCAGCATTGCTCAGCTCGAGGCTACCGGATCGATCAATGACTCCGAAAACTGCGCCGCCAGCACCAACTTTCGCGTCCAGTGGCGTTCGAATGATCACCTGAGGCAGGCTTTCGTAGGAAACGAATCCCATGCCCCAAATGTGCACGCCGTGGCGTCCAAAGAAGCTTGAACAGTTGGCGTTGCGAAAACCCAGGCCGCCATCGACGATCACCGAATCGCCCATCCGAGAGACCGTAATCCTCATCTTCGGGTTGGGTTTGATCACGCCAACCTCGATATCGCTGCGGGCTTCGGGAATCACCGTCACCCGCATGGCGGCGTGGCGGATATCCACCCCCTGCGCTGCATGGGCGCCTGCCGCGGCGGCAAGCGCGGAAACGCCGGCGACCATCGCCTGAACCCGAACCATCATCCTCTCCCTCATCTGAGCGGGAAAAGGCTATTCCACTGGCCGGATTGTGACAGCTTAATTCGCGGTCACTTTTCTCACCCAACGGCTTGAGAATTAAACCGCTTGGCCCCCCGAAACGTGCTATCTTGACCCTAGGGTAAGGGCTGTCTGTCGCTTATGTTGGTTTCGTCGATCCTTGTTCTCGCCTTGGGGATTTCGATCTTCAGCGGAGGCGGTTCGAACGGCCAGGCGCCGTCGAAAACCGAAATCGATTTCATCGAGAGCCATCTGAGCCTGCCGGGCGAAGCGCCCGGACCGCTTGCCAAGTACGAGCGCTACTATGCTTGGACGGTCGATAACGGCAAAAAGTACATCTATGCGGTTTACATATTCGACGAGCTTCTGACCTCCCAGCAACGAGCGACGGAGCATATCCACCAGGTTCCAGAACGGGACATGCCCAACGTCAGCAACGGCGGTTGTGGCGTGATCACTTTCTATGCCGACCCGCGCGGGGAACGGACGCCGTCGCTGTATTGCAATTCGGCTGGGCCCGTTTCGTTTTCGAAAAATTGACGATCCGCCTCGGATCGGTCCGTCGGGCCAAATTGCTCTGGAGCGGGTAGCGGGAATCGAACCCGCATCCTCAGCTTGGAAGGCTGCTGCACTACCACTGTGCTATACCCGCGCCGAGGCTTGGAGTGACGCGTGGTGGGGGAAGTAGGACTCGAACCTACGAAGGCGTACGCCAGCGGATTTACAGTCCGCCCCCTTTGCCGCTCGGGACATTCCCCCAAACGCGTAATCCTCAGTGCTGGAGGCGTCTCCTATCAATCCTCCGGATTCCGATTGCGCCGCCCGAGAATTCCTTGGGCAGGCTCCAAGTGGAATACCACCTGGAAATCGGAGCGCGTCTTATAGTGTCGCCCCCAAGACGACGCAACGATCGGCGCCCGGACAGGTTGCGATCCCACAAATTCGGACCGCCTGCGGATCAAGCGCGACGACACGGTGACTGGCTGTGGGGCTGGCACCCGGTCCTCGCCGCTCTCGAAAATCCCGATCGACAACCGCCGCGGAGAATCGCGGCGACCGCTGAGCGCGCGCGTTCCATATCAGCGCGGTTCGACTTAGCCGTCCAGATCGAGGTGATGGAGAACGCGGCAATTTCGGCTCTGCTTCCGCAGGGCGCCGTTCACCAGGGATTGGCGGCCGATTTTCCATTGTTGGAGCCCCTTCCCCTCATCGACCTGGGAAGTCTCCCGTCCGGCGTCTTGATCATGCTGGACCAGATCACAGACCCTCAGAATGTCGGCGCCATTTTCCGAAGCGCCGCGGCTTTGGGAGCACGCGGCGTTGTGCTTCAGGACCGTAGCGCGCCACCGCTGATTGGCGCCTTGGCCAAGGCGGCCGCCGGCGCCGTCGACAAGCTGCCCCATGCCCGTGAGATCAATCTCTCCCGGGCTCTTGAACGACTGGACGAAAT
Source organism: Caulobacteraceae bacterium (assembly GCA_036489325.1). GTDB lineage: Bacteria > Pseudomonadota > Alphaproteobacteria > Caulobacterales > Caulobacteraceae > Acaudatibacter. The sequence continues at coordinate 16,210 of DASXGB010000278.1, forward strand.
GGGGTGGCGGGCGGTTGGGCTTGAAGGGACGGCGAGCGACTCCCTCGGACAGGTCCTCGACAATCGACCAACCGTGCTGGTGGTGGGATCGGAAGGCGATGGCCTTCGCCGCCTCGTCCGGGAACATTGCGACACCCTGGCGCGCATCCCCATGGCCGGCGGTTTTGAGAGCCTGAACGTAGCCGCCGCCGCGGCCATCGCGCTCTATGAGGCTAACCGCGTCCGTTAGCCGCCGCCGAAGCGTTCTGACCAGGCGGCGACGTCCGACTCCTCGATCTTGCGGAACAGCACGGGCGGCGTGGCGATTTTCCTTCCAGCAGGAATGCGCGAGAGCTCAGCTCGTGCATCGGCGGACGGCCAACTCAAGACCTGGCCTTCACCAAGGGCCGTGGCGATCTCCGCGGCGGCGAACGGGATCACTGGCGCGCTCACTCGCGCATAGAGCCACGCGAGATTGACGGCGGTGCGCACGATCTCCGCCGCCCGCGCCGGATCCACCTTGATGGCCGACCAAGGCGCCGCGACTTGCAGATACTCGTTGCCTATCACCCACAGCGCCCGAAGCGCCTGGGCCGCCTTGCGCATCTCGATCGCCTCGAACTGATCGGTGATGTCCGCCAGTCGCACGGAAACATCGGCGAACAGCGCCTGCTCGAGCGGTCCTGGCTCGCCGCCAGCTGGGACCACGCCATCAAACCGGCTCTCGCAAAACTTGGCGATGCGGTTGACGAAGTTGCCGAGCACGTCGGCGAGGTCGCGGTTCACCGCCGCCGTCAGCTGATCCCAGGTGAACGAGGTGTCCGAGCCTTCCGGGCTGTTGGCGATCAGATACCAGCGCCAGCAGTCGGCCGGCAGGATCTCAAGCGCGGTGTCCATGAACACGCCGCGCTTCTGAGACGTCGAAAACTTTTCGCCGTACCAATTGAGCCAATTGAAGGACTTCAGGACGTCGACCAGCTTCCAGGGCTCACCCGAGCCGAGAATCGTCGCCGGGAAGTTCACTGAATGGAACGCGACGTTGTCCTTGCCCATGAACTCGACATAGCGGACGTCGTCCGCGCCCCGGTCGGTACGCCACCATCGCTCCCAGTCCTGGCCGGTGGCGTCCGCCCATTCGCGGGTGATGCCGATGTAGCCGATCGGCGCGTCGAACCACACGTAATAGACTTTCGACTCGAAGGCGGGTCGCGGCGCGCCGTCCTTAAGCACCGGGAATCCCCAGGAAAGGTCGCGCGTGATCCCGCGATCGATGAGGCCCTCGTCAAGGTGCTTGAAAGCGATCGAACGCGTGAGCGAAGGCCACTCTTTCCGGGCTTCCACCCAGGTGCGTATCTGGGGCTGCAACTTGGACTGGAGCAGATAGAGGTGGCGGGTATCCCGCATCTCCAGCGCGTTCGATCCCGAAACAACCGAATAGGGATCGATCAGATCCACCGGATCAAGAAGCGAACCGCAATTGTCACATTGGTCGCCGCGGGCGGGACGAAAGCCGCAAATGGGGCAAGTGCCTTCGACATAGCGATCCGGCAGGAAACGCTTGTCGACCGCCGAATAGATCATTCGGTCGACCCGCTCCTCGATCAGACCATGTGCTTCGAGGGCGGCCGCAAAATGGTGGGTCAGTTCCGCGTTCCGCGGCGAATGTGTCCGCCCGAAATGGTCCCACGAAAGGCCAAAGGCCTCTCCCAGACGACCCTGGATTTCGTGGTGTTCCCGGCAATAGTCGGCGACATCCTGCCCAAGTTCAGCCGCGGCAAGCTCAGCGGGGGTGCCATGGTCGTCCGTGCCGCAGATCGCCAGGACTTCATTTCCACGAGCGCGCTCAAAGCGCGCATATACGTCCGCCGGCAGCATCGAACCGACAAGATTGCCGAGATGCTTGACGCCGTTGATGCCGGGCAGGGCCGAGGTGATCAGGATGCGGGCCATGGCGGGCGCATATAGGGGAAAGGTCCCGCATTTCCCAAGGACCGGCGGCGCGGCGTTGCCAGCCTGGGCGGCGGTGCGGCATAAGCGCAACGCGCACGGCCGGCTTAGCTCAGTTGGTAGAGCAGCGCTTTTGTAAAGCGAAGGTCGCGGGTTCGAATCCT
>DASXGB010000012.1:0-2659 GCA_036489325.1 Caulobacteraceae bacterium
CGCCGTGGCCGGCGACATCATTGGTGTCCATCTGGCGGACGTGGCGCGCGCGGTGGTGCGTCGTGGAATTGAACTGGATCCGCTCGTGCGGCGCGTGCCGTGCGAGGGCGGGGGCTGGGACCGCGGCGCAGAGCGCCACGGCCGCCGCGGGGACGATCAGCATGGCGATGTGGCGGTCTCTCATGATGGCCTCCTGGGGTGAGCCGGGAGTAGGCCGACCGCCGCCGAGAGGATGTGACCTCGGTCACCCGTCCCCGATCACGCGCTCAAAAATAACGGCGAGGGCCGAAGCCCTCGCCCGAAGTCCTGATCTCAAAAAAGAGACGGGCGAGGGCCGAAGCCCTCGCCCGTCAGTTGGCGGCGCACTGGGGAGGAGGGTCAGTGGGCCTGGGCCAGTTGCACGCTCGAGGCGGATCGGTGGCCGTTGAAGGCCGTGACCATCGGGGCGTCGAGACGCGTGACGGCGCTGTTCACCGAATCGCTGATGCAGGCGCGCCAGCCATCCATGGCTCCGAACTCGCTGATAGCCGGTTCGGCGCCGCACAGCTTGCGGGCCGTGCTCTTGATGCGCTGGTACATCGCCTTCGCGCCCTCGCGGGTCGAGAGGTTGAGGTCGCCGTACGACACCGTCGCAGACACCTTCTGCACGTCTTGGGCCGAAACGCTGGTGGCCGGTGTGGCGACGAGCGCCAGCATCGACGCGCCGAGCGCCAGGGTCAGAAGAGAAGTCTTCATTTCAGTTGTCTCCAAGGCGCTTCGGGATGAAGCGTTGGAGCGGAATTAGTCCGCCGCGGGCCTTGCGGATGTGACCGCGGTCACCGGAACTTAGCCTTGGGCCATGGCCCCGATGAGTTCGACCAGGGCCGCCGGCTCCAGCACGCGGATGCCGGCCGGGCTGAGCTCCACCCAGTCCTGGCGCGCCCAGTCGTTGAGCTTGCGGTTGACCTTTTCGCGCGAGGCGCCGAGGCGACGGGCGATCTCGGTCTGGGTCAGGGGCACCAGGGCTCTTGGACCCATGACTTCCAGGAGGAGCCGCGCCAGTCGGCCGCCGAGGTCGAGGGTGCGGATGGCCTCCATGGCGGCGTTGGCGACCCGGAGACGGCCGGCCAGCTCGGCGATCAGAGCCACGGCGGCGGCTGGTTCGCCCCGCAAGGCCTCGATCAGGGTCGAGCGGGGGATGCGCCAGAGCGTCGAGCGCCTGACAGCGACCATGTCGGCGGAGCGCAGGCCGCCATCGAGCGCGGCCATCTCGCCAATGACCGAGCCCGGCCCAAAGCTGGCGAACCGGACCTGAACGCCTTCGATCGAGCTGGTCCTGACCTCGATCTCGCCTTCGAGGACGATGAACATGGCGTCGCCCGGATCGCCCTGCTGGCAAAGCAGGCCGCCCGGCTCCAGGGCGATCAGCGAGCCTGACGCGGCAACGCCCTGACGCGTGCGCGGCGAAAGCGGCGCCAGGATCGGGCTCGCCGCCATGGCGGTGTCCAGGGTGCGCTCGGTCAAAGTCATGTGGGCCGGCCCCGCGCCCAGCTGAAGCCGAGCTGCCCCAGTTTAACACGGGCGTTGGCCGGGCTGAACGATCGTCCACCCACGGCGACGGCCGCCCCTATGCCCTCTTGGCCTCGATGGAGTCCCACAGCCGCGCGGCCGCGTCGGCGCCGCCGAAGCGCTTGAGCTGCTGCGCGCCCGTGGGCGAAGTGACGTTGATCTCGGTGAGCCACTCGCCGATCACGTCGATGCCGACAAAGAGCAGGCCGCGCCGTTTCAGCTCCGGGCCGATGACGGCGCAAATCTTCTCGTCGCGGGCGGTGAGGCCGACCTGCTCGGCGCGGCCGCCGCGGGCGAGGTTGGAGCGCACCTGGCCTTCGCCCGGCACGCGGTTGATGGCCCCCACCGGCTCGCCGTCGACCAGCAGGATGCGCTTGTCGCCCTCGGAGACCGCCGGGAGGAACTGCTGGGCGATCACCGCCTCGGGGCCGATCATGGCGTGCAGTTCCAGGAGCGCGTCGAGATTGGGATCGCCGGCCCTGAGCTTCACCACCCCCGAGCCGGCGCCGCCGTAGAGCGGCTTGACGACGATATCGCCCATGCGTGTGTGGAAGGCGTGCAGGGCTTCGGCGTCGGCGGTGATCAAGGTCGGCGGATGCAGGCGCGGAAATTCGGTGACCAGCAGCTTTTCCGGCGCGTTGCGCACCTGGGCCGGATCGTTGACCACGAGGGTCGCGGGATGAATCCGCTCAAGGAAATAGGTGGCCGTGAGATAGGCCATGTCGAAGGGCGGATCCTGGCGCATCAGGACGACGTCGAAGTCGGAAAGCTCGCGCGTCTCCTCGCCGCCCAGGCTGTGGTGGTCGCCCTTCACCGCCCGGATGTTCACGGCGTGGCCCCGAGCCAAAACCCGGCCCTCGTCGAGGGCCAACCGCTGCGGCTGATAGACCCACAGGCGGTGACCTCGCGCCTGGGCCTCCAGCATCAGCATGAAGGTGGTGTCGGCCTCGATCTTGACCGCCTCGATGGGATTCATCTGCACGGCGATGCTGAGCGGCATGCTTTCGTTTCCCCCTTCTCGCCGCGTCAGACGTCCGGCCAGGCGCCCCGTATATGGCGCGGCCAGCGGCCTGGCGCGAGGGCCATCAGGTCGAGGCGCGCGGCGGCGCTG
>DASXGB010000049.1:0-3994 GCA_036489325.1 Caulobacteraceae bacterium
CGCATTGCGACCGCCCGCTCGGCCGGGCGGCGATCCACGAACCTCAGCGCGACTGGTGGACGGGCCTCGGCCTCTCAAACCCGGAGGCGGTGCTGAAGCTCTACGCCCTGCGCTCCGGATGCCTGAGGATCGTCGACCGCGGCGCGGGGCTCGGGATGCACACCGAGGAGACCGGCCTTAACGCGTCGGGTGAATTGCAGCGCGGATCAAATGTTGGTCACGGCCAGGTGGCGGCGGCTGACTTCTTCATCATTCCCGACATCGCCACGTCCAACCACAATTCCGGCGGCATGAACGTCGGCGGCCTGGTGGGCGGATTCCTCCCGCACGGATTTGGCGCGCTGGCCGGCGGATTGAACAGCAAATCATCTGAAGCCCACACTCTGATCACGCTCGAGGACGCGCGCACCACGGAGCAGGTCTATGTGGCCGAGGGCGTTGCCAAGAAGACGGACTGGGGCTTCGGCGGCGCCGGCTTCCTTGGCGGTTATGGCGGTTTCGGGGGTCTTGAGGGCAGCAGCTATACCAACACCGATATCGGCAAGGTGATCATGGCCGCCTACTTCAACGCGTTCGTCGATCTTGTTCACTATATGCAAAATCAGCAGCCGGGCGCGCAGCAGGCCAACGCACCGGTCGCCAGCCAGAGGACGACCCAGCCTCTCCAGGCCCACGTTGGTCCGTCCGGCGCGTCGCACGTGGCTTATAACTTGGCGGCCGGCGCCTCGATCTATCCGACCGGCCAACGCAGCGGCGTGTGGATGGAGGTCGACGACGAGAACGGCAACCGCGGTTGGGTCAATTCGACCATGACCACCTCGCGCTGAGCGAGAGGCTTTCGTTTCTAGTGAAAATCGCGGCTGCGTTGCAGGCGGGCTGATCCGCCCGCCTCGCGCAGGTCGGCCAGGCGTCCGGTGAGGTCCGTGAACCGTTCGGCGACCACGTGGATCACTTCGCCGGCGCGCTGCACGCGCCCGTGCACCACCAGGAATCGTGATGCCATCACCGTGCGCCGGTGGGCCTGGAAGACGTCCGGCCAGACCACCGCATTGGCGGCGCCGGTCTCGTCCTCGAGGGTGGCGAAGACCACGCCCTTGGCCGTGCCCGGCCGCTGACGGATCAGCACCAGGCCGCCGACGCTCACCTTGGCCCCATGGCGCAGGCTCCTGAGCCGGGTCGCCGTCACCGCCCCAAGATCGTCCAGCAGGGTGCGGAAGAAGGCGCAGGGATGGGCCTTCAGCGACAGGCCGGCGGTGCGGTAGTCCTCGGCCACGTGCGTGCCCAAGGCCATCGCCGGCAGCGCCGCCGGGGCCTCGACCGGCGGTCCCATGAGGGTCAACAGCGGCGCCTGGACCTCGGCCTTCGCCTCGGGCGCAAGGCCTTTCACCGCCCACAGGCCTTGGCGACGGTCCAGTCCCAGTGAGCGCAGGGCGTCGGCCTCGGCCAGCAGCTCCAGGCTCTGGCGCGAGAGGGCCGCCCGGCCGGCGAGTTCGCGCAGGGTGCGCACGCCGGCGGCGCGGGCGGCGAGGAGACGTTCGGCCTCGACCTGCCGCAGCCCGAACACCGACCGCAGCCCCAGCCGGACGGCGGAAAGATCACCCTCCCCCTCCGCCGCTTCCAATGTGCAGTCCCACTCGCTCGCCAGGATATCGACCGGGCGCACCTCGACGCCGTGCTCGCGGGCATCGCGGACCAGCTGCGCCGGCTGGTAGAAGCCGAGCGGCTGGCTGTTGAGCATGGCGGCGCAGAACACGTCCGGTCGCCAGCGTTTGATCCACGACGAGACATAGACCAGCTTGGCGAAGCTGATGGCGTGGCTCTCGGGGAAGCCATAGGAGCCGAAACCCTCGATCTGGCGGAAGCAGCGGGTGGCGAAATCGGCGTCATAGCCGCGCGCGATCATGCCATCGACGAATTTCGCCCCATAGACGCCCACGTCGCCATAGTGGCGGAAGGTAGCCATCGACCGGCGAAGGCCGTTGGCCTCTTCGGGCGTGAAGTGGGCCGCCTCGATGGCCAGGCGCATGGCCTGCTCCTGGAACAGCGGCACGCCCAGGGTCTTGCCGAGCACCTGCTTCAGCTCGTCGGGCGGGCCGTGCTCTGGCGAAGGCGCGGGATAGCTCACCGGCTCCAGCCCCTCGCGCCGCCGCAGATAGGGATGAACCATGTCGCCCTGGATGGGCCCGGGCCGGACGATGGCCACCTCGATGACCAGGTCATAGAAGCGCGCGGGCCTCAGGCGCGGCAGCATGGACATCTGCGCCCGGCTCTCGACCTGGAATACGCCTACGGAATCGGCCTTCGACAGCATCTCGTAGACCGCCGGATCCTCGCGCGGGATGTCGGCCATGTCGGCAATCCCCATGGCGGTCATCGCCTTGCGGATGGCGGTGAGCATGCCCAGCGCCAGGACGTCGACCTTCATCAGGCCGAGAGCGTCGATGTCGTCCTTGTCCCACTCGATGAAGGTGCGGTCCTTCATGGCGGCGTTGCCGATGGGGACGGTCTCGTCCAGCCGCCGCTTGGTGAGCACGAAGCCGCCGACATGCTGCGACAAATGCCGGGGGAACCCCAGCAGGGTCTCGGCCAAGGTCACAGCGCGGCGGATATCGGGACTCTTCGGATCGAGCCCCGCCTGGCGGATATGGTCGTCTGGCAGGCCCTCGCCGTAGCTGCCCCACACCGTGCCGGCCAGGGCGGCGGTGACGTCCTCGGTCAGGCCCAGCGCCTTGCCGACGTCGCGGATCGCGCTGCGCGGCCGATAGTGGATCACCGTGGCGCAGATCGCCGCCCGCTCGCGGCCATAGCGGCGATAGACGTACTGCATCACCTCCTCGCGCCGCTCGTGCTCGAAATCGACGTCGATGTCGGGCGGCTCGTCGCGTTCCTTGGAGATGAAGCGCGCGAACAGCATGTCGTGGTCCGGCTCGGTCGGATCGACCGCCGTCACACCCAGGCAGAAGCAGACCACCGAATTGGCCGCCGAGCCGCGCCCCTGGCACAGGATCCCCTCGCCCCGCGCCCAGGCGACGATGTCGTGCACGGTGAGGAAGTAGTTGGGGTAGTCGAGCTCCTCGATCAGGGCCAGTTCGTGGGTCAGGAGCCGGCTCACCTTGTCGGGGACGCCGGCCGGATAGCGCCAGGCCGCGCCGCGCCAGGCGAGATCGCGCAAATGGGCGATGGCGGTCTTGCCCGGTGGCACCGGCTCGTCGGGATATTCGTACTTCAGCTCGGAGAGGTCGAAGCGCACGCGGTCGGCCACCTCGACCGTCCGCGCCACGGCCGCCGGCCATTTGGTGAACAAGCGGCCCATCTCGACCGACGACTTCAGGTGCCGCTCGGCGTTGGCCTCCAGGATCAGGCCGGCCTCGGCGATGACGCGCTTTTCGCGGATGCAGGTGAGGACGTCCTGCAGGGCCCGCCGCTCGGGGCCATGATAGAGCACGTCGCCTCCAGCCAGCATCGGCGCGCCGAGGCGTTCGCCCAGCGCATCGAGGCGCCACAGGCGCTTGAGATCCCGACCGCCGTAGGCGCGTGAGGCCAGCAGCCAGATGCGCCCGGCGAAGGTTTCGGCCAGCCTGGCGAGCTGCGCCTCAAAGGCCTCGTCCAGCCTTGCGGGCGGGACAACGAGGACGACCTGGCCTTCGCCGTGAGCATTCAGGTCCTCAGACGTCAGCCAGCATTCGCCTTTCGGCGCGCGGCGCTGGCCGAGGGTGAGCAGGCGGGTGAGCCGCCCCCAGGCCTCCCGGTCGGCGGGGTAGCAGAGGACGCTGGGCGCGCCATCGATGAAATCGAGGCGGGCTCCGACGAGAACCCTCTGGCCGATCTCGCGGCCCTTGGCCCAGCCGCGGACCACCCCGGCCAGGCTGTTGCGATCGGCGATGCCGATGGCGGCCAGACCCAGCGCCTTGGCCGTCAACACCAGCTCCTCCGGACCGGAGGCGCCACGCAGGAAACTGTAGTTGGTGGTGGTCCACAGCTCGGCGTAGGTCAT
>DASXGB010000119.1:0-17380 GCA_036489325.1 Caulobacteraceae bacterium
CGCTGCGCCCGCCGCGACCGAGAAGGTGGCCGCGGCCGTCAAGCCTCCCGCCAAGCCGGCGGTGAAGAAGACCACGCCGGCGCCGGAACCCGAACGGCCGGCGATCTACTGAACAGGCACGGTCTCACGGACGGGCGCCTCAGCGCCCGCCGCACGGATTTGTTTCGAACGAGCTACTGAGCCGAAGCGGCCGCCCTGCGGCGGCGCGGTTTGGCCTTGACCGCCACGGCGTCATCATTGGCCGGCGGCGTCGCATCCACGGCCTTCTTGGTCACCGCGGGGCTCTTCTTGGAACGCGGCTTGGAGACCGGCGCCGCCTGCACGGACGTCTCCGACGCGACGACAACCATTGGCGGCGCTTCCGCGACCTTCACCGGCTGAGGCGCGGCAGCGACAACCGGAGCCACCTTGGCTGGCTTGGGCGCTGACGCCTTGCGCTTTCTGGGCGGCGCCTTGGCGGCGACCGGCGCCACGGCCATGTAGACAACCGGCGCCGGCGGCGCAGGAATGGGCCCAGGTTCGGCGAACAGGGACTCGACCGCACGGTTGACCGCCGGCGCGGGCTTTGGTTTGCGACGGCCACCGGCGAGGGCGACGAGGGCCGCCAGGCCCGCGAGCGCAGCCGCGGCGAGGCCGCCATACAGAACGAATGGCGAAGCCTGGGGCGCGGCCGGCGCGGGCACGGGCGCCGGTTTGGCCGCCACCACCGGCGGCGGCGTCACAACGGCTGGCGCCGCCGGCGCCGGCGCGCTCGCAGCGTCTGCCCTGACCGGCGCCTTGGCGGCGGAGTCGGCTGACGCCTGGGCGGAACCGGCCGAAGCGAGCTTCTGCGCGGTGGCGGCCTTCGCCGCCTTGACCCGCGCCTTGGCCTTTGTCGGCGCCTTCGCCTTGACCGGAGTGGCTTTGGCCGGAGCTTTGGCCGCCGGCGCCGGCGCGCTGGAGAATTGCCGCTCGGGCGCGCCCTGGCCGAACTGGCGGCCGCTGGTTGCGTCCTGGGCGAAAGCCGGAGTCATCGCCGTCGTCGCCAGGAAGGCGCACGCGAAACCGACGCCGATCTCGCGCCGGACAGGGAATTTGAACATTGCTGACATCGGACCCCCATGTCGCCGCCTCACCCGCGACGACGGGCCCAGAGCCTGTTGAGCGCCTGCCCCTGTGTCAAGCAATCCTTGACCGATGGAAAATATGTCGCAGGCGCCCGTCAGTAGATTCCACCGGCTCTTCAGCGCCCGTTGAATACCGGCTCCCGCCGTTCGAGAAAGGCGGACACGCCTTCCTTGTGGTCCTCGGTGCGCATCAGGCGGCGGATGGTTTCGATCGCCCAGGCGCCGACATCTTGCGGGTCGCCGCGGACGCCGCGCCTCAGCCCCTCCTTCATGTAGCGCAGGGCCAAGGGGGCGTTGGCCGCGATCCGCCCGGCCAGATCGCGGGCGCGGACCATCAGCTCCTCGTGCGGCGTCACCGCCGTCACCAGGCCGATGCGCAGGGCCTCCGTGGCGTCGATCGGATCGCCGGTGAACAGCAGCTCCGCGGCCTTGGCCGGCCCGACGATCGCCGGCAGGCGAGTGAAGCCGCCCACGTCGCAGATGAGGCCGCGCTTGATGAACAGCTCGGCGAAGCGCGCCCGCTCCGAGGCAAGGCGGATGTCGGCATAGAGCGCCAACTCCATGCCCCAGCCGACCGCGGGACCGTTGACCACGGCGATCAGCGGTTTGTCGCATTCGAGCGCGGCCATGGCTGCGGGCGTCGGCCGATGGCGGACAACCGGCGAATCCTCAGTGGGCGGCCTCGGCGTCGCCATCAGCTCGACGACATCGTCGCCGGAACAGAACGCCGGATCGGCTCCGGTGACGATCACGCAACGCGCCGCCGGATCGCGCACGGCGCGCCGGAGCGCCGCCTCAAGCGCCCCGTAGGCCTCGAGGTTGAGGGCGTTGCGCTTCTGAGGCCGATTGAGGGTGATGACGGCGACGCCGTCGGTAGTCTCATAGAGGATGGTGTCGGTCATGACTTCGTGGCCTCCGGATCCAGCCGACGTAAGTTGCCGAGCCAAGGTTCATAGCGGCGCGCGCGGGCGGCGGGTCCGCCGGAAATCGGCTGGACGACCCGCAGGTCGCTCACGATTGCGCCGTCCCGGCTAACGCCTAGGCTTTTCGGACTTGGCCAGCTTTTCCATGGTCTTTTCCAACCTGGCGAAACCCGCGGTCATACAGGCCATGATCGCCTCGGCGTCGGCGCTCGGTCCGTCGGGTTGGCGCGCACTGGCCTTGCGGCCGCCGCCATCCCGCACCGCGTCATAGGCTTCCCGCAGGCGACGCTCGCTGTCCTTCTCTTCGGCGATGTACCAGTTCATCAGATTGACGGTCATCGGATCGAAGTCGCCCTCGGCCATGCGCCGGCGGATTTCCGCGAACGGATCGGTCGCCTCCTCCCGTCGGCGGGGAATCTTGTCGAGGTCGCTGATGTTGGGATCGGCAAGCCTGGCAAGCTGTTCGGCGGCCCTGGGATCGGCCTTTTCCCGCAGCGAATAGCCCAGTTCGCAGAGGCGTCGGCAGAACACCTCACCATGGCTGGTCTCCCGGGCCGCCACGAAGCGCAGGACGCAGGCCAGGTCCTCATTGGGGGTCGCCTTCGCCCAGGCTTCAAGAGCCACCCCGGCCGCGCTCTCGCCCAGAGAAATGGCGTTCAGGAGGCCAAGATAGCTCGGCTTTTCGGTGGTCGTTGCGCTGGCCATGATCTCTTCCCTCTGAGCGGGCGGACCTCGGACGGCCGCCTTCCGGCTGATGCTACGCCCGGCGAGCTTGCGGCGCCAACCTCCGCCGACGCGTGGTGTCGCTGCGAGGCCTTTTCGCCGCGGTCGGCCCCGCGTAAGCGGGATCGATGGGAGCGGTTGCGCCGGTCGGACACACCATCGCCGAGCGGCTCGATCGCCTGCCGGCGTGCCGCTACATCTGGACCCTGGTCGCCCTGATCTCATTCGGCGCTTTCTTCGAGATCTACGACATCTTCCTCTCGGCTCCGCTGAGCCTTGGCCTTGTCTCGGCCGGCCTGTTCCACATTGGGCGAGGCGGCCTCTTGGGCGTTGCGGACCAGGCGAGCTTCATCGCCGCCACCTTCGCCGGCCTGTGGCTGGGCGCCCTGGTCTTCTCCGCGGTCGCCGACCGTATGGGGCGACGGCCGATCTTCACCATCGCTCTCCTTTGGTATGCGCTGGCGACCTGCGTCATGGCCTTCCAGACGAACAACCTGGCCATCGACGCCTGGCGGCTCGTCGCCAGCGTCGGGGTGGGCGTCGAGCTGGTGGCGATCGATTGCTACATCGCCGAACTGACGCCGAAGGGGTTGCGCGGGCGCGCCTTTGCAGTCAGCGCCGCCATCCAGTTCCTGTCCGTGCCTCTGCTCGCCCTGCTTGCCTGGCGGCTGATACCGGGTCGCCATTTCGGTCTCGACGGTTGGCGCTGGCTGGCCCTGCTGCCGGCAATTGCCGCCGCCGGCGCCTGGAGCGTGCGACGACGCCTGCCGGAATCGCCGCGCTGGCTCGCCGAACACGGCCGCGCCGCCGAGGCCGAAGAGGTCATGGCGATGATCGAGGCCAGGGTCACGGCGGAGCTTGGGCGCCCCCTCCCCCAACCCCTAACGCCGCGCACCCGCGCTGTCCCGAACTCCGGCCCGTCGCCTTCGTTGTTCGCCCTGCCCTGGCGGCGACGGACCCTGACCTTGATCGTCTTTCACCTGCTGCAGACGCTCGGCTACTACGGCTTCGCCAATTGGCTGCCGACCCTGCTCGTCGCCCAGGGCGTCGAGCTCAGCCGGTCCCTGGCCTATGGTGTCGCCCTCGCCCTCGTTCCGCCCGCGGCGCCGCTCGTCTTCCTCATCGTCGCCGACCGCTTCGAGCGCAAATGGCTGATCGTCACCGGTGCGCTTACCGCCAGCGCCTTCGGGCTCGCCATGGCCGGGATGACGGCGAGCTCAAATTTCGTCCTCTTCACCTTTGTCGGCATGGCTGTGGCGGGCGGCAGTTCGCTGATGAGCCTTGCCTATCACGCATACCAGAGCGAACTCTTCCCCACCGCCATCCGCGCCCGCGCCGTCGGTTTCGTCTATTCCTTCAGCCGACTCTCCGCCGCGCTCTCCAGTTACCTGATTGCCTGGACCCTCGCCGGCTTCGGCGGCCCCGGCGTCTTTGTCCTCATCGCCGGCGCCCTGGCGGGGACAGCCGCGGTTATCGCCCTCTTCGGACCGCGCACGCGCGGCCTGGCGTTGGAGGAGATCTGACGATCAGGCGGCGGCGTCGGAAAGGGTGCGCGGATCGCCGGCCTCGCGCCGACCGCCTTCGATCCAGGCCGCCTGGGCCGGACTCCACTTCTCCCGGACAAGGGCGTCGTAGCGGGCGAGATCCTCCTCGGTCAGGACCTCGCGCCAGCGCCCGTTCGTCCCCTTGAAGACAAAGCGTTCGGCGCCGCCTTCCCAGATATCCCCGGCCTTGGGCGCGATCACCGACGCGTCGCGCTTCATGGACTCGAACCGGGCCGCCTCCACCAGAGACGGCATCACCGCCGCCGGAACATCGATCTCAAGATAGTCGGCGATACGCGCCATCTCAGCGGCGAGGTCGCCCTTCAGGTCGTTGTAGTGCACCAGCAACAGGTTGGGCCTCCTCCGCTCGCGCCAGTAGGTCGTTTCGAACTCGAAGAACGGAAGGTCGACGCCATACCCTTCCGTTACGTCCTCCTCGGCCGCTTCGATCCAGGAACGGAAGAACTCGCGCGGATCCTCGGGCACCATCGGCGAACGTGGTCTCGCGGACCGCTGCATGGCCTCCATCAGCTTGGGATTGCCCATCAGGCCCGCGAAGACCTTGGCGCGGAATTCCGGTTTGGTGTGAAACTGATGGTTGTGAAAGCTCATGCAGGAGTCACGCCCATCTCGCGCGACGTGGATGTAGCTCACGCCCTCCCAGATCGGCACCGAATCCAGCGGCAGGTGGGTCTTGACGAACCGACGGTGGGTCTGGGCCTCCAGGCTCGCCAGATCCTCTTCAAGGGGATTGAACATCACCGAATCCAGCCAGGGCGCGGTCTGGGTCGCTGGCCGGGGCTCCGGCGTCTGGAAGACCAGCAGATCGACGATCCTCTGCGTCCAGGTGGTGCCGCACTTGGGGTAGGTGCCGATGATGATGTCGCCGGCGCGAGGCTGAAAGCCATCCCAGCGGTGGCTATCCATGGTGACTGACCGGTAGTCGCGGCTGGCCGCACGGATCAGTTCGGGCATCGAAGGAGGCCTTCCTGCTTGCGCCACGACCGAGTCAGCCGTCGGACGCCTATACCGCTATTTTTGCGGCTGGCCAGCAGCCTTGAGCGCGTCGCCCAGTTCCTCCAGCGCCCTGCCGCGGGCGCCGAACGCGGCGCCGCAGGCCTGGGCCTGCGACTTGATCGCATCGACCGACATGGCTCCCATCAGCCTGGCCTGTTCGATCAATCGGCTCTTGATATCGAGGCCGGGTGTGCGTCCATCGAGCCGCCCAAGATAATAGATGCCGACCGCCTGACTGGCGGATTTTTCGTTGGCATCGATGCTGGGATTGGCGGTCAGGGCGGCGGCCAGGGCCAGGCAGCGGACATCATCTGTCGTGTCGTCAGCCACGGCGCTGGTCGCGACCAGGTTGAAGACGGCCAGAGCCAAAACGCCGGAAGTCGCGACCCTCATGTTAATTCCCCAAGTCCGCGAGCTGCTTACGGCGTCGACAGCCCCGCGATGATCGCATGCGCCAAGCGGCGGCGCCATCATCCTGACCCCGCGTCAGCCTTGCGCCCGATCGCGTTCGCTCTCAAAACACTTGTTTGAAGCCGCCAGCCGGAGAGGACGCTCCCATGCCCGAAGCCTATATCATCGACGCTTGCCGCACGCCGCGCGGCATCGGCAAGGTTGGCAAGGGCGCCCTGGCCGACTTCCACCCCCAGCACCTGGCCGCCGCCGTCCTGAAGGCGATCAGAGAGCGCAACAACCTCAACACCACCGAGGTCGACGACATCATCTGGGGCACCAGCAGCCAGCGCGGCAAGCAGGGCTTCGATCTGGGCCGCATGGCCGCGCTCGACGCCGGCTATGACACCAAGGCCAGCGGCACGACCCTCGACCGTTTCTGCGGATCCGGCATCACTTCGGTGAACTTCGCGGCAGCCTCGATCATGTCCGGCATGGAGGACCTGGTCATCGCCGGCGGCACCGAGATGATGTCCTACACGTCCTCATCGCGCGATCCGAGCGGCCCCATGCTGCTGGACGGCGGCAACGACCGCCTGCGCGCCCGCCACCCGCAGACCCAGCAGGGCATCTGCGCCGACGCCATCGCAACGCTTGAAGGCATCAACCGCCTGGCGCTCGACGAACTGGCGCTGGTGAGCCAGCAGCGCGCCGACGCCGCCATCAAGGGTGGTCACTTCGACAAGTCCCTGACGCCGGTCTACCGCGACGATGGCTCGATCGCCCTGGACCACGAGGAGTTTCCCAGGCCCGGCACGACGATTGAAGCGCTCTCGGCGCTGAAGCCCTCGTTCGAGGCCATGGCGGGCGTGCCGATCGATGCCGAAGGCACGACATTGGGCGGCCTGATCAACAAGGTTTATCCGGACCTCAAGATCGAGCACATGCATCACGCCGGCAATTCATCGGGCGTGGTCGACGGGGCGGCGGCGGTGCTGCTGGCTTCCCCGAGCTACGCCGAGGCCCACGGCCTGAAGCCGCGCGCCCGGGTGGTGGCCATGGCCAACATGGGCGATTCCCCGACCCTTATGCTCAATGCCCCGGTGCCGGCGGCGCGCAAGGTTCTGGCCAAGGCCGGCCTCACGCTGGACGACATCGATCTCTTCGAGATCAACGAGGCCTTCGCGGTGGTGGCTGAGAAGTTCATCCGCGACCTCCGCCTCGACCGCGACAAGGTCAACGTCAACGGCGGGGCCATGGCGCTCGGCCACCCGATCGGGGCGACCGGATCGATTCTCATCGGCACCGTGCTAGACGAACTCGAACGCCGCGACCTCAAGCGCGGCCTGGTCACCATGTGCGCCGCCGGCGGCATGGCCCCCGCGATCATCGTCGAGCGGGTCTAGGGAGCCGTCAGCAGGCGCTCATAGAGCGCAAAGAGCTCGGTGAAGTGCTCGTCGAGGCTTCCAGGCGGCGGCGCGGTGGGCGGATCGACTTTTCCGCCCAGCGCCTCCAGGATCGCGCGGCTGCCGTCGACTGGGTCGCCGGGCCGATAGAGCTTCGAACGGCCGCTGCGGGCGAGATCGCCGGCCCCGCCGCGGGCCGGAGCGATCACAGTCAGTCCTGAGGCGATCGCCTCGCCCACCGCCAGGCCATAGGTCTCCGCCGCCGAGCCGTGGACGAAGAGATCGGCGCTGGCGTAGATCCGCGCCAGCGTCTGGCGATCCTCGACTCCGCCCAGAAGGACGACGCCGCCGGCCTTCCTCGCTGCACGCCGCACCGAAGCCTGGGCGAGACCGTGGCCGACGATCGCCAGGCCAAGACCCGGCCGCTGTCGACGGGCCTGCGCCACAGCCGCGATCACGGACGGCAGGCGTTTTTCCGGATGGAACCGAGAGACCCCCAGCAGGAGTTTCGCCTCTCGTCCAAGACCGCACTTCGCCAGCAGTTCCGCCCGCAGGCTTTCGTCCCGCAGCCCCGGCTTGAATCGACCGGCTTCGATGCCGAAGGGGACCGTTACGGCATTAGCGACACCGTGGTCGCCGAGCCGTTTCGCGAGCCATTCGCCGCCGGTGACGGTGACGTCGAACCTCTTCGAGAGCCGCCGGATCCGCAACCACCATGGCGCGCACAAGGCGTCGATGGCCGAGCGGGCAAGCACACCGTCCAGCACCGTGTGGGCGTAGGCCGCAACCACGTCCTGGTGGAAAACGAGCGAGCGTTTCGCCTGGCCGGTCCAGGCCGCTGCAAACTCGGCGCTTGTCCACGGCGACGACGCTTCGAGCACATCGGGCGCGGCCCTGTCGATCGCCGCCCAGACGTCCGCGCGCGCGCCAAAGCGGCGGTAGCGAGAATCGAACGGCATCACGGGCGAGGCCACCCAGGTCACCTGGCCGCCGTCCCGTTCCTCGATCCGGGACTTTTCGGCCGGCGCAATGACCGTCAGCTGATGGCCGGCGCGAGCGGCAGCGGCGAACTTGGCGTCGACATAACGGCGTACGCCCCCGCCGGCAGCGGCATAGAAGCCGCAAACGTCGACGATCTTCATGCTCCGATCAGGCGACCGCGCGACTGGGGCGGGCGGCCAGTGCTTCATAGCGGGCGAGCAGGCTCGCCATGTCCGCTTCCCAGGTGAAGCTCAAGCTGCGCACCCGCGCCGCGGCCGCCATCCGTCTCCTGAGGGCCGTATCGCCCACCAGAGTCTCAACATGGCCGGCGAAGACCTGGGCGTCGCCCGGCGGCGCCAGGAATCCGGTGACCCCTGGAACCACCAGGCACCGACTTCCCGTGGCGTCGGCGCAGATGGCGGGCAGACCGCTGGCCATGGCCTCAAGCGTCACCGCCCCGAAGGTCTCAGTGTCGCTGGGGAACAGAAAGATATCGGCCGAGGCGTAAGCCGTCGCCAAGTCCTCGCCGCCGAGGAAGCCGGTGAAGAAGGCGCGCGGCGCGGCCTGTTCGAGCATCGCCCGGTCCGGCCCGTCGCCCACCACCAGCAGGCGATGATCGAGATGCGCAATGCGCTCGGAGACTTGCCCCAAAGTGTCGAGGCGTTTTTCCCGCACAAGACGGCCGACGAAGGCGATGACCGGCGTCTCGTCATCCGATCCCAGGCGGGTGCGGAAGGCGGCGCTGCGTTTGGCCGGGTCGAACCGTTCGGTGTCGACGCCGCGGCCCCACAGCGCGATGTTGCCGCGGAAGCCGTCGGCGATCAGGCTGTCGATCATCGACGGCGACGGCGCATAGACCTCGTCAAAGCCGCCGTAGAAACGCTTCAGCCATTCTGTCAGGAAGTCGCTGAGAAAACCGAGGCCGTAGTCCTTGAGGTAGGTTTCGTAGCGGGTGTGATAGGAGGCCACAGCCGGAATGCCGCGCGCCCTGGCGAAGGTAAGGGCCTGGTAGCCCAGCCAGTCCGGCGTGGCGGCATGGACAATGTCGGGCGCGAAGGCCTCGAGGCGCCGACGCAGGGCGGGTGTCAGCCCGAAGGCCAGGCGATAGTCGTTGCGGAACGGAAAGGGCGCCGACGGCGCGGGCGCCACCTCACCGACGTGATCGAAGGCCGGGATCTTCGCAACCGGCGCAACGACCAGCACCTCCACGCCGACGCTCTCGAGGTAGGCGACCAGACGGTTGAGCGTCAGTGCTACGCCGTCGGCGATGAAATTGTACGATCCGGTGACCAGCGCCACGCGCAGCCGAGGGCTCGTTCGCCCGCTCATGCCCCACCTTCGAGACGACAGTCCGCGCAGGAATACGCTCTTTCACGATCCTGCCGCCTTTAAGCCCATGCGCGGCGATCTCGTCCAGTTTCAATCTCAATGAGGCTTGCCTTCAGAAGCGCGGTTGCTTCCGTCGGCAGACGTCCGGCCCTATCCAGTGGCGGCATGACCCGCTTCACTATCAGACCCGCGCGTCCCGAGGACTCCGGCCTCGTCCACGCCCTCATTCTCGAACTCGCGGAATACGAGCGCCTGGCGCACGAGGCCGTCCTCACCGAGTCCGACATCGAACGGGCCCTGTTTGGCGATCCGCCGAGGGCCTATTGCGACATTGCCTGGGACGGCGAGGCGGGCATTGGCTTCGCCTTGTGGTTCTATAATTTCTCGACCTTCGTCGGCCGAGCCGGCATCTGGCTAGAGGACCTATACGTGCGACCGCTCGCCCGTGGCCGAGGCGTCGGCAAGGCGCTGCTCGCCGGCCTTGCCCGACGCTGTCGCGGCGAAAACCTGGGGCGGCTGGAATGGGCGGTGCTGGACTGGAACACGCCCTCGATCGCCTTCTATGACTCCCTGGCGGCCGCCGCCCTGACCGATTGGACCACGCGGCGGCTTACCGGCGAGGCGATCGCCAGGCTTGCGGAGGGTTAGGTCTGTGCCGGCCGGCTGGAGCAACTTCTATTTCCTGATCGGGTCGGCGGCGGCCGGCCTCATCGGGCTGATGTTCGTGGTCGTCACCCTGACCGCAGGCGGCGACCGGTCGAGATCGCTGCGCGGCGCCGCCCTTTATCTGACGCCGACCATCGTCCATTTCGCGGCGGTGTTCTCGATCAGCGCCATCACCCAGGCGCCTGGTGTCACGGCCCCCGAAGAGGCGGTGCTCATAGTCGTGATCGCCGTGGCGGGCCTCGCCTGCTGCCTGCGCTCGGCCCGTGGCATCCGGTCCGCTCCGAAAGGCTTCGAGGCGCCGCACTGGTCTGACTTCTGGCTCTACGCCGGCGCGCCCGCCGGCCTCTACCTCGTCCTGGCGCTCGCCGCCGTGGGAGTCGGCGCCGATTGGCCGTGGGCGCCCAAGACTTTAGCCGTCGTGCTGCTCGCCCTGGTGCTGCTGGCCATTCGCAACGCCTGGGATACGATCACCTGGATCGCGCCTGGTCGGAACGCCGAGTAAGAGATCCGCGGCGAACGAGGTTCGCGACGCGCGGATGCCAGCGCCTGTCTGGACCTTTGATCAGGTCGTCCTTGACCTCGGGCGGCCCATCGAAGGAATAGCGGCAGGCCGCCGGGTGAGATCGCCCTGCCGCCAAAAGGAGTGAAGAGATGGCCACACGGATCGACGAGATCGCTGACGGCATATTCCGGATCTCCACGCTCGTGCCGGAGATCGCGCCGCCGGCGGGTTTCGGGTTCAACCAGTTTCTGGTCATGGCCGACCAGCCACTGCTGTTCCACTGCGGCATGCGCGGCCTGTTCCCGGCCGTGTCGGCCGCCGTCGCGACCGTGACGCCGATCGAGACGTTGCGGTGGATCTCTTTCGGCCATGTCGAAGCCGACGAATGCGGCGCCATGAACGCGTGGCTTGCGGCGGCGCCCCGGGCTCAGGTGGTTCACGGCATGACCGCCTGCATGGTGTCGCTCAACGACCTGGCCGACCGACCGCCGCGGGCCCTGGCCGATGGTGAGTTGCTGGATCTGGGCGACAAGCGAGTCCGCTGGATCGATACGCCGCATGTGCCGCACGCCTGGGAGTCCGGCCTGATGTTCGAGGAGACGACCGGCACCCTCTTTTGCGGCGACCTCTTCACACATGCCGGGGACGGCCCGCCGGTGACGCGGGAGGACATCACTCCCGCCGCGATCGCTACCGAGGAAGCATTTCGCAGCGTTTCGCTGGGGCCTGCCTTGGCGCCGACCGTGCGCGCCCTCCAGCGTTTCGCGCCCAAACGCCTGGCGACGATGCATGGCTCCTGTTTTGAGGGTGACTGTAATCGCGCCCTCGACTCCCTGGCCGAATACCTTGCCGGAGCGACGGCGAACGCCACCGCCAGATAAACCAAATCGCGCGCGGGAGCCCATTGACAGTCTATTGCGACGTCGCCGGTTCGAGCATAGCCTGAGGACTCGCGTCGTATTGTCCGACGTAAGCATAAGAATTCCAATCCGGGGAGTTTCATGACAATTCATTCCAAGCTGGCGCTTGCCGCCGGCATTGCCGCGTTCGTCGCCGCGTCCGGGGCCTCGGCCCAGCAGTTCAGGGCGCTCGGCCAAGTCGAGCATTCCGGTCACACCTTCCACGCCAAGGTGTGTCCTGGCTTTGAAGGACCGATGTCAGCGCGCTGCTTCGCCCACGTGGTGACCGACGCTGCCGGGAACATCCAGACCAGCAACGCGACGCGCAATGCGACGCCGGCGGGCTTCGGTTCCGCGACGCTTCGCGCTGCCTACGGCATCACCGGCATGGGCAGCTCCTCGACCATCGTGGCCATCGTCGACGCCTACGGCTATCCCAACGCCGCATCGGACCTTGCGGTCTATCGCCAGACCATGGGTCTTCCGGCCTGCACCACGACCAGCGGCTGCCTGACGATCGTCAACCAGACTGGAGGCAATAGACTTCCCAAGACCAACACCGGCTGGGATCAGGAACAGGCGCTCGATCTCGACATGGTCAGCAGCATGTGCCCGAACTGCAGGATCCTCCTCGTCCAGGCCAGTTCGACCAGCTACGCCAACCTCGGCCAAGCCGTGAACACCGCGGCGAACAGAGGGGCGCTGGTCATCAGCAACAGCTACGGCGGTGGTGAAGGCGGCACCACGTCTTACGAGCCAGACTACAACCACCCCGGCGTGACGGTGACGGCAAGCGCCGGCGATAGTGGCTATGGCGCCCAGTTCCCGGCCACCTCGCCGCATGTTGTAGCGGCGGGCGGCACGAGCCTGACCATGAACGGCAATTCCTACCTCTCGGAATCCGTGTGGTCCGGCACGGGCAGCGGCTGCAGCACCGTCTACAATGCGCCCAGTTGGCAAGTGGGCACGGCCGCCCATTCGGCGTGCACGAGGCGCATGGAGACAGACGTTTCGGCCGTGGCCGACCCCAACACCGGCGTCGCCGTCTATGGTCCTCCGGGCGGCACACGCTCGGCCTGGATGGTGTTTGGGGGCACTAGCGTCTCGGCCCCGCTCCTCGGCGGAATCTACGGCGAAGTTGGCGCGAATTGCGGCAGCACCGACCCCAATAATGTCGCCTCCTACTGTGCCAGTAAGCTCTACACCAACGGTGTCGCCGGAACTGGCTTCCACGACGTCACGATGGGGAGCAACGGCTCGTGCGGTGGCACCTACTTCTGCACCGCAGAAACCGGCTATGACGGCCCGACGGGGTGGGGCTCACCGAACACCGCCACCGCATTCTAGACACAGGACAAGATGTTGAATTGGCCCCAGAACGCCTGTTCTGGGGCCTTTTTCTTTCCGGAACCCGTGAGTCCGCTGTCTTGACAATAACATCGCCCGCGGGAGAGATGTTGGGATCGGTAAAGTCATGCCGCACAGCAATGAAATCTCAGAAGCGGGTTGAATGGAGACTCTGCCAAATCTCATTCCGCCCAAGGGCAAGGCTCAGACCTTTGCCGACGTCGCCTATCATGTGGCCGACGATATCGTGCCGGTGCTCACCATCGATGTCAGCAAGACACAGGTCTATTTCGAACAGCACACCCTGCTCTGGAAGCACCCCTCGGTCGTCATCAGCCTGCGCGAGCCCAATGGCGGGATGAAGAAGGCGGCAGGCGGCGGCGACAGTGCGCTGATCGCGGAGGCCAGCGGCGCGGGGATGATCGCATTTCGGCGCGATGGGCCGGGGCGCATCGTCACTCTGCAAATGCCGCTCGGCCGGGAGATGCACGTCCACGAGCACCGCTTCCTGGCCGCCACGCGGGCGGTCGGTCTCGAGGTCGTGCACGTGCGCGGCGCCGCCGGCTTGCTTCACCAAACCCAGGCTTACAACGTCCACAAGTTCATCGCCGGCAAGGGCGATGGAGTCCTCTGGATCTATGCCTATGGTCAGGTGTTCGAGAAGACTCTGGAAGATGGCGAAAGCATCGACGTCGAACCCGGGGCGTGGCTCTACAAGGATAAGATGGTGGGGATGGAGACGATCGCCTCCCGCCTGCCGCTCGGTCGGTTCGGCAACCACGCCATGTTCTACATCAATCGTTTCACCGGGCCGGGCCGTATCGCCGTGCAATCGATGTATATGCGCGGCCAAGCGACGGAGACCTGAAGCTCGGGTCCGGTTTGCAGGTCGTCCGGTTTTTCAGATTCGACACCTCTCACGGAAGCGTGAGGTCCAACCCTCAGTAAAAGCTTTATCTTGCTGGCCATTGGGTGAGGCTTTAAGCCTGCGCAGCGCCACCAATTAGGTCGCGCCTAAAACGGGATGGGGGCAATATGAAATTATTCGCGTCAGTCGCTTTGGCGACAGGAATTGGTGCGTATGGCGCGGCGATGGCCGCACCGGTCGTTCAGCCACTGAGGCATACCGTCGTCCAGAGGTCTGGCCTGACATTCCACATGGCCGCCTGTTCAAATGCAGGCGCGGTGTCGAACTGCCATGTCCATATCGTTACCGACGGCGCGGGCAATCCCAGGAGTGTTCCCTTTGTGCCGCCCGGCGGACTGTTCAATTGTCAGAAGACCGTTCCCTCGGGATGTCTTTCCCCGGCCCAGCTCCGTTCGGCCTACAACATCACCGGCGCGGGCCGCTCAACGACAACCGTCGCGATCGTCGACGCCTTCGCCTATCCTCAAGCCGAAGCGGACCTAGCAGCCTATCGCGCTCAATTCCTGCTTCCCCCATGCACCGTCGCGAACGGCTGTCTCAGGATCGTCAACCAGACGGGCGGCACGACGCCGCCGCCGGTCGTGGATTTCGGCTGGGACGTGGAACAGGGCCTGGACCTAGCGATGGTCAGCGCCATGTGCCCAAACTGCAAGATCATCCTTGTCCAGACGAACGACAATTTCACCAGCAACCTGGCGGCCGGCGTGAATGAGGCCGTGGCGTTGGGCGCCCATGTCGTCAGTAACAGCTACGGCGGCGGCGAACTCGGCAGCCAGTCTTTCGAGTGGGAATTCAACCATCCAGGCGTGGCGATCACCGCCAGTACAGGCGATTCGGGCTTTGGCGCCCAGTTCCCGGCCACCTCGCCCCACGTGACCGCTGTGGGCGGCACAACCCTGAACATGAACCTCAACAGCCGCTTGGGGGAAACGGTCTGGGGCGGAGCGGGCAGCGGCTGCAGCTCGGCCTATCAGGAGCCTGCCTGGCAGACGTCCTCGCACGCCAACATGGCCAACAACACCCTCTGCACAATGCGAGCGGAAGCTGATGTTTCGGCTGTCGCCGACCCGAACACGGGGGTGCTCGTCCACTACAGCATGACGGGCCTGACGCCGGGCTTCTACATTGTCGGTGGCACGAGCGTGGCGGCTCCGCTGATTGGCGGTATCTATGGCGAGCGCGACGACGTCGTGTTCTATGGCCGCAATCCGTACAATGCGTCGTCTTCAGCTTTTCATGACGTCACCTCGGGCACCAACGCCCCGGGCATCGGCGGCTCGTGCGGCGGCACCTATCTGTGCGTCGGCGAGGGCGGCTACGATGGCCCGACGGGCCTCGGCACGCCGAACGGCGACACGGCGTTCTGACGCGACCAAACGCCTCGGTGTTCAGCGCGCAAGTCTGGGATTAGACTTGCGCGCGTGAATACGCTGGTGGGGCTTCAAGTCATGACCGGACAAGGGCCGCGCGCTTTCATTCGCGGCCGATTTGTCGCTTTGGCGCTGCATCTGGCGGTGCTGTTCCTTATCGCTACGCCGGCGCTGGCCGACATCACGGTGCCGCCCCCGCCCCCGGCCGTGCTGACGGACGTCCAGGTCAAGGATATCAGCCCGACTGAAAGCCAGCTGATCCTCACTTTCACCCCTCTGGCGCCAACCTATTCGATCATTCAGACGAGGGGTCTCCACCCGGCGATCGGCTTCGCGCTATCTTCTCGCGGACCGGCGGCGCGCGTGCCCGCCGGCATGAAAGGCCTGCTGCAGACCGTCGACTTCGAGCAGAACGACACCATACTTATCCTGCGGTTCGTCTCTTCGACGCCGGTGGATCTCACCGCCAAAGCTGGCGATCACGGCGTCCTCATCCTCGATTTCAAGACCAACCACGCCACCCAGGTCGCCACGGGCGACCCAAACCAGACAAACGGCCCCCTGCCGCAAGAGAGCGACCCGCTTCCGGGTGACGACGGCTTCGAGGTGGTGCCGCTCAAGTATGCCGACGTCAGTGAAGTAGTGGGCCTGCTCAGTGCGGGTCAGACAGTGAAGTCGAACGATAATTTCGTTCCTCATGAGCCGAATTTCGGCTCGGCCAGCATGAACGGCCAACAGAGTTATTCGGCGCCACCGCCGGCACCGGACTCGCAGGAACAACCCCTCGGCCAGTCCGTCGATGATTCGATCGCCATCGACCGGCGTCTCAATGCCGTGATCCTCAAGGGCTCGCCTGCGCACATCGCTCGCCTGAAGGCGGAGATCGCCGCCATCGACGTGCCGGTGGACAGCGTCGTTCTCGAGACCCAGTTCGTCGAACTGGATGAGACTGGCGCCAAGGACGTCGGCTTCAGCTTCCAGAACGCCAACGGTCAGGTCGGCCAAGTGACGCTGACCTCGGGGGGATTTTCTCCGCCCGGGTTCCAATCAACCCGAGGCATCTTCAGCGCCACCCTTCAGGCGGCGCTATACGCCCAGGTCACCAAGGGCCATGGCCGGATCGTCTCCAAGCCGCGGATCGCCGCGCAGAGCGGTGGTGAGGCGAAGATCGTCACCGGCGACGCCTTGCCGATCCTGACCGCCATCACGCTCTCAGGCGTCAACGGCGTCTCGCAGCAGGTGCAGTATGTCAATGTCGGCGTCACGCTGCAGATCGCGCCGCGCGTATCCAGCGACGGCTATGTCACCTCACACGTCTTCTGCGTGGTCTCCAGCGTCACCGGCTATTCGCAGAGCTATCCGGAGATCAGCCAGCGTGAAGCCGAGACCTCGATCACGGTCCGGGACGGCGAGGCCTTTGTCATCGGCGGACTCAGCCAGAACAGCGATATCTCCTCACATGGCAAGGTGCCTGGCGTCGGCGACATCCCGTTGTTGGGCGAGATCTTCCACCTTAACAACGACACAAAGGCCAAGACCGAACTCTATATCGTGGTGACGCCGCGCGTGGTGCGCCACGGCGATTCCTCGCCCGTTGTCGCCGGCAGCTGAGCCGATCAACGTTCTTCCGGGGCGCCCTTCAGATACTTGTCGAACCAGGCGATGGTGCGTTCAAGCGCATCGATCTGGTTCTCGCGCTTGACGAAGCCGTGGCCCTCGTTGGGATAGAAATGGACGTCGACGGTGCGGCCGTCGGCCTTGAGGGTTGAGACCACTTCCTCGGCCTGGCTCTTCGGCACGCGGATGTCGTTGTCGCCCTGCAGCACAAGCAGCGGCGCGGTCGTCTGATGCATGTAGGTCATGGGGCTGGAGGCCTTGTAGACGGCCACGTCCGTGACGGGATCGCCGATCAGGCCCCGCTGATAAGCCTGAAGCGGCGGGGCCTCAGTCACGTACATGTGCGCCCAGTCAATGATGCCGAACCATTCGGCCCCGGCGGCCCAGACGTTCGGCGTCTTGGAGACCGCCATCAGGGTCATGTAGCCGCCGTAGGACCCTCCGGTGATCCCTATCCGCTTGCCGTCCACATAGCCCGTCTCGGCAAGAAACTTCGCGCCGGCGACTTCGTCTTCCAGATCCCCGCCGCCCAGGTCCTTGCGGTTGGCCTCCTCGAAGGCGCGGCCGTAGCCGGTCGAGCCGCGAGGGTTGGGCGCCACGGTCACATAGCCGCGTGAGGCGAAGGCCAGGGC
>DASXGB010000200.1:0-7038 GCA_036489325.1 Caulobacteraceae bacterium
GCGAGTAGTCGGCATATCCGGGCAGGCCGCCGCGCAGCAGCGCCTCCTCGCCGATCGCGCGGGCGCCCAGAAGCGGGAGGAGGACGACAAGGTCCAAAAGGCCCCATAGCGAGCCCAGGAGCAGCGGCATGCCTAGCATCAAGAGGATCGCATAGGCGTACATCGGATGGCGCACCCACGCGTAGGGCCCCTCCGAGATCACGCTCTGGCCGCGCTCGGCCTGCAACTCGATCGTGCTGGCCGCGAAGCTGTTGGCGGCAAGCACGCCGATCCAGCCCCAGAACGCGCCGACGATCAGGACGCTGCCCAGCGCCTGAGCCCACAAAGGGGTGTGCGACCAGACGAAGCGGCGCGCGTCGAGGGCCATGAAGACGAGCCAGGCGCAAAAGCCGATCAAAATCGCCACAACGACCGCGCGGTCGCGCTGGGTCTGAGCGCCGCTCAGGGGCGAGCGGGTCCGCGCCGCGAGCAGGTCGGGATCCTTGCGCAGGAGCCAGAGGCCCATGCCTGGCTGCAACCGAAGAAGAGCCCGATGAACACCCACGCCTGTGGCCACGCCAGCGTTCCGGCCGGAAGGAAGAGGAGCAATCCGCCCGCTACAAGCGCGCCCGCGAGTTGGAGCAGCATCGTGCGGACGATGGCGGCGAAAGTCATTAACCCTTCACGCTCCCGGCCAGGAGGCCGCGGATGTAGTAGCGCTGCAGGACGACGAACAGCAGCAGAACCGGAAGCACGGTCACCACGGCGCCGGCCATCATCAGCTCGCTGTCCTGAACGTGTTCACGGGACAGGGAGGCCAGGGCCAGAGGCAGCGTGTACAGCCGGTCGTCGCTCAGGATGATCAGCGGCCACATGAAGTCGTTCCAGGCGGCGAGGAAGGTGAAGGTCGCCAGGGTCACCATGATCGGGGCCAGCGCCGGCAGGACGATGGAGCGGAACAGACGAAATTCGCCAGCGCCGTCGACCCGGGCCGCCTCGAGAAGCTCGTCGGGAATGCTGAGCGCGTACTGGCGGACGAGAAAGATGCCGAACACGCCGGCGGCGCCGGGAAGGAGCACGCCGGCGAAATTGTTCACCAGGCCCAGCGGCTTGAGCATCAGGAAAAGCGGGATCATCGCCACCTGCCCCGGGATCACCAGCGCGCCCATGAGCAGCTGGAAGACACGCTCGCGGCCGGCGAAACGCAGCTTGGCGAAGGCATAGCCGGCGGTGACGTTGAAGGTCAGCGAGAGCAGCGTCGCGGCCGAAGCGAGGAAGAGGCTGTTGATGAAATAGCGGCCCATCCCGTGGTGGGCGAAGAGCTCATGATAGGCGGCGAGGCTTGGCGCGCTGGAAACCAGCGGCGGGGGGAAGCTGTCGGCTTCGCCAGGCCGCATGAACGAGACCGACACCATCCACAGGAGCGGCGCCAGGGCCAGAATGGCGCCCACGACAAGAAGGCCATTCACGGCCAGGCTGGGCAAGAGGCGCCTCACAGCACCCCCCGCCGACGAGCGATTGCCAGTTGGGCCAGGGTCACCGCCAGCATGAGGACGAACAGCAGGAAGGCGACGGCGGAGGCCGCGCCCAGATTCCACCATTTGAAGCCCTGCTCGTACATGAAATAGAGCACGCTCAGGGTCGATTGCGCCGGGCCGCCCTGGGTCATCACATAGGGTTCGGCAAAGAGCTGCAGATAGCCGGCGATGGTCAGCACGCTGACCAGCAGGACCACCGGCGCCAGGCCGGGCAGCGTGACATGCCAAAACCGGCCAAGGGGGGAGGCGCCGTCGATCTTCGCCGCCTCGTAGAGATCGTCGGGAATGGTCTGCAGACCGGCCACGAAGATGATCATGTTGTAGCCGAAGTTCTTCCAGACGGCGAAGACGATGATGGCCGGCATGGCCCAGCGCGGATCGCCCAGCCAGTCGATGGCCGGCAGACCCATGAGGTGAAGGCCATAGTCGATCAGGCCGTAGCGGGCGTGCAGCAGGTAGCGCCAGATGACCGCCACGGCGACCAGGGTCGTCACCACCGGCGCGAAGAGGGCCGTGCGGTAGAAGCCCTTGAACCTGGCCAGCGGTGACTCCAGAAGCAGCGCGGCGCCCAGGGACGCCGCGATGGACAGGGGTACGCCGAGGACGACGAAATAGAGCGTATTGCCGAGCGCCTGCCAGAAAAGCGGCGTCGCCAGGAGCGAGCGGTACTCGTCCAGCCCGACGAACCTCAGATTGCGCAGGTCGGCCAGGGCGTAGATGTCGAAATCGGTGAGGCTGAGGACGAAGCCGGCGGCGACCGGGGCGATGAAGAACAGGCCAATGACTGCGAGCGCCGGGGCGGCGAACAGCCAGCCGGCGCGTCCCGCTCTCACGCCGCGCTCCGCCCGTGGGCGATCATCCAGCGGCGCTTGGCCAGCAGGGCGTCCGCCAGGCGGTCCATCTCGGCCGTCGCCGCGCCGACGGTGAGGCCGCCCCTGATCATCTGTTCGGCGACCAACTGCACTTGCGTGGCGATCGCTTCCCATTCGGGGACCTGGGGCGTGAGCCTGACCCGGGTCAGTTGGTCGCGAAAGGCCGCCGCCTTGGGATCGTAGGCAAGGGCGGCGCCGGCCCAGGCGTCGCGGCGCGCCGGCAAGTCGCCGGTCAGGGCGTAGAAGCGGCTCTGGGTCTGGAGCGTCGAGAGATATTCGATCAGGCGCCAGGCGGGTCCAGCCCGACGCGAACCGGCGAAAACGACAAGGCTGGAGCCGCCGGCGAGGCTCACCCCAGGGCCGTCCGGTCCGGGCATCGGCGCGGTCATCCAGATGTCCTGGCGGTCGGGGGGCAGGCGGCGTCGGAATTCGCCTAGGTTCCAAGGCCCGCTCACGTAGAACGAGAAATAGCCGCGGGCGAATTCATCGTAGAGGTTGCCTAGCTCGGTGTCGGACGCCGGCGGGGCCAAGCCGCGGGCGAAAATCTCGGCGTAGAAGGTCAGAGCTCGTTTGAAACCGGGGCTCTGAAAGTTGCCTCGGCTGCCGCCGTCGCGCAGCAGCGGTTCGCCCTGCTGCAGAGCGAGGCTCAAGAGCGGTTCCGGTTCGTTAAGCGGCAGCAACGCCGCATAGGCCCCGGCGCCGACCAGCGCCTTGATGGCGGCCATGGCCTCCATCCAGTCGCCCCATGTGGTCGGCGCCGAAGCATGTCCGGCTTTGTCCAACAGATCACGGCGATAGAACAGCAATCGCGTGTCGACGTACCAGGGGATTCCATAGAGGCCGCCGGCGATGGTGTTGGTGCGCCATATGCCTTCGAAACCGTCCGCCGGACGCACGACCGGCGATGTCGCTACGACGCCGTCGAGTCGGCGCAGAGCTCCCAGGGCGAAGAACTCGGCGATCCAGGTGTTGCCGATCTGGCAGAGGTCGGGAAGGTCGCCGCCGGCGAACGCGGTCAGCAGCTTGGCATGGGCGGCGGTCCACGGCAGTTGCTGCACGGTGACCGGCGGGTCCGGATGAGCGCGGACGTACGCCGGCATCAGGGATTGAACCACTTCGCCTTCGCGACCCATGGCCCAGAACCGTAGGGCCCTATCGCCCGGCGCCGCGCAGGCCGACAGCGATCCCGCCGCCAGCTGGGCCAGCGCCGAGCGGCGGGAAAGGCCCATGCTCATGCCGTCTCCAGCCAACCTCCAGTGAATCCCGCCCGTTTCAGACCGCGGACGATATGCGGGTTGGCGCGCATCGTCTTCCAAATCAGACCGCTGCGCCAATTCTCGATCATGGCCACGATCGGCCCCTGGTCGATCCCCACATAGTCGGTCCCGATCCAGCCCACGCCCGGAACGGATCGGCCGAACTTCGGCTTGAGATCGGCAAAATCGAAGGTGGGGTTGAAGGCGTCGAGGAAGCCGTAGGGGCCGAGGAGGTATTCCCCATAGTCCTGTTTGATCCGCAGGGCGGCCGGGACGCAGATCTCCGGGGCGAAGGCGATGGATCCAATGACCGCGGTCGACGCAAGTGTGCCGTCGTCGCGCGTTCCCGCCCCCCGCGCCCAGTAAGCGTGAAATCGCCGCATCTTGCCCCCGTACAGGTGGCTGAGGTCGCCGGGTCCGTCACAGGCGGTGATGCCCCAGACGTCCTCGCTATATCCCTTCCAGCCCATTGGATTGGCGATGGCGTAGGCGCGCTGGGCATAGGCGGCCCTGCGGCTGTTCTCGAAGTAGTCGAGGTCGCGGCCGCGCATATAGGCGTCGCGGATGCCGCGGAAATCGATCCACACGTGGGAGTACTGGTGGCCGAACATGGGCGCGAACCCCAGATGCGGCAGCGGCCCGAAGTTCAGGCCCCAGGTCTTGTTATAGTCACGGCGCCACGCGCCCCAGGCATCCGGCTCCACGGCGTGGGTGGGCGATCCCAGCGCCAGGAGATAGACGATCATCGCCTCGTTGTAGCCGAACCAGCTGTAGCGGATGAAACCGCGCCCAGGCAGCCAGCCGAGATTGATCGCCGGGCTGAGATCGGCGGGTTGCTGCGCCCACCGCCAGTCGACGCGTGCATAGATCGCGTCGGCCAGCTTTCGGATCTCCACCTCGTCGGCGTGCGGCTCTCTGAAATAGGAATGGCAGAAGAGCATGCCGCCAAGCAGCAGGGCGGTGTCCACCGTTGATAGTTCGGTTCCATCGACCCTGAGGCCGGTGCCGGTGTCGAGATAGTGGTAGAAGAATCCCATGTATCCGCTGACACCGTGCGGCTGCGGCCCCTGCGGCGCATCATGGAAGAACCGCAAAGTGGCGAGCACCCGCTGGCGCGCCTCCGACCGGGTGATCCAGCGCCGCTCGACACCAATGGGATAAGCGGTGAGGGCAAAGCCGACCGAGGCGATGCTGGCGTAGGGCGGCCTGGGATAGCGGTCCGGCGCGAGTCCGTTGGCCGGATTGGTCGTGTCCCAGAAGTAGCGAAACGTGCGCTGCTCGAGATCGTCGAAGAACGGGTCGGGTTTGGCGGGAACTTCGGCGAGAGCGCCCCGGCCAACCCCAAGGGCGAGGAGGTCGGCGGCGGCCGACGTCAGGAAGGTGCGACGATCCATTGAGGCAAACGACATGCGGGCGCTCAAAAAGGGGCCGCCCGCGCCCTTCGGGAGCGGCCCGCGACAATCATGGAACAGGCTTAGAAGCTGTAGCGGAGCGCGACCTGGACGCTACGCGGGAAGCCAGTGGAGCAATTGGGTTTCCCGAAGTTGGGATCTCGCGCGTAATCGGTAAAGCAGCTGTAGTTGGTCCAGTTGAACAGGTTGAACACGTCGAACCTCAACTGCACCTTGCCAAAATATGTCCCAAAATCGCGACTTAGCGATAGATCCAGGTCTTTGTAGGCTATGCCGCCGGGGTAGGCTGCACCCAGGTGGATCCCGGTCGTGGGGCTCGAGGACGCCAGGAAGTCGAAGGTCTGGTTGGCGTTGTACGGGAGTCCCGAACCCAAGGTGAGCAACCCGGAGAGATGGAAATCCCACGGCAGGCGAACCGTGCCGTTTGCCGTGAAGTGGTGTCTCTCGCTGGTATTGTCGTCGGGATAGACCGAGGGGAAGGTATAATCGAGAGAATAGGCGTCGCCTCCCTGCTTGTGGGCATCCTCGAAGGTGTAGGCGATGCCGACGCCCCATCCGGACGCCTCCGTATAGGGCTTGTCGATGGAGACCAGGACGCCGGTGGAATAGTACTTCTTTGTGGTGTTGGTCAGCACCACGCCATAAGGCACCCCAGGCTCGGTGATGAGCGTGAAACTGTTGGGAATCGTCAGGCGATTGGCCCAGATCCAGGTGAACTGGTCGTAGCCAAGCACGCGGCTCAGGGTGACCGAGGCTGTCCATGGACCCATGGCATGCCTCAGGCCGACGCTGAACTGATCACTATAGGGCGCCTTGGTGTTGTTGTTCAGCAGATCGAGTTCGCCGCCGATTCCGGGGGTGACCCCGCCGGCAATCAGGCCCTGCAAGCCGGCGACCGTCAGATAGACCGGATTCCAGGTGATCTTTCCCGGCGTCGGCGTCGGGGCGAACTGGAATGTGTAATACGGGAACTGGGAGTGGAAGGCCTCCTGGATCGGATTATCCAGCGGCGTGCGGTCATAATAGCGGCCGGCGCCGCCGAAAAGCACCCAGCTCCGATCGTTATCCCGGCTGAAATCATAGGAGAAACCGAGGCGCGGCTGTAACTCGTCGGTCTGGCCATGGCGACTATGGCCGGTTGCGATGAAATCCGTCGAGATGTTGCGCGTGCCCACCGAGCTGTCCGGGTTAAGCTTGCCGATCAGGTACTCGATGTACGCGACCTGATCCGGCGGGGTTTTGAAGTTGTTGTTGTAGGGATTGGTCTCATAGTCCCAGCGCAGGCCGACATTGACCTGTAACCGAGATGTCACATCCCAGTCATCTTGCGCAAAGACACCGATCTGGCTGTTGTTGAGCTCAGCGACCTTTCCGCTCGGCGACCATATGGCCTGGAACGGAATGAGCCATCCGCCGGGCTGGCCGGGATCGTAATCGTATTCCGGGTTGCCCGAAGTATTCTCAATCTCCCTTTCATTCAGATAGGCATATTTGACACCTAATTTGATCACATGGCGTCCATGCCAATCGATGTCACTGAATGTTACGCTGTCTTTGACCGTGAATACTTTTTGGAACTTGTCCTGTAGCTGGGTTGCGCCGCCAATGTCGCCAATACCGAAATAATTTTGATTGATAAGGCCCAATTCAACCGGCTTTGGGTTGAATACGTAGTGGCTATAATCAGCCAAAAACTCGTTCAGCCAACCGTTTCCGTTGTGCTTCCAAGTCAGCAATGCGTCTTCAACCGTGTTCAGTCTGGAAATGCGCGTTTCATAGGACGTAGTGCCGCCGAACCCGACGATTTCATTGTCACGGCGATTGCTGTAACTCAAATTTACGGTGTCGTTTTCTGTGGCGAGCCAGGTGAGTTTGCCAAAAAAGACCTTCTCGTCGAATGGCCTCGGGAATGTCCCATTGAATTGCCCAAACGCCGGGTGCAGCGGGGTCGCCTCCGCGAACGTCGGGCTGAACGCGACCA
>DASXGB010000224.1:0-8560 GCA_036489325.1 Caulobacteraceae bacterium
CGGCGTCATCGGCTTCCGCTGGGCAAGGGGAACGGCGGAGTTGCCGCCCCATGTCCTCGGCCACATCGGCTACGCCGTGGCGTCGTGGAAGCGGGGCCGCGGCTATGCGACGCGCGCCCTGGCCCTCATGCTGGACATCGCCCGCGAACAGGGGCTGCCGTGGGTCGAATTGACCACGGAAGAAGGGAACCTGGCTTCGCAGAAGACCATTGTCAGAAACGGCGGGCGCCTCATCGGGCCTTTCCAAAAAGTGGCGGCGTATGGCGGCGGACAGGCCCTTAGATATCGGATCGATCTCGACAGCGGGGCCGCGTGACGGCAATAGACATGTGACGGTTATCAGACAGTCCGGATGAGCCTGACCGAAACCCAGACATCTCCCCGCGAGGTGGAGCTCAAGCTCGCCATCGCCTCGCCTTCGGCCCGCGACGCGGCCGGCCGGGAGGTGAGCGGCGCGCGCGCGCGCTCGGTCGAGACCATCTATTACGACACACCCGGCCGGGCCCTGCAGTCGGCCGGCTACAGCCTGCGCCTGCGGCGCGACGGCGAGCGCTGGAGCCAGAGCGTCAAGGCGGCCAGCGGTTTTTCGAGGTTCGAGCAGGAACAGCGCCTGCGTGGCGGCCTGCCGGACTTCTCGCTCCTGGACGGAACGCCCCTGGCGTCGATTGTCGGCGTGGACGGCGCTCCAGCTCCGGTGTTCGTGACCCGGGTGAAGCGGCGCTCGCGCAAGCGCGAGCTCTCCGACGGACGCATCGAGGTGAGCTTCGACGAGGGTGAGGTCATCGCCCGCGACAAGTCCTGGCCGATCCTCGAGCTGGAGCTGGAGCTCAAGGGAGGCGAGCCTCGGGCGCTGTTCGACGCCGGTCGCCGGCTCGCCGAGGACAATGCCTTCGTCCCCGATTTCCTCAGCAAGGCCGAGCGCGGCTTCGCCCTGGCCGACGGCATGCTGGGCGAGCCGGTTCGCTTCGGCTCCTATCCCCTTGATCCCGCCGTCGGGGCCGTCGAGGCCTTCCAGGTCCTGGCGAGGCGCTGCCTGCGCCAGCTTTCGCTCAACGCCGAGCTGATCGCCGGCGGGGCGCGCCTGGAAGCGACGCACCAGGCCCGCACGGCGCTTCGCCGCCTGCGCGTGGCCATCGGTCTCTTCGAAGGGCTCCTGGATCCGCCCCGGACGGAGAAGGTGAAGACCGAGCTTCGCTGGCTGACCGGCGAACTGGGTCCGGCGCGCAATCTCGACGTGATGATCGGGGAAACCTTCCAGCGTCGCGCGCACGAGAGTGCGGACCGTCAGGCGGCGGCAGACTTCGGTCGGGCCCTCATCCGGGCTCAGGAGGCGGCTCACGCCCGGGCGCGCGCGTCCCTCGCCGCGCCGAGATTCCGGCTGCTGCTGATCGACCTCGCCAGATGGATCGAAATGGGGCTGCAGCCGGCGCCGATCGCCGATGTCGCCGAACCCGGAATCGCCGACTTCGCCCGCACATCCCTGGAGCACCGTCGGCGCAAGCTGGTCCGCAAGATTGGCAAACTTGACTGGGACGATGCCCACGCCCGTCACAAGGCGCGGATCACCGCCAAGAAGATGCGCTACGCGGCTGAATTCTTTGTCGGCTTGGGCCCGAAAAACGAGGCCGACGCCTATCGGCCTTTCCTCAAATCTCTGGCCAAGCTGCAGGACAAGCTGGGCGGGCTCAACGATCTGGCCGTCGCCGAGATCCTGGCGCCGAGCCTCGTCGCACACGAAGGGGAGGGGACCGCCTTCGCCGCCGGCCTTATCGTCGGTCGCGACGTCGCCGGGACCAACAGGATGATCAGGCAGGCCCGGCGCAAAGCCCGCGCGTTCGAAGAAACTCCGCCCTGGTGGTAAGCCGTCGGGTGACAGGGGGAGGCGGACGGATCGCCGTACTGGCCGCTCTGGCGATGCTGCTCATCGCGGGCGAGGCGCTGGCCGCCCAACCGGCGCCGCCGGCTGCGGTCGCCCTGCCGGTCTCGCCCCCGCCGCCGGCGCAGCCGCCAGGGCCGCTCTCCCAGGCCGATGGCGAGGCGATCTGGCATGCCATCCTCTCGGCGCCTGAGTTTCCGTCCCCGCCCGACCTCGACGGCGCGGTGGCCGCGCTGGGAAGTCCCAATCCAAGGGTCAGGTCAGCCGCCAGCGCGGCGCTGGCCAGGGCGGCCATGGTGCTGGCGCAAGAGGAACACGGCCTGCCGTCAAACCCGGCCGCGGTGGATCCGGACTGGGCGCTGCGCGGGCCCTATGACGCCAACGCCGATTTCGCCAGGGCCCAGCAGGCCGGTAGCATTCCGGCCTGGGCGGGCGCCCTGCCGCGCCGCGACCCTGCCTATCTTGCCCTCGTCGGGGAACAGAAGCGCTACCAGGACATCGTCGATCACGGCGGCTGGTCGAGCCTGCCAGAGGGGCTGAAGCTCCGCATCGGCGAAAAGAGCAAGGAGGTCCTGCGCCTTCGTCACCGGCTGGCCGTTGAGGGCTACGGCGCCCCGGCGAGCGGATCGGTCGTCTACGACCACGACCTGGCCGCAGAGGTTTCCGAGTTCCAGACGCGGCACGGTCTCAAGGAGACCGGCCTTGTCGACGCCAGGACGCTGGCCGCGTTCGACGTCCCGGCCGAGGCGCGGCTGGCGACCATCGAAGCCAATCTGCAACGGGCCCGTTGGCTGCCGGACGAGCTGCCGGCCGATCGCATCCTCGTCGACGTCGCCGCCGCCGAGGTGACGCTCTTCCAGAACGGAGAGCCAACCCTGACCATGCGCGCCGTCGTCGGCGAACCCTCCAAGCCGACGCCTCTCTTCGTCTCCTACGTCCAGAGCATCGAATTCAATCCGCCCTGGAACGTGCCCGCCGACATCGCCAAGGCCGAGCTCCTGCCCAAGGGGCCGGCCTACCTCGCCAAGCATGGCTTCTCGATCATCGACGGCCGGCTCGTGCAGCACGCCGGTCCGCAATCTTCCCTAGGGCGGATCAAGTTCGACATGCCCGATCCGTTCGCCGTCTACCTGCACGACACCAACAGCCGGAACCTGTTCTCGGTCGACTCCCGGGGCCGCAGCCACGGCTGCGTCCGGCTGCAGAAACCCAACGACCTGGCCGTGTCCCTGCTGGCTGACCAGGACTGGACTCTCGAAAAAGTGAACGACGCCATCGACGCCGGCGATACCCACTGGGTGCGACCGACGAGCCACATGCCCGTCTACCTGATCTACCGCACCGCAGAGGCGCCGGATGGCGGCCCGGCCATATTCCGGCCCGATCTCTATGGCTGGGACGACCGGCTGAATGCGGCGATCGCTTCGGCTCCCCGCTAACCTTGTGGCAAGGACTCTTAGGGTTAATGATTTGTTGGCGGCGTAGTTCGAGTCGGACGGATATGGCTTATTCCAGGCGGACGATCCTCAAAGGAGGCCTCGGCCTCTCCGCGGCGGCGGTCGCGCTCGGGGCGGCGCCCTTGGCCATGGCGACCGGCCTCGACCCCGCCGACCCGATCGGCGACCTGATCGGCCAGCAGGCCCCGCTGGGCGGCAAGATGGGCGGTTCGGTCTACCTCCCGCAGGCCTCTATCGCTCTCGGCGACGAAGCCCGGCGTCTGGCCTTCGACAATCTGCACACCGGCGAGAAGCTGGACGTCGCCTACTGGGAAAAGGGGACCTATGTCCCCGACGCGCTGCAGGCGGTGAACCACGTGCTGCGCGACCATTACAACAACCAGGAGCACGTCATCGAACCGAGGCTCCTGGACCTCCTCACCGCCCTGTCGCGGCGGATGGAGGCGACGCCCAAGTTCGAGGTCATCTCCGGCTACCGTTCGCCGGCCACCAACGCCATGCTTCATGCGGAGAGCGCCGAGGTGGCCACCAACAGCCTGCACATCCAGGGCGAGGCGATCGACATCCGCATGACCGACCGCGATCTCGCCTACCTCCACCGCGCGGCGCTGGAGCTCGCCAGTGGCGGGGTCGGCTACTACCCCGCCTCCGACTTCGTGCACGTCGACGTCGGCCGCGTCCGCCGCTGGGGCGGGACCTGACTTCACCTCTCCCGCGCGCCTTGGCGAAGCCGGAGCTTCACTACGGCGAAGCCAGGTGGGGAGAGGTCGAGACGCGCGCCTAGCGCGCGTCCGGGTGAGGGCGTAAGGCGCCAGACAGCGTAACCCCTCACCCTCCCATGGCTTCGCCATGGGCCCCTCCCTCTCCCTATGGGCGAGGGGTATCTCGGAGCCCGTCCCATGGATCGCCGCCGTTTCACCCTTGCCGCCGCCGGCCTTGCTCTGGCGCCGGCCGCTCTCGCCCAGACGGCGCCGAAGCACGGCCCGGTCGGAGCGCCGCCTGAAGGGCCTTTGCCGGCGCCCAAAGAAGGGCCCGTACCGGCGCCCGAGGACCGTCCAGGGCTCAGCGATGGTCCGCCGCCGGCCGGCCCGATCGGCCGCTTCTTCATTGAGAATCCATCCCGCTCGGATGACAACCGGGCACGCGACGCCTTCCGCCATCCGCTTGAAAGCCTGAAATTCTGGGGCCTCCGTCCGGGCATGACCGTGGTCGAGATTGAGCCCTCAGGCGGCTACTGGACGGAGATCCTCGCCCCCTACCTGCTCGCCACGAAAGGCCACTACGTCGCCGCCGTGCCGGGCGATCGCGCCGCCTTCGCCGCCCGATATGCCGACGCTGGCAAGTATGGCCAGATCGACGTGGTCACCTTCGGACCAGCCGCCGGCGCCCTTGTTCCCGGCGGGACGGCCGACCTGGTGCTCACCGCCCGCAACTTCCACGACTGGATGTGGACGCCGGGCCTCGTTCCCAAATATCTGGCGGACTTCCATGCCGCCCTGGCGCCGCACGCGATCCTGGCGGTGGAGGAGCACCGCGCCGATCCCAGGCCGATCATCGACAACGCCCACGACGGCTACGTTGCCACGAAGTACCTGGTCGGCCAGGTCGAAGGCGCCGGCTTCCGCCTCGAGGCGAGCTCGGAGATCAACGCCAATCCCAAGGACACCAAGGATTATCCCTTCGGGGTGTGGACGCTTCCGCCGACGCGCCGCACCCACACCAAGGAGCATCCGACGCCCGACGGCTTCGATCCCAAGATCTATGACGCGATCGGCGAGAGCGACCGGATGACCCTTCGGTTCCGGCGGGTGTAAGGCGAGGGAGCCAGCGATGACCAGAAGCGAAGCCCTGACCCGCGGCGCGAGCCATGTCGCGCTCGTCTGCTCGGACATGTACGAGACGGTGAAGTTCTGGGAGGACCTCGGCATCCCCCTCCTCAAGCTCGAGGAGCTGCCGGGCGGCGGCCAGCACAGCTTCCACGACATGGGGAACGGGGCGATGCTGTCGTACATGACTTTCGAGGGCGCGCCGCCGGCCGCGCCCGGCATCGCGTCCCAGCCGCTCGATGTACGCAAGGACGGGGCCAAGACGGCGATCGCCTCAATGAACCACATCGCGCTCGACCTGCCGAAGGAGCGGTTCGACGAGGTGGTCGCCACCCTGAAGGCCCAGGGGATCCGAGTGTTCACCATCAACCACGGAAGCGATCAGCCGTTCGGCCCTGCGCCCGACGACAAGACCTGGATCCGCTCGATGTATTTCCGCGACCCCGACGGGATCGCCTTCGAGTTCGCCAGCCTGATGCGCGAACTCGGCACCGAAGAGGACCTCGGGCCGAAGGTGAAGAACGCCCGCGGCGAGCGGGTCGACTACACGCCGGTCCTGCTGCGCAAGGGCTAGGCGGCGACTCCCGCCTTCCGCGCAGAGCTGCGACGGAGCATGGCGCCCAGGCCGCCGAATCCGAGAATGACTATGGCCCAGGTCGCCGGCTCAGGAACCGCTGCCGTCAAGTTCAGATTGTCGATCGCGGTCGCCTCATTCGGTCCGGTTGATGTCCCCGTAAAGGCGATGGTTTCCGAGGCCGAGGTCGCGGTGAACTGGTAGGTGTGGGTCTGCCAGCTTGTCGACGTATCGGTGAAGGCGTCGGTCGGCCCTCCCGGCGCCGAGAGATTGAAGTTATCGCCGGGCACCGTGAGGTTCTCCGCGTCGGCGAAGGAGAGTGTGTAGATCTTGCCGACGGTCAGTCCCGACACTGTCCAGTCGATAGCCCCCGGCGTTGAATTAAAGGTCTGGATGAACCCCGTCTGGTTGCCGTAGGGCGTGTTGATCCATTCGCCCATCGTGGTGTCGCCGGAGCCGGTGTTGGTGGTGACTCCGGCAAAGCCGACGAACGTCACGCCCGTCATGACGACAGGCCCGACCGCATTCGTGTTGAAGGCGAATTCGTCCGGTCCGTACTGGATGCTGTTGGCCGGAATGGCGGGGCTTTCGAACGACTGCGAAGCCGCGGCTGCCATCGACGCCGCCATGACGGTTGTCGCCACTAAGGCGCCTGCCAGACCGAATCTCATCTCACTCTCCTTTACGCATCGGCGACTGACGCCGCCGCGAAGCCGATTTCCTGGGCCGATTTCCTGGTGCGCCGCCGCTAGAGTGTGGCGACTCCATGGCCTGATGGCCTAATGCGAACGCCCCCCGGCGGTTCCAGCGATTTTCAGGCCAGCTCCGGGGAGACCCCTCCCGTTGCAATTATGAGACGCCGCGTCTCGCCGGGCGGCAGGCGAAGGGCGGCCGCTGTGAGCCCAGGAAGGCCGCGCGAGTGGACTCGGATCGCGGAGGAATCGCAGGTCATTTCGATGCGGATCGAGGGTTTGGCCGCAGTGACGTCGACGATGCTCTCGCCGTCGTCCGCGAAAAGCTCGATGGCGCTCTCGCCCTTGGCTGGCGGAAAGAGCTCGAAGCCGAGGTCGAGCGTTTCGTCGCCAAAACGGGCGGGCGCCAGGTTCACTGGCAGGATCGCCCCCTCGCGGACCAGGAATACAGGATGGCCGAGCGGGGCGGGGAGGGTTACGGGCGCCCCGCCTTGATGCCCCTCGCCCGTCCACGGATCGATCCAGGCGCTGCTGGCCGGTAGCCGAACAAGGCGCTCGGTCGCCCCCGGCTCGACGACAGGCGCGACCAGCAGCGAGGGGCCC
Organism: Caulobacteraceae bacterium; assembly: GCA_036489325.1. Lineage (GTDB taxonomy): Bacteria > Pseudomonadota > Alphaproteobacteria > Caulobacterales > Caulobacteraceae > Acaudatibacter. The sequence goes on from DASXGB010000224.1 coordinate 7,029, forward strand.
AGCATGAAGTCGTCGCGCTCCTCGTATGACGCCGGATCGTCCGGGAAATCATAGAACAGCGGCCGCCAGATCGGCTCGAAGTCTCTCGCGTAACGCCATGAAAGATCGTGCAGATAGGGAATGTAGCGGTTGCGCAGGCCGATGAGATCGCCGACCGTCTCGGCCGCATCCTCATGCATCCATGGCGAATTGACAGAGCCGTCGTCGTTCCACGAATGGATCGAGAAGCGCGGCATGAAGACGCCCGTTTCCACCCAGCGGACGAGGAGCTCCGGATCGGGCGGCGGCCCGGCGAAGCCGCCGATGTCGTGGCCGCTGTTGGAGACGCCGCTGAGCGCGAGGCCCAGGCCCATCTTCAGGTTGTAGCGGAGAGTCTCCCACGCGGTGGTGTTGTCGCCCGACCAGGTCTGGGCGTAGCGCTGCATCCCCGCGCAACCGGAACGACTGACCAGGAACGGGCGCCGATCAGGATCGTGTTCGACCTGGGCCTCGTGCGAGGCGCGCATCATCAGGAGCGGCTGGACCGCCCTTGAGGCGGAAGCCGGCCCGACGGCCGTCACAGCCGAGGGCGACCAAACCTCGAACTCATTGTTGTCGTTCCAGGTGGATGCGATGCCCGTCTCGAGCAGGCTCTGCCGCACCTTGGCCTTCCACCACCGGCGCGTTTTGGCGTTGGTGAAATCGAGCCAGGCGCCCAGGCCATCCCAAAATTGCGCCAGCGCCGGGGCGCCGCCGGCCTGGCGGATGAAGAGGCCGTCCCGGGCTGCTTCTTCGTAGTCCGGATGGCCGGTGAGGAGGGCCGGCTTGATATTGGCGATGAGCCGCACGCCGCGCTCGGCGAAGGCGGCGACGAACCTCGCCGGGTCGGAGAACTTCTCACGGTTCCAGTGGAAGACGTAACGGCGGCCGCCGGTCTCGGAGTAGCCGGAGGAAAGGTGGAAGGACGGGCAGGGGATATTCCGCGCCCGGCATTCGTCCAGCCAGGCAAGGAGTTGGCCCGGCGCGTCCGGCGCATCGGCCAGCGCCATGGTCGAGCCGGAGTAGCCCAGCGACCATGCCGGCATGAGCGCCGGACGTCCGGTGAGCCAGATGAAGCGGCGCGTGATCGCCCCGACATCCGCCCCGGCGATGACGTAGAGGTCGAGGTCGCCGGCCCCGGCTTCGAAACTGCGATAGAGGCCGTGGTAGTTGTCGCGCTCGCAGCCGAAGTCGAAGGCGCAGTCGGCGTAGGTGTCGTAGTAGAGGCCGAAGCAGACACCCGTGCCCGGTCGGCGGGTGATCGAGAACGGGATGTGCTTGTAGAGCGGCCCCGAGGCGCGGGCGCTGTAGCCGAGGGCGTCGATGGGAGCGAGGCGGATGCGCCGGCCGCTCCGGTCCTGGTCGCCGGAAACCTCGCCCAGGCCGAACACCTGCTCGTCGGCCTCGCGGGCCAGGTAGTGGCGGACCTTGCCGTCCCACCAGCCGAAGTCATAGGCCTGGGTCGGCCGGTCACGGAAGGCGTCTTTCCATTTTCCGTCAAAGACTTGCCAGCG
>DASXGB010000325.1:0-2769 GCA_036489325.1 Caulobacteraceae bacterium
GCTCATCTGTACGTCGGCCCCGCTGAGATCGTCGCCCATCAGATAGGGGCGGCCAGAGAGCTCGCCCTCGACGTAGCTCAGATGATTGTTGGCTTCAGAATCGATGCGATCCTTGAGCGGGGCGCCGGCATCGCCCAGGCGCAGGGTGTAGAACCGAAGCATCATGGGCAGCATGCCCGATCCCTCCGCGTAGTGCAGCCACTCAAGATACCGCTCATGCTCCGTGGTCCCCTCCGCCGGTTGAAAGCGACCGCCGCCATAGGTGCGGATGAGATAGTCCACCGCCGCGCCGGACTCGGCGATCTTCAACGTCCCGTCTTCGATCACGGGCGACTTGCCGAGCGGATGCACCGCCTTCAGCTCTGGCGGCGCAAGATTGGTCGTCGCATCGCGCTGATAGGATTTCATCTCATAGGGCGCGCCCAGCTCCTCGAGCAGCCACAGGATGCGCTGCGAGCGCGAATTGTTGAGATGGTGGATGGTGACCATGCGCCTCGTCTCCTTGTGCCATCGCGACCTGAGCCCGGATCGACGGCCAAGGCAATGGCGGCTCGATTTCGAAAGGGCTAGGGTCGCCGCTTCATGCACGCCGTCTTCACTTGGCTGATCCCCATCGCCCTGGCCCTGGTGGCGCTCACGCTGGCCATGGGCATCTACAGCCTGTTCCGCGGCGGCGAGTTCGCGCTCAAATGGTCCAACAAGTTGATGCGCCTGCGCGTGCTGCTGCAGTTCTGCGCCATCCTGGTCCTGGTGGCGGCCATGCTGTGGGGCCGGGCCCACCCGTCCTGATGGTGCTCCTCAACCGCATCTACACCCGCGCGGGCGATACCGGGGCGACGCGCCTGGCGAGTGGAGAGTCGGCCAGCAAGGCAAGCCCGCGCGTGGCGGCCTACGGTGATGTCGACGAGCTCAACGCCGTCATCGGCCTCGTCCGACTGGAGACGGCCGGCGACGAGGCGCTCGATTCGATCCTTGCGCGTGTCCAGAACGACCTTTTCGACCTCGGCGCCGATCTCGCCACTCCGCGGCGAAAGGACGGTGCGCCGGAGGCCCTGCGCATCGTCGCTGTCCAGGTCGAACGCCTGGAGCGGGAGATCGACGCGCTCAATGCGCATCTGGCGCCGCTGCAGTCCTTCGTCCTGCCGGGTGGCTTGCCTGCCGCCGCCCGTCTTCATCACGCCCGGACGGTCTGCCGTCGGGCAGAGCGGATCGCGGTCGCATTTCTTTCAGAGGACGGATCGGGCGCCCACGCCGAGGCGTTGCGCTACCTGAACCGCCTGTCGGACCTGCTGTTCGTGATGGCCCGCGTCGCTAATGCGAGGGGGCCGGGGGACGTGCTGTGGGCGCCGGCGGCAACGCGGGCATGACCTTGTAGGCGCCGAAATTGCGACCCGTGAACCGCTCGATGGGGATTGGCGTCAGGCATTGTCGATCCTTGGGATCCCACCACAGGCCCTGGCGGTCGCACTTCTGCTCAGGCCACACGTACAGCACCTGATAGCCGACCTCGCCGATGGTCACGGCGAGGAACACGGCGAAAACGATGATCCGGGCGATCAGGAAAGCGCGTTCCATGGCGGCGCGTTCATAGTGTTCCTGAGCGCTTGGGGCCAGAGCAGCCCGGCTTGCAAACCACGCTCAAGGCGTTATTGCGCTCCATTCCTTTCGCAGGCGCGGAACGGTTTTTCGAGCGGAGCGGCCGATGAAGGTTCTGGTCCCGGTCAAGCGGGTGATCGATTACAACGTCAAGGCCCGGGTGAAGTCTGACCAATCAGGCGTCGACCTTGCCAACGTCAAGATGTCGATGAACCCGTTCTGCGAGATCGCCGTCGAGGAGGCGGTGCGGCTGCAGGAGAAGGGCGTGGCGAGTGAGGTGGTAGTCGTCTCCATTGGCCCGATCCAGGCCCAGGAGACCATCCGCACGGCCCTCGCCATGGGCGCCGAACGCGGCATTCTCATTCAGACCGACGCCGATCCCGAGCCGCTTGAAGTGGCCAAGCTTCTGGCCGCCGTGGCCAAGGCCGAGGAGCCGACGCTGATCCTTATGGGCAAGCAGGCCATCGACGGCGACAACAACGCCGTCGGCCAGATGCTGTCAGCTCTGCTCGGCTGGCCCCAAGCGACCTTCGCTTCCAAAGTCGAGGTTTCGGGCGAGACTGTCCGCGTGACTCGCGAGGTCGACGGCGGCCTGCAGACTCTCGAACTCGACCTGCCGGCCGTGGTCACCGCCGACTTGCGCCTGAACGAACCGCGCTATGCCTCCTTGCCCAACATCATGAAGGCCAAGCGCAAGACCATCGACATCAAGGGGCCGGACGACTTCGGAGGTCTCGCCGCCGGTCACCTGAAGGTTGTCAAGGTGACCGAGCCCGCAAAGCGGGTGGCCGGCGTCAAGGTAGAGAACGCGGCCGAACTGGTGACCAAGCTAAAGACCGAAGCGGGAGTGATCTGATATGGCCGTCCTCGTCGTCGCCGACCACGACAACGCCGAACTCAAAGACACCACCCACAAGACCGTCACCGCGGCGCTGAATCTCGCGACCGACATCGACGTGCTCGTTGCTGGCAAGGGGATCGCCGGCGTGGCCGCCGAAGCGGCCAAGATCTCCGGCATTCGCAAGGTGCTGACCGCCGAGAGCGACGCGCTCGGCGCGCATATCGCGGAGGCCCTCTCGGCCCTCGTCGTCCCGCTGATGGCCAACTACGAGGCCGTTCTCACGCCGGCGACAACCGTCGGCAAGAACTTCGCCCCGCGCGTGGCGGCTCTGC
>DASXGB010000035.1:0-1986 GCA_036489325.1 Caulobacteraceae bacterium
AAATTGGCCGACGGGCAGCGGCCACCTTCTAGACCAACGGCCATGACCGAGCCGACCAACCCGTTCCGCTACTTCAACTCGCCGCCCCAGGTGATCCGCTCTGGTGGTGATGATGTACAATGCCGCGCTCTCTCTACGGCCCCGGCGCAGCCAGACCCATTGCAGTCGAGTGGACTGAGTTTGACGTGCACGTCTGGCCTCTAGCCGATCCCCGCTCGTGCTCCCCACAATAGGCCGCTTCGCGGCGCGACGACGATGTCCGCTAACCCCCGATTCTGTTGAAAAACTCTGCCTTGCTGGCGCGTTAGAACGCTGATTCACTTCAGGTATTGAGGCCTGGAGTGAGTCGCATGATGGGCGAACGCCAAGTCGATCAGGGCGCGTTGTTCTACAAGTTCTCGCTGGATCGCCATGTTCCCGGCGACCACATGCTTCGGGCGATCGATCGGTTCGTCGACCTGGAAGGCGTGCGAGCGCATCTGACACCGTTCTATAGCTCGACGGGCCGTCCATCGATCGATCCGGAGCTGCTGATCCGGATGCTGCTGGTGGGCTATTGCTTCGGCATCCGGTCTGAGCGCCGGCTGTGCGAAGAGGTCCATCTCAACCTGGCCTATCGCTGGTTCTGCCGGCTCGGTTTGGACGGCGATGTGCCGGACCATTCGACCTTCTCGAAGAACCGCCACGGCCGCTTCCGCGACAGCGATCTGTTGCGCCATCTGTTTGAGACCGTGGTCCACCGCTGCATCTCCGAGGGCCTGGTGGGCGGCGAAGGCTTCGCGGTCGACGCCAGTCTGATCAAGGCCGACGCCAACCGGCAGAGCGGGACCGACGGCGCCAAGGGGCTCGATCCGGCGGTGACGAACCGCGCGGTCCAGGAGTATCTGGCGGTGCTGGATGACGCTGCGTTCGGCGCCGCCACGCCGGTCACGCCGAAGTACCTGGCGCCCGCCGATCCGGCCTCGCGCTGGACGGGAGCCAACGGCGGCATGGCCTTCTACGCCTACTCTACCAACTACCTGATCGACCTCGGCCACGCGGTCATCGTCGAGGTGGAGGCTTCCACCGCCGTACGGCAAGCTGAAGTGACCGCCTGTAAGACCATGATCGTGCGCGCCGAGGAGCGCTTCGACCTCCACCCCGCACGCCTGGCTGCGGACACCGCCTATGGCTCGGCCGAGATGCTCCACTGGCTGGTCAACGACCAGCAGATCGCCCCGCATGTGCCGGTGATCGACAAGTCCGAGCGCACCGACGGGACCTTCTCGCGCGTCGACTTCGCCTATGACGAGGCCGCCGACGTCTATGCCTGCCCGGCCGGCAAGGTGCTCCGAAGGCGACGTCGAGCGTTCAAAAAGCCCAGGCCGGAAGACTTGGGCGACGACACCATCCGTTATCGCGCCAGCAAATCCGACTGCGACGCCTGCCCGCTGAAACCCCAGTGCTGTCCCAACACTCCGGCCCGCAAGGTGACGCGCTCGATCTATGAGGCCGCCCGCGATCACGCCCGGGCCCTCGCCGAAACCGAGGCCTACCTCGTGTCGCGACGAGAGCGGAAGAAGGTCGAGATGCTGTTCGCCCACCTCAAGCGCATCCTCAAGCTCGACCGATTGCGACTTCGTGGCCCCTGCGGCGCCCACGACGAGTTCCTACTCGCCGCCACCGCCCAGAACCTACGCAAACTGGCCAAGCTGATCCCTGCCCAGGCCGGCTTCGCACCCGCCTGAGCCGATAGGAACCAGTTCAAACTGAAAGACAGATCAGCCCGATCCACCCCGCCGCGGGCGAAACGTCGAGTTTTTCAACAAAATCACCCCAATCGCGTCATTCGGAATGTCCGCACCTCGGATGGCGGCCAACGCAGCTCGGCCGAGCTGGGCGCACTCCTTGAGTGCTTTTTCCAGGAGGCCCCGCACGACCTCGGGGCCGAGGACAGGACAGTTGGCTGTTCGTCTACGGCTCCATGCTGGAGCAGCCGCCGTTCGA
>DASXGB010000082.1:0-3924 GCA_036489325.1 Caulobacteraceae bacterium
CTCAGGGGGCGAGCTGAGGCTTCGCGATGCCCGGGACATGGCCTCGGCCCTCGCCCTCGTGCCCGGCGTCGAGGCCCCGGCTGGAGGCGATGCGGGCCCGTCGAGCGCCGTGCCCTCGTTTTGGGGGCTGCACGAGTTCGACGCCTTTCTACTGGTGGTCGATGGCGTTCCCTGGGGCGGCGCCTTCAACCCGATGATCACCACGCTCGACCTCAACGATGTTGAGCGCGTCGAGGTGCTGAAGGGCGCCGCGCCGGTGATGTATGGCGCAACCTCCTTCGTCGGGGTCGTCCAGGCCCTGCACTATCCCGCGGGCCAGGCGGCGAACGAAGCTGACATCGCCTACGGGACCTATGGTTCGGCGCGCGGATCGGCCTCGCTCGTGCTGCCCCGGATCGGCGACTACCAGCAGTCGCTCGCCCTCGACGGCCAGAGCCTCGGCTTCGCCGACAAGCGCGAGCGCGTCGCCGACGGCAATCTTCTCTACCGCGGCGCGCTCGATGCCGGGACCGGCAAGCTGACCATCGACGCCGCCCTGACGATCGTGCGCGACGTGCCGCCCAGCCCGATCATCCGCACCGGCGACGCCCTGACGACGCTGACGCCGAGCAACGCCAACTTCAATCCGGCCGACGCCCGGATCGACCAGAACCAGTATCATCTGGCCCTGGGCTGGTCGCAGCCGACGCCCCTCGGTCAATGGGACACCCTGGTCTCGGCGACCCACTCCGACATCAGGGACGTGCGCGCCTTCCTCCACCCTGACCTCAGCGGCGCGGCGGACAGCCAGGACCAGACCCGCCGGATCGAAGACGAATACGCCGACACCCACCTGACCAACCGGTTCGGCGACCTGACGCTCATCACGGGCGCCGATCTCCTCTACGGGGTCGGTGTCCAGACGACGCTGAACGGCAACAGCGGCTACACCGTGCCCCTCAGCGGCGCCGTCCTGCCACCGCCGACGTCGCAGATCCCTGTCAATGAGATCGGCAAGGTGGACGACCAACGGGTGTTCGCCGGTCAGTATGCCCAGCTCGACTGGAAGGCCGGCGATCGCTGGGACGTCATCGCCGGGGTGCGGCTCAATGAGACGTACGAGCACAAGATCTCCAGCGACCTCGTCCTGCCGCCGCCGCAGCTCGCTTCGGAGGTCGCCAGTCGCACCGTCATCCGCCCGTCGGAAACGATCGGCGCCAGCTATCGCCTCTGGAACGAAGGCGCCGACGAGCTGATCGCCTGTGCGGATTTCCGCAGCGCCTTCAAACCCTCCGCCCTCGACTTCGGCCCCGACTACACGCCGGACGTGCTGCTGCCCGAGACGGCGCTCAGCTATGAAGCCGGCCTCAAGAGCGCTCTCGACGACGGCCGCCTGGCGCTCCAGGCCGAGGTCTTCCGGCTCGACTTCAAGAACTTGGTGATCCCGACGCCCTCCGGCGCCCTGGCCAACGCCGCCGGCGAACGCTTGCAAGGCGTCGAGCTCGAGGGCCGGTTCCAGGCAACGACGGACCTCGCGATCGCCGCCAGCTTCGCCTTCCACGACGCCCGATTCACCCAGTATCTCTTCGTCGATCCGGACACCGGCGTCGGCGTCAGTGTAGCCGGGAACGAGCTGCCCTTGTCACCGCGCATCCTCGCCTCGGCCGGCTTGCTCTACACCCCGCCGCAGGGCCTGAACGGCACGGTCGTGGTCAGTTATGTGGGCCGCCGGTATCTCGACGAGGAGAACACCGCGCCCGTGGGCGCCTACGCCACCCTGGCCGCGACGCTCGGCTACCGCTTCGGACGCTACTCGATTGCGCTGGAAGGGACCAACCTCACCAACCGGCGCCCGCCGGTCACCGCCAGCGAATTCGGCAGCGAGTCCTTCTATCTGCTGAACGCCCGCACGGTCTGGCTGCGGCTGGGGTACAGGCTGTGAGGGCGCCGGATCGCGGACGGAAGAACTTCGACGTGATCAGGTCATCCTTCTCTTCCACAGGTCCGCGCACCGGGGCGCCGCCTTCTCGCGGGCGGCCTTCTCGAGCAGCTCCACGATCTCGTCCGGGTCGTCGGTCCTCAGGACCACGCCGCCAAAGTTATCCGGCGCGCCCTTTTCCTCGGCCAGCTCCTTCAGGAGCGGCGCCAGCGGCTTGGCCCGCGTCGCCGTGTCCGGGATCTGGTCGATCGGCAGGTCCCAGAACGCCTTGCCCAGCAGGATCATCGGCGTCGGCTCGGTATTTGGCGGCCGGTAGTAGTTCTGGTTGGCGTCCTGGAAGACCTCCTGCACCGTGCCGGCGTGGCCGGGGCCGAAGATGATCCCGGCGTCGGCCATCGTCACCAGGCCGTCTTCCCTCAGGCTGTTGTAGAACATCTTGGCGATATGGGTAGCGAAGAGGTTCGGCGGCTCGTGGCCGTAGAACCAGGTTGGGATGCCGAGATTGATCGAGCCTTCCGGCTCATCGGCGTCCCAAGCGCCCAGAAGCGTTTTCCGCACTTGGCAGGCGGTCTCCAGCCAGGCGTCGGCGTCAGGCCCCAGCGTATTGGGCGCCTTCACCAGGACCTTGAACGCGGCGTCGAGTGCGCCGTCCTCGAACGGGGCCAGGAAGGCGCCGAGGTTGGCCGCCTCCATCAGGCCCGGCCCCCCGCCGGTGAGGATCAGGAAGTTCCGGCGCGTCAGCCGGCGCGCCAGCTCGGCCACCGCGGCGAAGTGCGGGTCCGTCCGCGGCGTGTCGTGGCCGCCCATTACGCCGACGACCGGGCGGTCCAGGCGGCCGATCAGCCGCGCCAGCTGCAACTCAAGCGTGGTGTCGTGGGTGCGGGCCAGCAGGGTATCGCCGACCCCCAGATGCCGCGGCCGCTGCGTCGCCGGGTCCATGAACCAGCCGTAGGCCGCATAGTCGAAGGTGTGCTGGCGCGCCTTGGGCGTCCCCGGCTTGAGGCCGGCGTAGAGTTCCGCCACGCGATAGACGCGCTCGCGCGCCACCTGGAAGGGAACGCTCGCCACCTCGGGCACCAGGGCCGCGCCCTGCTGCGCCGCCTGGGCCAGGGCGGCGGGCGAAAGGTCGCAGCCGGTGAAGACACAGCCGCAGAGGTCTGTTGTCTCGAAGTCAAAGTCACAAAGGTCCAGGCCATTGAAGCAGGCCCGCGGCCGGTCAGGGTTCGCCAGCCAGACCTGCGCCTCCGCCGGCGTCGAGACATCGAGCATCTTGAGATCCCCCTTCCGAGCCCGACTATTGCGACGCGCGGACCTCTCGTCACCTCCCTCAGGGAGAGGTCGAGACACGCGCATGGTTCACGTCCGGGTGGAGCAACACATTTCGCCACCAACAGTTGCCCGAAAGCGGACCCTCCGAACGTCCGAGAAGGGTGGAGAGCGGACCCGCAACACTTGGTCCCGCAATGCGCCGCCCCGGGAAGCTCAGCGGGCCAACCTCAAGAGCGGCGCGAGGTTCTCAGCGGCCGCGTAGCCCACGATGACGAGGACGCTCAGCGCACTCGCTCCGAGTACAACCAGGCTCGCGGGCCGGAGTCGAAAAGACAATCCCTCGACCGTTACCCCTAGAGGGATGCGTCGGAGGTGAACGCTCATCAGTTCGGGGATCACCAGGATTGCCGCAAAAATCGCTCCGCCCAGCAAAACCGGCGGGGCTTGCAACGATGGGCCTCCAGGCCAAGCCGAGAGGAGCAGGCTTTTCAGCGGAAGCCCGGCCGCGAAGACCGCGAGGTTCGTGGTCACGAACCAAACCGCCGGCAGACATGCCAGGGCGGCAAGCGCCAGGCGCGCTCGCGGGGCGGCGTTTCGGTGGGGCGGTTCAGGGTCGGCTCGGGGAAGGCAGGCGATCTCAACTTCGAGTGCAGCGGCGAGCGCCATCACAGACTCGAACGCCGCCGTACGGCCGTTTTCGATTCGCTGTACAGTTCTGATGTTCAGCCCGGCGACCG
>DASXGB010000102.1:0-3375 GCA_036489325.1 Caulobacteraceae bacterium
GGGATCTCCGAGACGGCCAGGATCTTCGCCGGCGTCGACGTCACCAAGCAGCCGATCCCGGTCCTGCCGACGGTGCACTACGACATGGGCGGCATCCCGACGAACTACCATGGCGAGGCGGTAACCCTCGATGCCGACAACCCCGACCGCCTGATTCCCGGGCTGATGGCGGTGGGCGAAGCCGCCTGCGTCTCGGTCCACGGGGCCAATCGCCTCGGCTCAAACTCCCTGATTGATCTGGTGGTGTTCGGCCGCGCCGTTGGCCTGCGCTGCGCCGAGGAACTCCAGGTCGGCGCCGTCCAGCCGGAGACCAAACAGACCTGGGCCGAGCCCCATCTGGCGCGCTTCGACCGCCTGAGGAACGCGGCCGGCTCGACGCCCACTGCCGATCTGCGGCTCAGGATGCAGATGGCCATGCAGGAGGATGCGGCGGTCTTCCGCACCGGCGAGACCCTCCAGTCCGGCGTCAGGCGTCTGGCCGACGTCCACGCCGCCCGCGCCGACCTGCGCGTCTCCGATCGGGGCCTCGTGTGGAACTCGGACCTGATGGAGACCCTGGAGTTCGAAAATCTCATCGCCCAGGCGATCGTCACCGTCGCCGGCGCGGTCAATCGCACCGAGAGCCGCGGCGCCCATGCGCGCGAGGACTACCCCAATCGCGACGACGTCGACTGGATGAAGCACACCCTGGCCTGGCTCGACGACGCCAGCGGCCAGGTGGAGATCAAGTATCGCCCCGTCCATTCGTACACGATGACCAACGACGTGGCCTACATCCCCCCCAAGGCGAGGGTCTACTGACGATGCGCCCCTCTCAGCCCAAGGATCGTCCGTGGTCCAACTGACCCTTCCGAAGAACTCGAAGATCGGCAAGGGCAAGCGCCATGCCGCCCCGGCCGGCGCCAAGCGCGTCAAGGCCTTCCGCGTCTATCGCTATGATCCGGAAGCCGGCGGCAATCCCGCCTGGGACACCTACGAGGTCGACGTCGACGCCTGCGGACCGATGGTCCTCGACGTGCTGATCCACATCAAGGATACGATGGACAGCACCCTGACGTTCCGCCGCTCCTGCCGCGAGGGCGTCTGCGGCTCTTGCGCCATGAACATCGGCGGGCGCAACACCCTGGCCTGCACCCACGGCTGGCAGGAGGTCCCGGGCTCGACGATCACCGTCGCGCCGCTGCCGAGCCAGCCGGTGGTCAAGGACCTGGTGCCGGATCTATCGCTGTTCTACGCCCAGTACGCCTCGATCGAGCCGTGGCTGCACACCTCGACGCCGGAGCCCCAGGGTGAGTGGCTGCAATCCGAGGCCGACCGGGCCAAGCTCGACGGCCTTTACGAGTGCATCCTCTGCGCCTGCTGCTCGACCTCCTGCCCGAGCTACTGGTGGAACGGCGAGAAGTACCTCGGTCCGGCGACACTGCTGCAAGCCCGGCGCTGGCTGGTCGACAGCCGCGACGAGGCCACCGGCGAGCGCCTCGACAACCTCGAGGATCCCTTCAAGCTCTACCGCTGCCACACGATCATGAACTGCGCCCAGGTCTGTCCCAAGGGCCTCAACCCGGCCGAGGCCATCGCCGGCATCAAGGCGATGCTGGTCGAACGGGTGGCCTGACCCTCTTCTGACGTTCAGCGTCTACCCGAGCTGCGCGGCCAGTTGTTCGGCCTGCGCCTGATCCTGTTCGTACCTCGTGAGGCCGATCTGCAGCAGGTCCTTCAGCTGCGGATCCTTGGCGGCCGGAATGAGATGGGCGCGCAGGGCCGAGTTGACGGTCTTGTGGAACGCGACCTCGTTTTTCACATAGGTGCGGTCAAAGTCGGCGCCGCTCAGGCTGGCGTATTTCTTGCGTTTCGACTCTGCCGTCCGGTCCAGATAGTTGCTGGTTCCGTTCGGCTTGGGCGTGATGTTCAGCCTCTGGAACAGAGACGTCGCCAAGGTATTGAGCGCGGTCTGGTCCCGTAGCATGTCCGCAGCGAACTGGCGGACCCTGGGGTCGCTCGCCTTCTGCATCGCCACCTGCGCCCAGGCGATATCCACGGAGTCGGCGGTGACGGCGATGTGGGCGATCTGGGCGTCGTCGAGCGCTGCGGCCGGGCTGGCCACGAGCATCGCGAACCCTGCTGCAAGAGCGGCTGTCGCGATCTTCATCATGGTTCCTGTCCTTCCAGGACGCCCCTTCCTGTTAAAACGCGTCGCCACAGGGTGGGTTCAGCAATCCGCACCTTGCGCGCCTCGCGCGGATTGACGCTGGCGAGGATTGTCGGCATCGGAAACGACCATGAGTGACGCGGGCGTCATTATCGTCGGTGCGGGCCACGGCGGAGGCACGGCGGCCGCCCTGCTGCGCCAATACGGCTATGCGGCGCCGATCCGGCTGATCGGCGAGGAGCCGATCGCCCCCTACCAGCGTCCGCCCCTCTCCAAGGCCTGGCTCAAGGGCGAGGCCGACGAGGACGCCCTGACCCTCAAGCCGGAGAGCTTCTATCCGGAAGCCGACATCGAACTCATGGAATCGGCGCGCGTCGAGGCGATCGATACGGCGGCGAAATCCGTCCGGCTCGCCGGCGGGGAGCGGTTCGCCTACGACCAGCTGATCATCGCCACCGGCGCAAAGCCGCGGACCCTGCCCATCCAGGGCGCTCAATTCGACGGCGTGCTCACTCTCAGGTCCGTCGCCGACGCTGAGGCGCTCAAGTCGCGGTTGGGCCCCGGCAAACGGATCGCCGTGGTCGGCGGCGGCTACATCGGCCTGGAGGTGGCGGCCTCTGCCCGCCACCTCGGCGCCGAAGCGGTGGTCATCGAAAAGGAGCCCCAGATCCTGGCGCGCGTGGCGTGCAAGGTGCTGTCGGACTTCTTCACCGCCTACCACCAGGACCGTGGCGTGGTCTTCGAGCTCGCCGCGGACGTGACCGGCTTTGCCGGCCGCGATGGGCGGGTGACCGGCGTCACCCTCGGCGATGGGCGGACGATCGCTTGCGACGTGGCTCTGGTGGGCGTCGGCGCGCCGGCGGACGATGCGCTCGGCCGGCAAGCTGGCCTCGCCTGCGACGGCGGCATCCTCGTCGATCTTGAGGCGCGAACCTCGGATCCGTCGATCTTCGCCATCGGCGATGTCACCCGCCGACCCATGCCGCACTACGGCGGCCGGATGTTCCGCCTGGAGAGCGTCGCCAACGCCCTCGAACAGGCCCGGCACGCGGCCTCGGCCATCACCGGCCGGCCGCCGCCGCCGCCGGAGGTCACCTGGAACTGGTCCGACCAGTACGACCTGAAATACCAGTTCGCCGGCGTGCCCTTCGATGTCGATCAGGTGCTGGTCAGGGGCGACCCGGCCGGAGCGAAGTTCGCCGTCTTCCATCTGAAGGACAGGGTCA
>DASXGB010000105.1:0-6608 GCA_036489325.1 Caulobacteraceae bacterium
AATCGTGCTCAACGGTGCGCGAATTGGTCGCAGCTGTCTCATCGGCGCTCACGCTTTGGTCACCGAAGGCAAGGAGATTCCCGATTTTTCGGTGGTCATGGGCGCGCCGGGCAAGGTGGTTCGCCAGGTCTCACCCGAACAGGCTTTGGGCCTTCGGGCCGGCGCTCAGCACTACGTCGAGAATTGGAAGCGGTTCCGCACGCAACTTGAAGCCCTGTGAAAGGCCGGAGAATTCGATGTCCTACAAGTTCATTTCAGTCGAGCGGCAGGGTCCGGTCACCGTCTTCACGTTGAACCGGCCGGAGGTGATGAACGCCGTTCATTCGCCAATGCATTTCGAGATGGACGAGGCCCTGAACGCCTTTGCCGCCGATCCGGGACAATGGGTGGGGATCGTCACGGGCGCAGGCGAGCGGGCATTTTCAGCGGGCAATGACCTTAAGTGGCAGGCCGGCGGCGGCGAGATGAAATCTCCGCCCTCAGGCTTTGCGGGTCTCACGCTTCGCTTTGATCTCGATAAGCCTCTGATCGCCGCGGTGAATGGGGTCGCCATGGGCGGCGGGTTTGAAATCGCGCTGGCCTGCGACCTCATTTTGGCCTCGGAGAATGCCCTCTTTGCGCTGCCCGAACCGCGCGTCGGTCTCGCCGCGCTGGCCGGGGGCCTCCACCGGCTGCCGCGAGCGATCGGGGTGAAGCGAGCGATGGGGATGATCCTCAGCGCGCGTCGCGTCTCGGCGGAGGAGGGAAAGTCGCTTGGCTTCGTGCACGAGGTAACGACGCCCGAGGGTCTCATTCCGGCAGCCTTGCGGCTGGCTGGACAGATTGGCGAATGCAGCCCGATGTCGATCCGTGCCTCCAAAGAAGCGGTTATGCGCGGGCTAGACGAGCCGTCGCTCGAAGCGGCGATCCGCGGGCAGGGCGCTTATCCGGCTGTCAGGGCGCTGTTCCGTTCGCAGGATTTCGTCGAGGGTCCCCGGGCCTTCGCGGAAAAGCGCGCGCCGCAGTGGACGGGCCATTGAGCGTAGAATCTCCCGGCGCCCCAGCGGCGCAAGGCGCCTCGGACGCGGTGTCCGTGACCAGAAAGGCGGACCAGCCCAGCACGCGTCGCGCGGCCGGCATCGTCGGCCTCGCCGTAATCGCGTCACGCTTATTCGGCTTGGTGCGAGAGCAAGTGTTCGCCGCGATGTTCGGCGCCGGCAAGCTGCTCGACGTCTATCTGGCTTCCTTCCAGATCCCCAACCTGTTGCGAGATCTCTTCGCCGAGGGCGCTCTCTCAATCGCCTTCACCACCATGTTCACCACCGCCTGGGACACTGAGGGTGAGAAGCCAGCCTGGGAACTCGCCAACCTTATCCTGTCGGCGATGCTCTTTCTGCTGGGCCTGCTTTGCGTGGTTGCGATCATCGCGGCCCCCTTGCTCGTCGACGCCACCAACTTTGGTTACCACACCGTCCCCGGCAAGTTCGAACTCACGGTCCAGCTCACCCGTATTCTCTTCCCCTTCATCCTGTTCGTTTCTCTGGCGGCGGCGGTGATGGGAATGCTGAACGCCCGGTTTGTGTTCGGTGTGCCGGCGTCGGCATCGACGGTCTTCAACATCGTCTCGGTGATCGCCGGCGTCGGCCTTGCCTTGGCTTTCGACCCCACCGCGCGAGCCACCTGGCCACACCCGCACTTCACCCAGCGTGCGCTCTACGGTGTCAGCCTGGGTGTGCTTCTCGGCGGCCTTGCCCAACTCGCCATGCAGCTGCCGTCGCTGCATCGCCTTGGCTTTCGGTTCCGGTGGCGGCTCAATCTCAAGGACCCGCGGCTGGCCAAACTCTGGCAGCTGATGTGGCCGAGCGTCGTCGCCGGCGCTGCAGTGCAGGTGAATGTGCTTGTGAACGGCAATTTCGCCTCCGAGATCAATGGAGGGCGGTCGTGGCTGTTCTGCGCGTTCCGACTGATGCAGTTCCCCATTGGCCTCTTCGGCGTGTCGCTGGCGACAGCTACATTGCCAGCAGTGACCCGGGCGTTCGCCCGGCGCGACCTTGCCGCCTTCGGTCGAACGGTAAAGGACTCCGTAAGGCTGGCGTGGTTTCTGGCGTTGCCGGCGTCCGCAGGCCTCGCCTTCCTGGCAAGGCCGATCATCGCGCTCATCTACCAGCATGGCCGTTTCAGCGCCCACGATACGCTGCAGACGGCGCACGCCCTGCAAGCCTACTCCATCGGCCTGGCCGGCTATGCGGCGATCAAGGTTCTGACCCCCTGCTTTTATGCCTTGGGCCTTCCCAAGACGCCGCTGCGGATCAGCCTGGTGGCGATCGGCGTCAACCTCGTGCTCAATACCCTGAACGCGACCGTTCTCGGGTTCGGCCATGTCGGATTGGCGCTCGCCACCTCGGCGGTCGCTCTGCTCAATTTCGGCCAGCTTGCCCACGCCTTGTCCCGGCAGGTGGATGTGGGCGGCCTCAAGGAATGGGCTCTCTATCTTTTGCGATGCGCCATCGCCGCCGGCCTGTGCGGAGCCGCCGCCTACGCGCTCGATACTTATCTGGAGGCTCTCAACACCGGCCTGCTCTGGCGCCTGCTCGACCTTGGCGTTTCCATTGCTCTGAGCGTGAGTGTGTACTTCGGCGCGGCTCAGCTTCTCCGGCTCAAGGAGAGTGGCGAGGCCTGGCGTCTGATCCGCCGACGCATTCCTGGTCTCGCCTGACAGTTCACCCTCGGGCGGGATTGCCCTAAGGCTGACACGACTGTCCAATCCCGAGCGAGATCATGGCCGCCAACCGCTTCGACTACATCATCATCGGCGCCGGATCGGCCGGCTGTGTCCTTGCCAATCGATTGACGGCCGACGGGACGACGACGGCGTTGCTGCTCGAGGCCGGACCCAAGGACAATTCGATCCTGGTCAGAATGCCCGCCGGCGTCGGGGCAATCCTTCCGCATAAGGGCGACTATAACTGGGGCTTCTGGACTGAGCCGGAGCCGCAACTCGACAATCGCCGCCTGTGGTGGCCCAGAGGGCGCGGTTGGGGTGGCTCCTCATCCATCAACGGCATGATCTATATCCGCGGGCACGCGCGCGATTACGACCAGTGGCGCCAGATGGGGCTGACCGGTTGGGGTTACGCGGATGTCCTACCCTACTTCAAACGCTCCGAGAGCCTGGAAGGCGGCGGAGATGCCTATCATGGCTCGGAGGGGCCGTTATACGTCACCAAAGGCGCCTCAAAGAATGCGGTCTACTCTCGGTTCGTCGCCGCGGGCGCCGAGGCCGGCTACAAACTGACATCCGACTTCAATGGCCTTCAGCAGGAGGGATTCGGCCCCTACCACCTGACCATCCGCAATGGCCGTCGCTGCAGCGCGGCGGCGGGCTATCTGCATCCGGCCCTGGCAAGGACCAATCTCACAACCCTGATTGGCGCTCGCATCACCCGGATCGTGATTGAAGGCGGCCGGGCGGTGGGCGTCGACTATGTCTGCGACGGTAAGCTCGAGCGCGCGCTGGCCGACGGCGAGGTTCTCCTTTGCGCTGGGGCCGTGCAGTCGCCGCAGATCCTGCAGCTTTCGGGCATCGGCGATCCCGACGAGCTCTCGAGAGTGGGAATCGATGCGGTTCACGCCCTTCGGGGCGTCGGCGCCAACCTGCAGGACCATTTGGATCTGGCTCTTTCGTGGGAGACGAACGGCGTCAAAACGGCGTTTGCCTACAACCAGGGCCTGAACCGGCTCACGACCGGCCTTAACTACATGCTCTTTGGTCAAGGTCCCGGGCGGCAGAACTTCCTGGAGTCCGGCGGCTTCGTGAAATCGAGACCCGAACTCGATCGGCCCGACCTTCAGCTCCATTGCGTGCTCGCGATCATGCGTGAGCACGGCAAGGTTCCCGCCGATCGCGACGGCTTCACGATCCACGTCTGTCAGCTTCGGCCGGAGAGCAGGGGACGGGTTTCGCTGCGTTCCTCAGACCCGATGGATGATCCGATGATTTTCGCCAACTATCTTTCTGCCGACGAAGATCGACGGACGATCCGGGCCGGCTTGGAACTGGTGCGCGACCTGGCGGGGCGCCCGAGCCTGGCGGCCATCCGTGGGAGCGAGGTGGCGCCTGGCGAGGATGTCCAAGGGGATGCCGCGATCGATGCCTGGATTCGCCGCTCCGCCGAGACCATCTACCATCCGGTCGGAAGCTGTCGCATGGGCGCAGAGGGGGATCTTCTGACGGTTGTAGACGAGTCCTTGAAGGTGGTTGGCCTGGAGGGATTGCGGGTCGTTGACGCTTCGGTGATGCCGACGCTCGTTGGCGGCAACACCAACGCGCCGACGGTCATGATCGCCGAAAAGGCCTCGGACATGATCCTCGGCAAGGCAGCGCTGTCGCCGCTGTCAGTCCCGGTCGCTGGCGACGAGCGCGCGGCCGCGTGAGAGACGAACTGCCGGTCGAGCGGCGGTCGGAGCCGGCGATCAATGCTCCATGGCCGGTGATCGTCCTCATCGCCGTCCTCATCGCCGCCCACCTGGCCCGAACGTGGTGGGGTGTGGACGCCGATCAATGGGCCTTGACGGCGTCGGATTTGGCCGATGCCCATTGGGCCGCTCTCGTAAGCCACATCTTCGTTCACGCGAGTTGGACCCATCTTGGGATGAACAGCCTCTTCATCCTGGCCTTCGGGGCGCCGGTCGCACGATTCCTCAGGTCCACGCTGAGCGGGGCGGTCATCTTCTTCCTGTTTTTTCTGGTCTGTGGTGTAATCGCGGGCGCCGGCTACGCCATTTCAGAGGAGATCCTGGTCCGGTTCGGTATGGGACGGCTTGATTTCGCGCTCGTCGGCGCCTCTGGCGCCGCTTCGGGCCTGATGGGCGCGGCGGCGCGACTGATCGAAGGCCGGGGAGAGGTGGGATCCCTCACTGGCCGCATGGTCGTCGGCATGACCGTGGTCTGGATTCTGATCAATCTGGCGCTCGGCCTCACAGGCCTCACGCCTGGGACCGCGGGCGCGCCGATTGCGTGGCAGGCGCACATCATCGGCTATTTCGCAGGCCTGTTCCTGATCTCCCCTTTTGCCTGGGGGTCAAGGACGGTCGCCGGGCCGCGCCGTTAGGGTTTTGGGTGATATCGCCTTGAACGATCTGCTTGGTAGGCGGAAAATGCCCGGAAGGGCGTGGCTCGGGCAGACCGGGAGGAAAACGATGCTCGTTTCCGGCATTCTCAGGGACAAGGGAGACATGGTGTTCACGGCCTCGCCGACCGATACGGTCGTGCAGGTGGCGTCGATGCTTCATCAGCGCCGTGTGGGCGCCATGGTGGTGGTGGAAGGCGACCAGGCGGTGGCTGGCATTGTTTCCGAAAGGGATATCGTGCGCCTGGTGGCGGAGCACGGCGCTGCCGCTCTCGACCGGCCGATCGCCGATTGCATGACGCGCGAGGTGATCTTCGCTGAGCCCAACGAAACCGTGAACTCCCTGCTGGAGCGGATGACCGACCGCCGTATTCGCCATCTGCCGGTTTGCATCGACGATCACCTGGTCGGGATCATCTCGATCGGCGACCTGGTGAAGTCGAAGATCGCCGAGACCGTCGCCGAAGCGGAGGATCTGCGCGCCTATATTTCCGCGGGCTGACCAAAGCTCGAGAGAAATCGTCGCTTCGCGCTTGCTTCCCCGGCAAGGGGCCGATAGAAGGCGCGCCTCTTGCCGGCGGCGAGGGGACAGTCCCAGCGGAACACGGGCGATTGACGCTTGATTTTCCGACGGGTCCGCCCTAGTTTCCGCCGCTTCAATCGAATCGCCAAGGACTGAAGGGGCATGCCCCGGTGGCCCTGCGGCGAGCTTTGCGCTCTAAATTCCGGTATTGCCGGACCTGGGTGCGAACGATTGACAGGTCTGGGGGGCGCCGGTAGAGACCCGCCTCCTCGCCGCCGCCGGGCGTTATTGGCGGGGTCGGCCGTTGGTCGATCAGGTCTTTGACATCGTAGATTTGGAAAGAGAAACGCAGGCGGCGGCGTCCTGTGTTGGTCGTTCGCGACCAACTCGACGCTGACTGGTTTGCGGTCTCTTTTGAAGACACACCATGACCGTTTCGCCCTCGGGCGCGACGGTTCGTGGGAACTCGTCAATTTAGACTACGCAGACTACGCTCATCGGTCCCTCGGGACCAATGAAACGAAAGTCAGAACGTCAACTCAACCTGAGAGTTTGATCCTGGCTCAGAGCGAACGCTGGCGGCAGGCCTAATACATGCAAGTCGAACGGATCCTTCGGGATTAGTGGCGGACGGGTGAGTAACACGTGGGAACGTGCCCTTTGGTTCGGAATAATCCGGGGAAACCTGGCCTAATACCGGATGTGCCCTTCGGGGGAAAGATTTATCGCCATTGGAGCGGCCCGCGTCTGATTAGCTAGTTGGTGGGGTAAAGGCCCACCAAGGCGACGATCAGTAGCTGGTCTGAGAGGATGATCAGCCACACTGGGACTGAGATACGGCCCAGACTCCTACGGGAGGCAGCAGTAGGGAATCTTGCGCAATGGGCGAAAGCCTGACGCAGCCATGCCGCGTGAATGATGAAGGTCTTAGGATTGTAAAATTCTTTCAGCGGGGAAGATAATGACGGTACCCGCAG
>DASXGB010000125.1:0-10441 GCA_036489325.1 Caulobacteraceae bacterium
CGGCATCGAGCTACAGCCCGTGAGCGTCGAAGGCTTGACCGGCGTCAATCTCGCCGCCGGCATCGGCGCCCTCACCCTGAATTAGTGGCGTAGCGTTCGTAATCAGCGCTCGTTAAGGGCCGGTCCTCCTGGGGCGCGTCAAAGCCCCAGGAGGACGTATTTCGTCTCCAGATACTCCTCCAGACCATATTTGGAACCCTCGCGGCCGAGCCCCGACTGTTTGACGCCGCCGAACGGCGCCACCTCGGTGGAAATTATCCCCTCATTGACCCCAACGATGCCGTATTCGAGGGCCTCGGCCACTCGGAAGACGCGGGCCAGATCGCGAGCGTAGAAATAGGACGCCAGGCCATAGGGCGTGTCGTTCGCCAGCCTGATCGCCTCGGCCTCGTCCTCGAACCGCGTGAGCGTCGCCACCGGCCCGAAGATCTCCTCGTTGAAGATTTCCATGGTCGGCGTCACGCCTGTGACGACCGTGGGCTCGAACCAGGTCCCGCCCAGCGCATGGCGATGGCCGCCGAGCCGGATTTCGGCGCCTTTGGCGACCGCATTGGCCAGCAGCCGCTCGACCTTCTCCACCGCCCTCTGGTTGATCAGCGGCCCCTGGGCGACGCCGTCGTCGAGGCCGTTTCCGACCTTCATCGCCGCCGCGCGCGCGGCCAGTTTGTCAGCGAATTCCTCGAACACGCCGGCCTGGACCAGGAAGCGGTTCGCGCACACGCAGGTCTGGCCCATGTTGCGGTACTTCGAAGCCATGGCGCCTTCGGCTGCGCGTTCGAGGTCGGCGTCGTCGAAGACGATGAAGGGGGCGTTTCCGCCGAGCTCCAGCGACACCTTTTTCACGCCCTCGGCGCACTGGGCCATCAGCTTGCGCCCGACAGGCGTCGAGCCCGTAAAGCTGAACTTGCGCACCAGTCGATGCCCGGTGAGCTCGCGGCCCACCGCGTCAGCCTTGGTCGAGGGAATGACATTGAAGACGCCTTTGGGCACGCCGGCGCGCGCGGCCAGTTCCGCCAGGGCCAGGGCCGACAGCGGCGTCTCCTCCGACGGCTTGATCACGAAGGCGCAGCCTGCGGCCAGCGCCGGGCCGGCCTTGCGCGTGATCATGGCGTTCGGGAAGTTCCACGGCGTAATGGCCGCGGTGACCCCCACCGGCTGCTTGAACACCAGGATCCGCTTGCCCTCGGCGTGGGTGGGGATGATGTCGCCGTAGGCCCGCTTGGCCTCCTCGGCGAACCACTGGATGAAGCTCGCGCCGTAGGCCACCTCTCCGCGGGTCTCGGCCAGCGGTTTGCCCTGCTCGGCCGTCATCAGCCGGGCGAGGTCCTCCTGGGCGTCCATGATCAGGCCGAACCAGCGGATGAGGACGGCGTGGCGCGCCTTGGCGGTCAGCGCCGCCCAGGGCGCCTGGGCCGCGTGGGCGGCCTCGATAGCGGCGCGGGCGTCGGCGGCGTCGAGATCGGCGACTTCGGCCAGGACGGCGCCGTCCGCCGGGTTGCGCACCGGGAAGCGGGCGCCGCTCTCCGCCGCTCGCCATTCGCCGCCCACGAAGGCCTCGGCGCGCAGGAGCCCGCCGTCTCTCAGGCCCAGCATCAGATCGGCCCTGTGCTTGGCCCGCGTCCCAGCGCTGTCAGAATGGCGTCGTGGCGCGATCGGTCAATCCGATAGGCGAACAGCAGGGTCACTGACACCGCCGAGACGACCGCAACGCCCGGGCCATAGATGAGGCCGAGCTTCAGGACCGTGTCGGCCGACGGATGGATGGCCGCGCCGGGCGCCGCGGCGTGCGGAAAGCCGATCAAGTCCAGCACGATGCCGGCGATGAAGGTGCCGAGGCCGCTCGAGGCCTTCGCCGAGAAGTTGATGCCGGCGAAGTAGAGACCCTCCCGGCGCGCCCCGAACAGATGCTCATGTTCGTCCACCGCGTCGGCCATCATCGAATTGTAGCCAATGAGCGCCGCTGTCGTGGCGATGCCGATCAAGATGACGGCCACTGAGAGCACCGTCATGACCTCGGCGTCGGTCCGCAGCAGGCCGGCGGCGCGCAGGGGCGCCGGCACCAATTGGCAAGCGAGAAACAGGAAGATGGCGGCGAGCGTGACGGTCCGTTTCTCCAGGGACCTGGCCAGGAAGGTGAGGACGAGTCCGACCGCCAAGCCGGCAACCGCGAGGAAGGTGAGGATCAGGATCTGGTGGGTGCTGATCTGCCAGAAGTAGATATTGGCGTAGAGCGTAAGGGGCCCGGCCACGCCCTGGGCGATGAAGAACAGCAGGATGGCGAAGAACAGGACCCGGAACGACGGATTGGCGAACACTTCGCGAACTTCGACCGCCAGCGCCGCGAGCCTGGGCCCCTTCTGCGGCGGAGGCGCGTGCAGGCGGTCGCGCGCGCCAAGCGTGCCGAACGCGCTGATCAGCCCCCCGACGATGATCAGCGCCGCGAAAGAGACCATAAGCGGGAGATAGGCCGCCTTGTGCGTGAGCGCGCCCTTGGGCGCCAGGAAGACGCCGTAGCTGAGCCAGCCGATCAGGAGCGTGAGGACGATGCCCACGGTCACGCGCGCGCCGACGATGGTCGAGCGCTCGCTGTAGTCCTCGGACAGTTCCGCCCCGAGGGCGAAAAATGGCACCTGGAAGCAGGACATGAAGATCCGAAGCGCCAGGGAAACCAGGGTGGCGAAGGCGAACAGCGCCCAGGTGGAAAGGCCGGGCGGCGCCGCGAACAGAAGGACCAGGAACAGACCCGTGGGGATCGGCGCGGCCAGGAGGAAGGGATGGCGGCGGCCGAGTTTGCCGTGGAGGTTGTCCGAAATCGATCCCACCAGCGGGTCGATCAGGGCGTCGAGGCTGAGCGAGATCAGACCCACCAGGCCGGCCAGCGATCCCGGCAGGCCGCAGCCGAGCGTGAGGTAGAAGAGCAGGAAACCGTTGACGGCGAAATTGACGATGGTGTCGACGCCGGCCCCGGCGCCATAGGCGGCGAGAATGGGGAGTCCGACCCGTCCGGCGGGTTTCTGGCGGCCCGTCGCGGGCGGTCCCTGGTCGAAATCAGGCGCGTTGACCGTCATGGGCTCTCCCTCGTGGATCGCCCACGAGCGACCGTTCCATCTTGCTTAGAGGCGATGGATAGGTTGCGCCAGAATTTCCCGGCCACAGCCTCTGGCGCCCCGGGATCGCGGCGGCCGTCAGCGTGAAGCTTGGCGCTCCGCCCATCCGGCAGGCAGCGGCGGCCACCGGCCGACACCGCCGACTTCGTTCAGCATGCCGGTGAGCGTGCGGTCGGCATGCTGCGCCCGCCAGGCCAGCATCGACTGGGCGAGCGGCAGGATGGTTTCCGCCGTGGTCCGCGACGCGCGCCATGTGGGATCGGCGGTCAGGTCGAATGTGAGCGCAGCGCCATCGCCGAACTGGACATAGGCGGCGTCGGAAGTCCTCAGGGCCGCCAGGCTTCGGCGCTCCAGCCGCCGGTCCCACGGCTCGGGGACGCCGTCGTCCCTGGAAATCGAGGCGCTGCGCCAGTCGAACTCCCAATGGGCCGCGTCGCGCCACGCGGCCGGCGCCGCGCCTTTCAGAAACGGGGTCAGGGCCATGCCGTCGCATTGCGCGGGAACCTCGAGGCCCATGGCCTCGGCCAGGGTGGGGAAGACATCGACGTTCTCGGTGAAGGCGTCGACGACCAGGCCGGCCCCGACGCGGGGTCCGCGGACGAGGCAGGGGATATGATAGCTCGCTTCGAAGAAGCCGCTCTTGCCGATGAGGCCATGGTCGCCAAGTTGCTCGCCGTGATCCGAGGTGACCAGGATCAGGGTCTCGTCCCACGCCCCCGCGTCCTCGAGCGCCGCCCACAGCCGGCCGAGCTGGAAATCCGCCTCGGCGATCATGCCGAAATACTGCGCCATGATCTGGCGCATGGCGGCTGGATCCTTCGGGGCGGCGGTCAAGGGATGGGCGAGCAGCGCCTCATGCAGGCGGGTCCGCTCCGCCGCCGGCGCGATCGGATCGGGCATGCCGTCCGGATCGTGCAGGTCGGCGAAGCGGCCCGCCGCCGCATAGGGCGGGTGGGGCCGAAGCTGGCTGAGGTGGGCGAACCACGGCTGTTCGCGCCGGCCGATCCAATCGATCAGCGTATCGACCATGAACGCCGAATGGCTGACCTCGGCGGGCCTTTCCGGCTCGCTGGCGAGCGCGGCGAGAGGGTCGGACGGCGCTTCGTGACCGCGGTCGCGGACCCAGTCGATCCACTTGCCAAGATCGGCCGTGGGCAGGTGCAGGCCGCCCTCGAAACCCGGCAGAACCTCCTCATAGGTCCAGAGGCGCGGATCGGCGGGGCCGGCCGCCTGGCGTGGGTCGATGGCCTGATCGGTGTAGCCGAACAAAGCCGGGGCGTAGCCGGCGCGACGGGCGGCGTGGGCGATGTTGTCGAAGCGGGCGTCGAGCGGCGTGCCATTGGCCACTACCCGATGGTTCATCTGATACAGGCCGGTGTAGAGGCTGGCGCGGCCCGGGCCGCAGGGCGCGGCCTGGCTGTAGTGGCGCGAAAACCACGCGCCCTCACGCGCCAGGCGGTCGAGGTTCGGCGTCCTGACGATGGGATGGCCGGCGGCGCCGAGGCAATCACCGCGCCATTGGTCAAGCGTTATCAGCAGGATATTGGCCATTGGCTGCGGCTAGGCCGTTGGGGCCGGCTTGGCAATCACGGCCGCTCACAATGGTCTGATCGACAGCGGCCTTGAGGCGGGGAACGAAGGCCCCATCTCAGAGTTACCTTCCGGGTTGGGGCCAGGATGGAAAACATGAGCCGGCCGCAGCCAGCTAAGCCTTCGCTTGTTAAACGCATCGTCGGTAAGCGCTGGGCGCCCTATCTCGCGCTTGGCCCCATCTCGGGCCCCTTGACCGCCGGCGTGGTGTTGAACTTCCGCGACGGCCGGCCGGTCCTGGGTTCGCTCTACACTCTGGCGCTGGGCCTGTGGCTGGGTGTAGCCCCGCTCTGGGCGGTGCACATGCTGCCCGCGACCCTGGCCCATTTCGTCTGACGGTCGATCCGTCGCTTCGACGCTCTTTCGCTCCGGCCCAAGTCAGCTAGGCTGAAGGGCCCGACGGAGCGAATCCATAGATGACCGCCTATCTCGACCTCGCCCGCCGCGGCCGCACGGACTGGTGGCGCTACGTGCTGACCCCTGTGGCGGCGATGTTCCTGTGGGTGGCGATCGTCGTCGTCCTCTTCGTCCTGGCTTACGTCGCCCGGCTCGTGCCCCCGGATTTCCAGAAGTACGCGCTTGATCCTGCCCACCCGGCGTATTTCTACGTCTTCGCGGGCCTGACCTTCGGTACGTTGCTCGTCGCCTTCGCCGTTGCCGTGCGGCTTGTCCACGGCAAGCGCTTCGTGGACATCGTCGGGCCCTGGAAGTGGCGGCAGTTCGCGGCCGGCGCCGGCCTGTGGCTCGTCCTTTGCGCCGCCGCTTCCGCCGTCGACTATCTCGTCCGGCCGGCCGGCTTTCGTCTGACCCTCGGGCCGCAGACCCTTACCCTGGCCCTCATTGCGACGCCGATGCTGGCGATCCAGACGTTCTCCGAGGAATTTGTCTTCCGCGGCTATGTCACCCAGGGCGCGGCCCTGGGTCTCAAGCGCCCCCTCCTGGCCGCAGCCGTCAGCGCGCTGGTGTTCGCCTCCCTGCACATCCCCAACGGCGGACCGGAAGCCGCCAACGCCCTGGTGTTCGGCTTCATCACCGCCCTCGTCGTCATGCGCACGAGGAACCTGGCGTTCACCTACGGAATCCACCTGGTGAACAATCTCTTCGGCGCCGTCGTCGTGGTCTCCACGGGCGACGTACTGCACGGAAGTCCCGGCGTTTTCACCCAGGCGACGCCGGAACTGCTGTGGCTGGACGTCGTCGCCTCGGCGGTGGCCTTCCTGGTCGTCTGGCTCTGGGTGACGCGAACCCCGACGTCCGCCGCGGCCTGAGTCTGTCTTCTAGTCGGCGTCCATCTTCAGGGCGGCGATGAACGCCTCCTGCGGGATCTCGACCTTGCCGAACTGCCGCAGGCGTTTCTTGCCCTCTTTCTGCTTGTCCAGGAGCTTGCGCTTGCGGGTGGCGTCGCCGCCGTAGCACTTGGCTGTGACGTCCTTGCGCAGCGCGCGCACCGTCTCGCGGGCGATGATCTTTCCGCCGATCGCCGCCTGGATCGGGATCACGAACAGGTGCGGGGGAATGAGCTCCTTCATCTTCTCGACCATGCTGCGGCCGCGCGTCTCGGCCCGCTGCCGATGGACGAGCATCGAGAGGGCGTCGACCGGCTCGGCGTTGACCAGGATCGACATCTTCACGAGGTCGCCCTCGCGATAGTCCTGCAGTTGGTAGTCGAAACTGGCGTAGCCCTTCGAGATGCTCTTCAGCCGATCGTAGAAGTCGAACACCACCTCATTGAGGGGCAAGTCGTAGACCACCATCGCCCGCTGGCCGACGTAGCTTAGCTCCTTCTGCTCGCCCCTCCTGTCCTGGCAGAGCTTGATCACCGCGCCCAGGTAGTCGTCCGGGGTGAAGATCGTCGCCCGTATCCATGGCTCGGCGATCGAGGCGACGCGCACCGGATCGGGCATGTCGGCCGGATTGTGCATCTCCATCACCGATCCATCGGTCAGGGTGATGCGATAGATGACGCTGGGCGCGGTGGCGATGAGGTCGAGGTTGAACTCACGCGAGAGCCGCTCCTCGATGATCTCCAGGTGCAGGAGGCCGAGGAACCCGCAGCGGAAGCCGAAGCCGAGCGCCGCGCTGGTCTCCATCTCATAGCTGAAGCTGGCGTCGTTGAGCCGAAGCCTGCCGACGGCCGCGCGCAGGTCCTCGAAGTCGGCGGCGTCGACCGGAAACAGGCCGCAGAACACGACCGGCTGGACCGGCTTGAAGCCTGGCAGGGGCGTGGTCGTGGGTCGCCGATCCTCGGTGATGGTGTCGCCAACGGCCGCATCGGCCACGTCCTTGATCTGAGCGGTCAGGAAGCCGATCTCGCCCGGTCCCAAGGCGGCGACGTCGGTCTGCTTGGGGAGGAAGACGCCGATCCGGTCCACCCGGTAGGTCGCGCCGGCCTGCATCAGGCGGATCTGGGCGCCGGCCGACAGGCGCCCGTCGACGATCCGGACCAGCACGACCACGCCCAGGTAGGCGTCGTACCAGGCGTCAACCAGCAAAGCCTTGAGCGGGGCCGTCTCGTCGCCTTTGGGCGGGGGCAGGCGGGTGACGATCGCCTGCAGCACGTCGTGAATGCCGAGGCCCGTCTTGGCCGAGCATTCCACCGCGTCGGAGGCGTCGATGCCGATCACGTCCTCGATCTGCTGACGCACGCGATCCGGCTCGGCGGCCGGCAGATCGACCTTGTTCAGCACCGGCACGATCTCGAGGTCGTGCTCCAGCGCCTGATAGACATTGGCCAACGTCTGGGCCTCGACCCCCTGGCTGGCGTCGACCACCAGCAGCGAGCCCTCGCAGGCCGCCAGCGACCGGCTTACCTCGTAGGCGAAGTCGACGTGGCCCGGGGTGTCCATCAGGTTGAGGACATAGTCGAGGCCGTCGTCGGCCCGGTAGTTGAGGCGAACCGTCTGGGCCTTGATGGTGATGCCGCGCTCGCGCTCCAGGTCCATGGAGTCCAGCACCTGCTCGCGCATCTCGCGCGCGGTCAGGCCGCCCGTCTCCTGGATCAGGCGATCTGAGAGCGTCGACTTGCCATGGTCGATGTGGGCGACGATGGCGAAGTTGCGAATCTGGGACAGAGGCGTCGGCATGGGCCGCGCTCTGTAGCAACAACTCCGGCCGCGGGCGAGCGAGGCGCCATTCAGTCGCCGTTAACCGTGTTCAGGCTATGCAACCAGAACGCTCGCGCGGAGCTCGCCGCGAGCCGGAGTCAGGAACTTTCAAGCTATGGAACGTCGTACGCTCATCATCTCGGGCCTGGCGCTGATGGCCGCCGGCCGCGCCCTCGCCCAGGATCAGCCGCCGCCCCCGCCCGCGGATAGCCGCGGCCCCGATGTGCCGCCGCCCGCCAACCGGTCGGACCCGAACATGCCGCCACCAAACGGCCGGGCGCAGGAATATTCGCACGACGAGATCGTCAATCGGGTTTCCGATTTTCTCGGCGTGACGGCGGAGTCCGCCGGCGCGGCGGTCGAGAAGCTGTTCAAGCAGAACGGCCGGCCGACCGGCTATATCGCCGGCGAGGAGGGCGCGGCGGCCTTCATCTTCGGCCTGCGCTACGGCAAGGGCCTGATGTACATGAAGGACCGGCCCCAGCAGGCGGTCTACTGGCAGGGTCCGTCAGCCGGCTTCGACTTCGGCGGCAACGCCAGCCGGGTGTTCGTGCTCTGCTACAACCTGGAGTACCCGGACGCGATCTATCGCCGGTTCCCGGGCGTCGAGGGCTCCGCCTATTTCATCGGCGGCCTGGGGGTGAACTACCAGCGCGCCGACGGCATCACAGTCGCGCCGATTCGGGCTGGCGTCGGCCTCCGCCTGGGCGCGGACGTCGGCTATCTCTCCTACAGCCGCCACCAGAACATCATCCCGCTCTAGGGCGGGCCGCCTAGTTGGCGGGCGCGTTCGGACTGTAGAGCACCGGGGCCGGAGAACTGGCGGGGCCGGCGCCCAGCCTTGGCCCGAAGAGGGTCAGGGCGACCAGGGCCGCGACCACAACCGCCGAGCCGATCATGGCCAGTCTGACGGTCTTCTCCCGCGCCTTCCGCTCGCCTGCCAGGGCGGCCCGGGCGCTGGCCGCATCCGCCTTGGCGGCGGTCGCCTCGGCCGTGGCGCGTTCGGCGTCGCCCTCGAGGTCCTTCACCCGCTTGGTGAGGGCGTCGCCCATCTTGACCATGTTCGTGCCGAGGTCCTTGGCGGCGTGAACCACGCCGGACGTCCCCTCCTCGACGGCGGCCAGGCGCCCGCCCAGGGTGTCGACGGTCGCCTTGAGGTCGGTGATCGCCTGAGCCATGGCCTCCGACGACTGGTCCTCGTGATTGTGGAAGCGGTCGACATCGGCCTCGGACCGCATCATGTCCATGAGCGGCGGGGCGTCGTCTTCCTTCCAGACCGCATTCGGTTCGGTCCACTTCGGCTTTGACGGTTGCGGGGTTAGAGCCATTGCGACTCAGAGCTCCTGTTGGAATGAAGGCGGCGCGAGTCCGGGGCCAGCGGCCGGGGTCGCACTTCGCACTATGGGGAACCTGCGCCAGGAAGATGACGTGAGCCTGACGGTCACCCTGATCCTCGCCGCCGTATCGCTGGCCGCCGCGGGCCTGTGCGGCTGGCTGGGCGCGCGCCCGGCAAAGCCCCTCAGCCCGCCGCGGCTCGCGCCCTGGCGGCTGCTGATGCTGGTCTTCTTCGCCGTCGGCGTGACCGCGCTCGGCCACCTCGTGGCGATCTGGAAGGCGTCGTGAGGCAAGGCAGGGAATCTTCCAGTCGGCGGGGAGCCGTCAGGGTGGACCTGAACCTTGAATCTAAGATTAACCCTGGCCGCTAGTGGGTCTCGGCGAGCTGGCCGCGGATCTCGCCGCCCGGATGGGCCGCGGTATGGACGTTGACGTACCACTGGCCCGCCTTGAGGTCGGCGATCTGGCTGTCGGTGATCGGCGAGGAGCCCTTCAGCGGACTCACCATCGGCCCCGTCAGCGGGATGGCGACGCCCGCCGCCTTGCCGACCGGCGCCGGGCCATGGAAGTGGGCCATGGTGGCCGGACCCGTGAGACCAGAATAGGTCACCGTCCAGCTGAGGGTCTTCTTGGTCGTATCCAGGGTGACCTTCGCGGAGCCGGTCCCCTTGCTGTCGGTGGGCGGCGTCTCCGAGGCGCCGTCGAGCTTGGCGGCATAGTGAACGACGGCGGCCTGGGCCGAAGCAGCGAGCAGCAGGGCCGAAAAGGCGGCGAAGGCGGTGAGCGTGCGCATGGCGTTCCCCAATCCTCAGCCCCCCGTCGGGCCAAGGTTCTAGACCCCGCGGCCGCGCGTGCCTAGCTGGAGCATGGGCTCTGGACGGCGGCCACATGGATGAGCGCAAGGCGGTAACGCGGACAAGCCGGGTGCGGCCTGATAGTCTGAGGGCGGACGAAACGGAGAGGCGATGAGCAGCGACGCCGAACCCCGGGGCGGCAGGCTCGGGTTCAGACTCCGGCCCCCGTCCCTGTTCCAGAGCCTGCGGGGCTATCAGCCGGCCTTCGCCGGCGCCGACATCATCGCCGGGCTGACGCTGGCGGCGATCGCCATTCCCGAACAGATGGCGACCGCGCGCCTCGGCGCCCTGCCGCCGCAGCTGGGCTTCGTCGCCTTCATCGCCGCCAGCCTGGCGTTCCTCGTCTTCGGCGTCAGCCGCCAGCTTTCGGCCGGCGCCGACTCGACGATCACGCCGATCTTCGCCGGCGCCCTGGCGCTGCTGGCGGGCTCCGGATCGCCGCATTACGCCG
>DASXGB010000130.1:0-2774 GCA_036489325.1 Caulobacteraceae bacterium
CGGCATCGGCGAGAGCATGTGCGAGGCGTCGTATTCCTTGGCCAGCGACTTGTCGCGGATCACCGCCCAGCCCGCCGTCTTCACCACTTCGACGTCGAGCCCGTGCTTGGAATAGAAGCCCATCGGATGCGCCATGATGATGGGCGTGGCGCAGGTGATGGGGATGAAGCCGACCTTGAGGTCCTTCTTCTCCGGCGCGCCGCCCTGGGCGAAGGCCTCGCGGGCGGCAGCCAACGGCAGTACCGAGGAGATCGCGGCCATTGCCGTGGCCGCACCCACCGTCTTCAGGAACAGGCGGCGCTGGGCGTCGACCGGGAAGACCGCGCGCAGGACCGCGGCGTCGACGACCCGGTTCCACCGCGCCTCCTCGCCGGGCGGCACGACGTCGGCCGTCAGACGGCCGTGCTCCGACGCGAGGTGGTCGCCGCCGCAGCCACAGCGCCGCCCGAGCCGGGAATTGGGATCGCAGGGATCCTTGAACATCGACGAGCCTCCTGTTTGCCGGCGCTGCTGGCGAGCGCTTCGGTCCCAGCAAACGCAAGGCGTGTGCCAAGGACTTCAGAAGCTGCGAAACAGGGAAATCCGCGGATCGGCTCCGGTTTGCCCAGAAAACCGGCAATCTAGTGCGATTCGTTCTGCGGAATTCTGCGATTCGAATCTTAGCGTTGGGGATTAAATTTATGGAATCGCTGACTCTTTCCCCGATTTCCGCTCGATTTCTTATTGCGCCCCGACTCACCCTTATGGCAGTCTATTCCTTGTGGGTTGTTGGGTGCCCACCACGATATGTCGGCCACCCGCCTCCAAGAATGGTTCATCAGGAACTGCAAGGCGGAATGGTTGGGGAGTGGGTCGATGGCGTTATCGCGACATGAGCGGACCAGACGGAAAGCCGATCTCAACCCGCTCGAGATGATCGAAAAGGTCGTCTCCGCCAACGACTGGCCTTTCGATCGCACATCGGACCGCGAGATCGCCGTCGAAGTCGCCGGCCGCTGGTGCGACTACCGCATGTTTTTCAGCTGGCGCGACGACGTCGAGGCCCTGCATTTCACCTGCGCCTACGATGTCCGCATCCCAAGCGAGCGCCACACCGACATTCACGTCCTGCTGGCGCTGATCAACGAGAAGATGTGGCTGGGCCACTTCGATCTGTGGACCGACGAAGGCCTGCCGATGTTCCGCCACGCCATCCCGCTGCGCGGCACCGCGGGCCTGATGCCCGAGCAGCTGAACGACCTTGTCGAGGTCGCGATCAGCGAAAGCGAGCGCTTCTATCCCGCCTTTCAATACGTCGTGTGGGCCGGCAAGACCCCCGCCGACGCGCTCACCGCTTCGATCCTGGAGACGGTCGGCGAAGCCTGATCCCGGAAAAGGACCCTCCGACGCCCCCTCTCGTCAAAATATAAGAAAAAGTCTCGTATCGTTCGGATGTCCTCAGCGGCGCCGGTCCTCAAAGGCCGGCGCCGCGCCCATTTTGCGGTCTCGATCGTCCGGCTATAACCCCCGCACCCAATGAACGCCCTCCTGATCCCCTATCCCGAGATCGACCCGGTGCTGGTCCAGCTCGGGCCCTTCGCCATTCGCTGGTATGCGCTCGCCTATATCGCTGGCCTCGTCATCGGCTGGCAGATCATGCGGCGGGTTTGCGAACAGCCGCCCAAGCTCCTCTCGCCGGTCAAGATCGACGACTTCCTGCTGTGGGCGGCGCTGGGCGTCATCCTGGGCGGCCGGCTGGGCTACGTGCTGTTCTATAAACCCGGCTTCTACCTCGCCAACCCGCTCGCCATCCTGACCCTGTGGGAAGGCGGCATGTCGTTCCATGGCGGGCTTTTAGGCGTCGTCGTCGCCATCCTGGCCTTCGCCCGGCGCAACAAGGTCGATCCCTTCATGCTGTCGGACCTGGTGTCGCTCGTCGTGCCGATCGGCCTGTTCTTCGGCCGGCTGGCCAACTTCATCAACGGCGAGCTGTGGGGCCGCGTCACCGACGTGCCGTGGGCCATGATCTTTCCGCGCGGCGGGCCGTTGCCGCGCCATCCCAGCCAGCTCTACCAGGCGTTCTTCGAGGGCGTGGTGGTGCTGCTCGTGCTCCTGGCCGTATGGCGACTGACCGACGGCCGCCGCCGGCCGGGCCTGCTGACCGGCGTGTTCTGCTTCGGCTATGGCGTGGCCCGCATCGTGGGCGAGTTGTTCCGTGAGCCTGACGCCCATCTCGGTTATCTCGTGGGACAATGGCTCACCATGGGCATGCTGCTGTCGGTTCCCTTGCTGGCCTTCGGCGGCTGGCTGATCGCCCGGGCGTATCGGCGAGCCCCGCTGTCGTGACGCCCCTGTCGTGATGCCCGTGCCGTGATGTTTGCGCCGTGACCACGGAACTCGGCCTCCTGATCGCCAGACGCATCGCGCTCACGGGTCCGATCTCGATTGCCGATTTCATGGCCGAGGCGCTCGGCCATCCCCGCCTCGGCTACTACCGCACCGCCTTGGCCGTCGGCGCCGACGGCGACTTCACGACGGCACCGGAAATCTCCCAGATGTTCGGCGAGCTCTTGGGCGCGTGGCTGGCCGAACGCTGGCTGGCGATCGGCCGGCCGCATCCGGTGCGCCTGGTCGAGCTGGGCCCCGGTCGCGGCACCTTGCTGGCCGATGCACTGCGCGCCACGCGCAGCGTCGCGGGCTTTCATGCCGCGATCGACCTTCACCTCGTCGAGATCAACGCGCGTCTGCAGTCCTTGCAGCAGGCAGCACTCGGCGATTTCAAGCCGACCTGGCAT
>DASXGB010000165.1:0-18133 GCA_036489325.1 Caulobacteraceae bacterium
TTGATCGAGGCGATTCCGAGGTGCTGCACGAATGGTGTGTAGTCGGATCCGGATCCCAGATCGCCGATCGGCAGCTGCTCGGTTCGCTCCGCCTCGGCGGCTCGCGCCCTGAGCTCGGGAGAGGCTCCGGCCTCCAGCGACTGGACATCCAAGCGGGCGAGAGCGCGATCGCGCACCGTCGCCCCCGTTTCGGGATCGGGCACATCTTCAGCGGCTTGATCGATGAAACCGCGAAGGGTGTAGCTGGCTTCGGTTCCGAGGAATCCCCGGCCGTTGGCATCGGAATTGATGTACATAACTGCCTTGGATTGAAGCTCCTTGGCGTGGGCCTCGGCCCATTCCGTGGAACCAAGCAGGCCCGGCTCCTCGCCGTCCCAGCTGGCGTAGACGATGGTTCGCGCCGGCCGCCAGCCGGCCCTGACCAGATTCCCGATGGACTTGGCTTCCTCCATGAGAGAGGTCTGGCCGG
Organism: Caulobacteraceae bacterium; assembly: GCA_036489325.1. Classification (GTDB taxonomy): domain Bacteria; phylum Pseudomonadota; class Alphaproteobacteria; order Caulobacterales; family Caulobacteraceae; genus Acaudatibacter. Next base: position 470 of record DASXGB010000165.1, read on the forward strand.
ACAGGGGATCCTGGGCGCCAAAAACCCATCCGTCGCGGTGGTTGCCCCGCACGATCCACTGATCCGGCTCGCTTGCCCCCGGCATGACCGCAATGACGTCGTAGAGCGTATGCTGATCCCAATTCGCCTGGATCACCAGGTGAGCCGAGGGGCCATCGCCACCAACGTGATAGGTGATCGGCAGGGCGCCTCGCCAAGCTTTGGGTGCGACCGGCCCACCCAGAGGCGCCAGGAAGTGAATGGCCTCGCCATAGGAGATCGGAAGCACAGGAATGTGCAGGATCGTCTTGGCCTGGGAAATGGGGATGCGGGGCGCACCTTCGACAGCGCCATAGCCTGGCGTCAGGGGGTCACCGGACTCGATCGTCAGGTCTGCGACCGATCCGCGCTGGATACCTTCGGCCGGACGCGAGGGACCCTTGGGATAGGCATCGGCGGTGGCGTAGCCGTCGTCGGCGGGATCGGAGTAGATGACGCAGCCCACGGCGCCGTGCTCAAGGGCAAGCTTTGGCTTCAGGCCCCGCCAGCCCCCGCCATAGCGCGTGATGACGATCTTGCCCTTCACTGATACGCCCAGCCGCTGAAGAGCCTCGTAGTCGGCAGGCATGCCGTAGTTGACGTAGACGAGCCGGGCCGTGACATCGCCATCCCCGCCGTAGGCATTCCAGGCTGGCAATCCGCCAGCCTGCCTGAAGCTGGTCTCGTCGCCTGGTATGGGCGGCTCGGTCAGGCTGGCTGTGTAGGGCTGGGGTCCGACCAGCTGCAGAATCTCGGCCTTGGGCGTTGGATAGAGCACATTGAAAATCTCAATATGGGCGTCCCAACCCCAGGCCTTGAACTGAGCCAGTTCATATTCGGCGTTCGCTTTGTCTTGCGGCGAACCAACCTGATTGGGCTCGGCAGCCAGCAGCTTCAGGTGGTCGCCGATTGAAGCGGCGGACAGATTGGAGTCAAATCGGGCCTCAAGGGCTCGTTCATCGGTGCTCCCGGCCGCCGAGAAACCGATCAGCTTCGCCGGGTGGCCAGAGGCGCCGCCGGCGCAGAGCGCGCCCATGGCTACGCCTGCAAGACATTGAACTCTAAACTGGAACACACTCTGCGCCCTCGCACGAAAAGTCTGGAGTGCGGGGGAGCTAGCACCTTGGGTCGGCGCCTTCAAAGGTCGATAGCGGTGCGGCCCCTGATCGGCAGGCTTCAACTTGTCGCGACGATGTAGCCGACTCTCGGGAAATGGATGTGGAGCCTTCCCAGATCGGGGTCGGTCCGTTCGATAACAACGCGTTCGCGGTTTGCAGCAACGAGGACGCCCTCTATCGGGTCGCGGCCGTAGTCGTCGGCCATGACAAGCACCTTTTGGCCTGGGCTGAGGCCTTGGGGATCGGTGGAATCGTGATCGATCCGCTGCGCCGGCTCGGCGGCGCGCGCCGCCTCCAGCGCCTCAGCGGTGGTCATCTCGCTTCGGCTACCGTGGCCGATCGCTTTCATCCGCTCTCGCCACGCAAAGAGATGATCGAAGCCGCGGAGCAGTGGTTCGGCCAGGTGTGGCGTGAAATTGCTCACGAACCAGATGTTCATGTAGGCGGCGATGTCCGCCAGGCCAGGAGCCTCGCCCGAAAGGAATGACGAATGGCCCGCAAGGGTCGCTTCAATCCAGCCAGCCTGGGTCCGCCATTGTCCCCTCATGGGACCGGCGGCGGCTTTCATGGCGCCGACATCGAACGGCCGGCCCGTCAGTTTTTCTCGATCTTCGATGAATGCACGGGGCACCGTCTCGCCCAACTCGGCGAAGATCACTGCAACGGACGACTGGAAGAAGATCCGATCCGACCACAGGTTGATCGCCCACGCGGCGCCTTCAGCAGACCTCTCGATTCCGGCCCGGCTCAGGATCTCGGCCATGATCACCTGGCTGTCGCAGTAAACGTCTGCGCCGATCTGCATCACCGGCGCCCGGCGATAGCCGCCTGTCAGAGGCGTGAGCTCAGGCTTCGGCATGATGGTCGGCTGGATCACCGAGCGCCATTTCAGCTTGTGCAGTCCAAAGAGGAGCCGCGGTTTCTCAGAGAATGGCGAGGTGTCGTAGTGGTGGAGGATGATCTCCATCTCTGAACTCCTGATGATCGACTGGCCGTTGAATCTCGAATTCAGTTTTCACTGCGCATAAGGCGAAAGATCGATCCCGGGGTAGCGCAGGGCCACGTCCCGCAGGGTCTGGGCATTCCAATAATCCGATCTGATCGGGGGCCAGCCAAAGAGGTCGCGCTGACGCGGAGTCATGCGCACCATGGCTTCGCCCATGCCGGGTCTTTCGGCGTGGTCCGGCCAACTCATCTTTCCGTTCCATCGCCAGCCGCGCTGTTGGAAGTCGACCAGCATCACGAACCTCGATCGTCCGGGATCAGTGAAATTCGAGCCACGGTGAAACACGTCAGTCTTGTAGATGAAGATGCTGCCCGCAGGTCCTTCGATGCTGAGCTCCTGATCAGCAAAGCTGCCGGCGGGCAGTCGGCGCGGGTCCATTGGCAGTTCACGGCCGAAAGGATGGGGTACGACCTTGGTTGGGCCGTCGGCCGCCGTTACGTCCGAGAGCAGGATGAAGGTCGTCATCTGCACGTGCTGGCCGTCGAGACGGGGGACAACCAGGGTGTGGTTACCGAAGTCCCGATGGTGCGGCTGGTCGTAGTCGATCGCCCCTGCGTATTTGGCCCAAAGCTCGATCTTGTAGATTTCAATGTCTTCGCTTTGCAGGAATCGTTCGGCGGCGTCGACGAGGTCCGGATAGACGGCGACCAGGTTGAGCGCCCAGGAATCATAAGGGAAATAGCGAAGACCTGCGAACTGGCTACGCGAGAAGCGGGGAAAGGCGGCTGGCTCGGCAAAATAGTCTGCAGGCCTCGGGTAAATGTCCCAAAGGGCGTCCTGGGCGCGCCGCAGAGTCTCTGTGTCTAGGAAGTTCTCGACCAGCGTGAATCCGCGATCCCAGATCTCGGCCAGCTTTTCGTCGTCTACTCGCACGGCTCTTGGCTCCGTCGTCAGGTTGCGGTCTGGGCTTAAGTTGGCCATTTTAGACTGACAAGAGGCCTCCGAAATCGCGCATGAAAATCCTCCTTTCGGCCTTGCTGTTTCTCGTGGCCTGCCCCGCGTGCGCCGCGTCCGATCCGGCGGCCGCGCGAATCGAGGCCTTCGATTCCTCCCTCATGGGGATCATGAAAGAAGGGCCCACGCTTGGCGTGATGGGTCGCTATCGCCGTTATGAGACTCTGGTCGAGGACGCCTTCGATCTACCTCTGATGACCCGGTTCGCCGTCGGCCCGTCATGGGCCTCAATGTCTGACGCCGAGCATCAGGCGCTTATTCGGGCGTTCACGAAACTGACAGCGGCGAGCTACGCCCACAATTTCGACAGTTACGATGGCGAGCGGTTCGAGGTGATTCCGGACGTACAGACCCGCGGACCCGACAAGATCGTGCAGACGAGGCTGACGCCGCGGGGCAAGTCATCCGTCGCTCTGGTGTATCGAATGCGGCAGAGCGGCAGCGACTGGAAAATCGTCGACGTCTATGTCGCCGCCATCAGCCAACTCACCACCCGCCGAGCTGACTTTGCTGCGCCATTAGCCTCCGGCGGCGAGAAGGGTTTGGCCACTCACATTGATGCGGCGAGCGCCAAGCTGCTGAGGTAACCCTTCAGCCGCTTGTCGGCGGCGGCCCCATCAGGGCGGGCTGGAAGAGCAGGGCCGAGACCAGGGTCCAGACGAGGGATATCATCAGGAGTTCGCCCATGCTGGCGGTGCCAGGGTGTTGCGAGGCCCACAAGCTGCCAAATCCGGTGGCCGTGGCCAGCGCGCTGAAGAAGATCGCGCGGGTGAGGCTCGATTGCAGCAAATGGGCGTTGCCACTCCTCCAGGCCATGACAAAATAGATGTGAAAGGCGACGCCGATACCAAACAAGAGCGGTAGTGCGATGATGTTAGCGTAGTTGAGCGGCTGTCCGATAATCACGCAGCTTCCGAGCGTGAGAAGACCGGTCAGAATGATCGGCGCCATGGTGATGGCCACATAGCGCGGGCGCCGGAAGATCGCGAAAAGCAGCAAGGTGATGGCGACGAACGATAGGACGCCAGCCTCGATGAAGGCGAACACGATCGTGCGGCCGCCTTCGTAGATGCCCACGGCAGCTCCGGTCGCGAAGGGCGCGATAGTCCGAACCGACTTAATGAATCGCTCCAGGACGGCGTTGTCGTTCGAATCCCCTTTCGGGGAAATGGAAACCCGTGCGCGGCCATCAGGCGCCAGCCAGCTGTTACGGATATCGCTTGGCAGGCTTGCGATCGATACGGGCTGGGCCTGAAGCACCCGTCTGGTCTCGTCTAGCGTCGTCGTCAGCCCCGGCGTGAGGACCTGCGTGGCCCGGGCTCGCGCCTCGGGGGCTGCTGCGGCCAGCCAGGCCAGATCGCGGGCCAGCCGTCCCGCGACTGCGGCGGTCGGACCAGGATCATTGGCGGCGGCCATCGAGAGGTCCGATGCCGTCTGTTTCAAGCTTGCGATGACGTCCGCGTCGCTCGGTGGCGGATCTGCCATGAGCGGATCAAGGCTGATCCCCAAGAGATCATTCGCGTCGGCAATGGCGGCCAGTTTCGGCGCCTGGTCGTCGGGAACGAAGCTCGACAGGGTCCGGACCTGAGACACCTCAGGTCTGTCGCGGACTCTGGAGGCCAAGGCATTGGCCGCGCCTAGCGATGGGGCGATGAAACTGATCTGATTGGGTGAGAGCGCCGGGTCTCGCATCAGATCCAGCGTCGTCGAGACCGCTTCAGACTTGGTGTTCTCGAGGTGAAACGGGTTGAAGTCGAAATGCAGGAACGGGAGCAGCATAAGTGAGGCCGCGGCCGCCACCAAAGCGGCGCCAAGAACCTGCCGCCGGCGGGAGAGAATGAAGTGGTCGAGGCGATCCAACTTCAAATCGGTCGCGATGGTGTCGACCGCGGGCGGCCGCAACACCAAAATCAAGGCCGGCAGGAAAGTCAGGTTGAGCGCGACCGCCAGGACCATGCCAACGCCGGCGATCACGCCGAGCTGTGAGACCCCTACGTAGGCAGTCGGCGCGAACGCCAGGAATCCGGAGGCGATCGCGATGGCGGCCAGGATCAGCGATTGCCCCATGCCGGCCGCGGCGGCGCCGAGCGCCGGACGGATCCCGACGCCCGGTTGGTTCTCGGCGCGGAACCGAACGGAGAACTGGATGCCGAAATCAATGCCAAGTCCGACGAATAGCGGAATGAAGGCCACCGAGATGACATTGAACCGCCCGAAGATGAGCAGCCCGCAAGCCATCGCCAGCGTCAGGCCGATCAGCATGGTCACAAGGATCGCCGCAATCAGCCGAGGGGATTTCACCGCCATCCAGAGCATGAACAGGATCGCTGAAAGCGCCATGACCGCGATCCAGCCCGCGTGGCGGCGGAGCGAGCCGAACTGTTCGTCCTGAAGGGGTATTGGACCGGTCAATCGGACGCTCACGCCGTGAGCGGGATCGAGCCCCAGTTGTTTTGTGCTCTCGCGGACGAAGTCGCTGGGCTTTGATCCCGCCTCCAGATGGCGAAAGTCGAGGACTGGGGTTAGTAGCACCATCCGGCGCAGCGCCTCTGGTCGGGGCGTCTCGCCGCTGATCATGGCGCCCCAGGAGAAATAGGTTGGTCGCCCCGCGCGGATGTCGTCGAACGCCCGTGCGAGTCGCGTGATCGGTAGTCTGAGGTCTTCCAGCTTGGCCTGGCCGGCGGTCACGCCTTTGGCCAGCGTCGACAGAGAGGTCATGACTCCGCGAACGCTCGGATCCTGAGCCAACGGCCCCAGGAAAGGCTGGGCGGCGACGAGCTGTTTCATCTGCTCCTGAACCTTCGCCGTCGATTCGTAGAGCAAGCCCTCACGGGCGAAGAAATCACCATCAGGCCTCTGAACCAGGCGATAGAGGTCGGGTCGGCCCGCAAGTTTGGCGGCGAGCGCGCCAGCGGCGGCATCGGCCAGTTCAGGTGTCCTGCCGTCGATAACCACGACGATCTGATCGCCCTGCGGCTGGAAAAGCCGATCGAAGGCGGCGCCCCGCACCCGATATGGCAAGCTGCTGGAGAGCAGGTTGTCGATGCTGCTGGTCATCGAGAAATGCGTGAAGACGAAGACTGCCGCGGCGAGGGCTACGATGATCGTCGCCACGAGCACCCACCAGGCGCGATCGCAACACCCGAGCACCCATCGTTCGACCGTCGAGTTCCGGCCGGAGTCTCTGGCAATCGGTGACGTCAAATCGGGCTCCAGCCGGACGTAACGTGTTCAGGGGCGGCTTGGATCATCGCCGGACTTGATTGATTCGACGCGCGAGCGCGCAGTATGGAGCTTTCGAGCGACGGGGCAGGGTGAGCGAATGTTTCCATGGCTTTGCGCAACGCCTTGCCCAAATCAGGGTTTACAATAGCGTTGTGAAACGAGCCTTGCGCGCAATGCCCGTCGTCATAGGCGTGGCGCTGGCTCTCTTCGTGGGGTCCGCCCCCGAGCCATGCTGGGCGGCGACTCCCGGCGACCCTTTCGAGAAATTCAACCGCAAGCAATTCGATCTCCAGGTCAAGTTCAACCGGTATACGATCGGGCCGCTCGCGTATGTGTACCGGACGCTCACGCCCGGCGTCATCGGCAAGGCGATCCACAACATCCTCGTCAACCTTACGGAGCCGCAGGTATTCATCAACGACATCCTTCAGCTCCGTCCCGCGCGAGCTGCGGCGACCGCGGTTCGGTTCGTCGTTAACACCACCCTCGGCGTGGGTGGGATGATTGACGTCGCTGGCAAGACCGGTCTGCCGCACCATCTCAGTTCCTTTGGAGATACGCTTGGCCGCTACGGAGTGCGTTCAGGCCCCTATCTCTTCCTGCCCATGGTGGGGCCCTCGACCGTGAGGGACCTGTTCGGCAACGTTGTCGACGCCGTAGCGAATCCCCTGCACTTCGTTGCCTATCCCGAACGTCCGCCGGTGAGCATCACCCTGGGGCTGACCAGAAGCTTCGACCAGTTCAGTCGGTCGCAGAACGATCTAAGCACCTTGCTGAGCAACGCGACGGATCCGTACGCGACCTTGCGCTCGACATACCTGCAAAACCGTTCGGCGGAGATAAGCGGGCAGACAACGATTCCGATCACGCTGCCGAACCTCGATGATCCGGGGGCCGACACCTCGCCTTCGGCCAGACTAGATTTGCAGGACATCGTCCCGTCCAGCGCCGACGAGGCGACGGCCCTCCTCGATCTGCCAGAGCGCGAGCACCGGCAGGCCGACGCAGAGGTCGCGAGCCCGCTTGACCAGGGAAAGGGCGATAGCCGCTTCAGCGCTCAGGCCGAAGACGGGGCCGAGGATTGCATAGCCGATCTCCTGTACGCCCAGGCCCATGGGCGCGACGAAGGCCGCCGAGCGCAGCGCGCCGATCAGGGCCTCCAGTCCGATAATGTTGACGAGGCGAACTTCAAGTCCGGCGACGCGCAGGGCCAGCCACACACCGGCCGCGCTCAGAATCCAGGCGCCCAGGTGCAGCAGGATCGCCAGCAAGATACGACCTGTCCGGCGGTGCAGCTCGCCTATGAAACCGCCCGCCTCCACGGCGTGGGCGGCGGCGGCCGGTAGCACCCGTTCAATCAAGTGCGTCACGAAGCTCATTCCGCGACGCTGGAGCGCCACCAAGCTGACCGCCGCGGCCAATGTCACCGCGAAGCCGACAAGGGCCGGCCCGCTCAGCTCGGCATGCTTGTCGAGATGGTCGGCCAGCAGAACAATCCCGAACAAGGTGAAGCCCACCTGGGCTATCAGCTCGGTTGTGGCGTCGACGACGATCGCAGCGAGAGACCACGGCCCAGGCAGCCCGGCCAGCGTCGCCGCCCGCGCCCCAATGGCGAGCCCAGCCACATGTGAGAAAGGCAGAAGCTCGCCGCTGGCGTCGCGGACCAGTCGAGCCCAGAGGTAGACGCACAGGCGGCGCCATAGCCAGGGCTTCTCCAGGACAAACCAGGACAGGGTCAGAATGGATAGCGGCGCAGCGCTATAGGCGATCAGGACGCCTAGCGCCTTCCAGCCGATGACCCCGAGCGTGGCCGCAATCTGGCCAAAGCCGACAATGGCGATGACGCCGGTCGCCGCGGCAAGGCCGATCGCAGCCGCGAGTATGAGAAGTCGTTTCAATCCTTGGGCTCAGGTCGCCAGGACGAAACGTCTGGCCAGCCGAACCATAGCCGGGACGAAACGGGGTCGCACAAGCCGCGAGTCGTAAGGTCCCAAGCGGCGGTCGTTCTCCGCCAGGCAGACGTCCATCAGCCCTCTGACGGAGACATCCAGGCCCACGTGGCTCGCGCCGGTAAAGGTGAAGCTTGAGTCCCCGCCAGCGCCGCCTTCAAGGCCGCCAAGGCCGCGCGCAATGCCAATGCGCTCTAACCCCAAAAACACCCATACGGCGGCCACTTTCAATTCGAACCACGGTTTGCGCCACCAGGGCTGATTTCGCCGACGCCATTCGACCCAGTTGACGAAGAACAGGATATGCCGGGCTTCCTCGTGCATGACCGGTTCGAAGGTGTCCACCAACTCCGGGGGGAAGAAACCCGAGCGCCTGCCCAGGTCGAAGAGGCCAAAGGCGAAGAAGCTGTCCACGCACTCGCAGAAACCGGTAACCATGAACGCCCATTCTGGATCCTTCGGAATTCGATATTCCGGCTCAGGTTGGAGCTTGATGCCGTAGGCCTCCACGAGGTTGGCGAGAACCCGCTTGTGGCGCGCTTCTTCGAACGCGTTGAGGTCGACCGCGGCCCGAAGCAGCTTGTCCTGTTCGACCAGACGGCTGTAGGACTTCACGTTCAGGCTCGCCGTGCCTTCGATCTGCACCGCAATGTCCCAAATCGGCAGGGACACAAGCCGGTCGCGGGCGTCAGGTTCGAGACTTGGCCAATCGATGACTGCCGGCTTGTATGGATTGAACGTTTCCAGAAGCGTCCGGCAGAACAGCTGCTTGTGCGCATCGCTGCCGAGCTTGAATGGCCCGGTCGGCGATCCTCCGGCCGGCAGGGCATCGGTCCAGGAATCGGCGATTGTCTCGGTCATCGGTCCGGTCCTAAATCTAATCAGACAAATCACGGAATCGGCCGCGGCGCACCTTCGCGACGGCCAAGGCTTGCAGGACCTCGCTGGACGTGAGCGCTGCGAGGCCGCCACGGTAGTCTTGCCCCCGCGCCGAGCCGGTGAATCCGCAGTCCGTGGCCGGATGCAAATAGACCTCGCTCAGGCCTGACGGAAGGGCGCCGTTCAAGTCCGCGACTCGCCGGATGTCCATGTGACCGGTCGTCCAGCGCAAGCCAGGTCGGAAAATCGTCGGCCGTGATAGCCAGTCGGCGATCCGCCATTCGGGTCAGACAGGACCTTCAGGCGGGCGCCGAACGCCGCTCGTTCAGGAACCCAAAGAACTCGACGCCCTCTCGTAAGCGACGCTTCATCATCTGTGGGCTTCGGACCATTTCGCCGACAATGTCGCCGATCTTCCGTGGGCGGAAGTAGAATTGCCTATAGAAGTCCGCCTGGGCGTCGAAGATCTCCGCGTGACTTAGGTTGGGATAGTGGAGTGGCGCGACCTGATTGCCGTGATCGTCCACCAACACGGCGTTCTCGGCGTCGAGCCAGCCGTTTTCCAACGCTTGCTTGTAGAGAAATGTGCCGGGGTAGGGCGCAGCCATGGAAATCTGGATGGTATGCGGATTGATCCGCTTGGCCCATTCCATTGTCTGCTGAAGGGTTTCGCGGGTTTCGCCCGGAAGTCCGACAATGAAGGTCCCGTGGATCGCGATTCCCAGTTTATGGCAGTCCTTGGTGAACCGCTCGGCGACTTCGACCCTCATGCCCTTCTTGATGTTGTGCAGGATCTGCTGATTGCCGCTCTCGTAGCCAACCAGAAGCAAGCGCAGGCCCCCGTCCTTGAGCACCTTCAGGGTGCTATAGGGAACGTTGGCCTTGGCATTGCATGACCAGGTGACTCCAAGCTTGCCAAGCTCCTTTGCGATCGCCTCCGCACGCGGCAGGTTGTCAGTGAAGGTGTCGTCGTCGAAGAAGAATTCCTTCACCTGAGGAAAGGCCTTCTGCGCCCAGGCGATTTCCTCGATCACATGGCCGACGCTGCGGGTGCGATAACGGTGGCCGCCGACAGTTTGCGGCCAGAGGCAGAACGTGCAGCGCGATTTGCAGCCACGGCCGGTGTAGAGCGAGATGTAGGGGTGCTTCAGATAGCCGCTGAAGTAGTTCTCGATCTTGAGGTCCCGCTTATAGACGGGGGTGACGAATGGAAGGGAATCCATGTCCTCGAGGATTTCCCGGTCAGGGTTGTGAACGACCACGCCCGAGGCGTTGCGATAGCTGAGGCCATCGATATCGGCCCACGGTTTGTCGTCGGCCACGTCCTTGATGGTGAAGTCAAATTCGTTGCGCGCAACGAAATCGACCGCGGGCGCGCATCTCATGCTGCCGTCGGCGTCCACCGCGACCTTGGCGCCGATCAGGCCGGCCTTGAGGTTGGGGTTGACCGCCTTCATCGCCTCTATCGTTTTCACGTCGGACGAGAACGACGGCGTCGAGGTGTGCAACACCACCAGGTCGTAGTCCTTGGCCATAGGAAGGACATCGGCCATCGACTGCCGATGGGACGGCGCGTCGACCAGGCGGCTTCCCTCCACCAATGCGGCTGGCTGGGCGAGCCAGGTCGGAAACCAGAAGGACTTTATCTCGCGCTTGGCCTGCCAGCGCGATCCGGCGCCGCCATCGAAGCCTTCAAACGAAGGGGCCTGCAAAAACAGACTTCGCAGCATTGAATCCTCAGGATTGAAGCAGGGCGCCTTCTCGGCTCACTCGGAAGCGTGACCCGCGCCACCCAACTCTGTTCACTCCAAAACCGGCGATGAATAGGCCAAACGCCAAGACGTCGCTGATCGGCATTAGCCACCAGCGCCGCGTTTCGGCGCCAGTGACGGCGTCCATGCACATTTTGAAACAGGTCGGCATCGCGATCAAGGCCGCGACCAGTTCGAGCATCAATGGCAGAAGTCGGATCGGGGCGGAGGCGATCACAGTTAGGGGACAAAGGGTAAGTGGTCACGCTGCCCACCCCAAGGGCTGACCGGGCGCACCGCACGCCCCAGCGCAGCTCACGACCGATGAAGTCACCGGCGGTGGCCTCGTCGCGGACCGATGGACCGAGATTGACGTCCGGTGTTTCGGGGGAGACACAAATCTGTGAGTTTGGGTAGCTAAGCACCGGCGTCGTGAGCCCCGGCGGGCTCTACGTGGCTCACCCAAGCGCCTGGGCCACGGATTATCCGTCTGGCGGCGCGCCCATCAACGAGGCATTGGCTCATGGCGTCGCGCCGCCGTGTACACTGGGTATTTTGGCTGCTTGGCGCGATCGCCGTCGCGCTGGCGCTCTGGGTCATTTTCGGACAACACGGCCGCAAGCCCACGCCACCCAAATCGGTGCCGGTCACCGTCGCGGCAGCGAAGACACAGGACTTGGCGATCTCCCTGACCACGCTTGGAGCGGCCCAGGCTTGGACGAGCGATCAGATCTTTTCCCAGGTGAGTGGCAAACTTGTCCGGGTCAATTTCAGCGAAGGCGCCAACGTGCGGGCCGGTCAGGTCCTGGCCGAGGTTGACCCCGCGCCCTATCAGGCGGCCCTGATGCAGGCCGAGGGCGCACTGAAACGCGACCAGGCGATTCTCGCAGGCGCACAGACGGACCTGGCGCGCTACGCCCTCCTCAACGCCAAGGACTCGATCGCCCGGCAGACCTACGAGGACGAACTCGCCACCGTCAAACAGGACGAAGGTCTGGTCGAGCTGGACCAGGGCACGGTCAAATCCGCCAGGGTGAATCTCGGCTGGACGCGCATCGTCTCGCCGATCAGCGGCCGTGCGGGCGTTCGCCTCGTCGATCCCGGCAATCTCGTCAGCGCTGGCGGGTCTCAGAGCAGCGTGCCCAGCACCGCGGCGTCGATCAACGCCAGCGCGGCACCGACGTCCGCCAACGGCGCGTCGACCAGCGGGGCTGGAGGCTCGGCGATCGTAACGGTCAACCAGATCCAGCCGATGGCGGTCACCTTCACCGTGCCTCAGGGCGAATTCCAGAGGCTCGTGGATTTGACCTTCGGTTTTCGGACGGCCTTGCCTGTCAAAGCGACAAGCCAGGAGTCAGGCGCTCCTCTTGGTGACGGCGAATTGCGTATCGCCGACAATCACGTCGATCCGTCAACGGGGACCGTCGAGCTAAAGGCGAGGTTCCCCAATCTGGGCGACAAGCTGTGGCCGGGTCAGTTCGTCAATGTCGAATTGACGCTGCAGACGCTCAGGAACGTGATCACGGTGCCGACGACGGCGATCAATCGCGGCCCTAGCGGGACCTTTGTCTTCGTCATTGGGGCGAACCGCCACGTCTCCATGCTGCCGGTCAAGGTATCCTGGACCCAGGGTGATCAGTCGGTCGTCAGCTCGGGTCTGACGTCGGGTCAGACGGTCGTCACCGATGGCCAGATGACCCTCAAGAACGGGTCGCTCATCCGAGTCGTCAGGATGTCCGAGGGTGGTTCGTGAGTATTTCCGGCCCGTTCATCCGGCGGCCGGTGGCCACCTCTCTCATGGCGATAGCGTTCCTCCTTGTGGGGATCGTCGGCTACATCAGCCTGCCGGTCGCCTCCCTGCCGAACGTCGACTTTCCAACTTTGCAGGTCTCGGCCTCGCTGCCGGGGGCCAGTCCCGAAACCATGGCCTCGAACGTCGCCACGCCGCTCGAGCGCCAGTTCTCGCAGATTCCGGGCGTAACCCAGATGACCTCGGTGAACTCGTTCGGCTCGACCAGCATCACACTGCAGTTCGAACTCGATCAGGACATCAACGCCGTTTTCGAGCAGGTCCAGGCGGCGATCAACGCGGCGAGCGGCCAGCTGCCGAACAATCTTCCGGCGCAGCCGACCATCCGCAAGGCGAACCCCGCCAACCCGCCAATCATGATTCTATCGCTGAGTTCGGAGACCCTTCCGCTGGATGTGGTCGACAACTACGCAGACATAATCCTGGCGCAGCAGGTCTCGCGCATCGACGGCGTCGGCCTGGTCTACATCGGCGGCGAACAAAAGCCGGCGGTGCGTATCCGGCTCGATCCGCGCAAGATCGCCGCTCGGGGGTTGCAAATCGAAGCTGTCCGCCAGGCGATCGTCGCGTCGACGACCAACCAGCCCAAAGGCAACATCGTCGGCCCGAACCAGGGTCTCACCGTCTACGCCAACGATCAGATTCTCAGCGCAGAACCTTGGAACGATCTTGTCGTCGGCTACCAGAGCGGCGCGCCTGTAAGGATCAAGGATCTGGGTGACGCTATCCAGAGCGTCGAAAACAACCAGATCGGAGCCTGGATCTTTCCCGGCAAAGCCAACACCGACCCCACTCTGACGGGTGGCCGAAGCATCCTTCTGGTCATCCGCCAGGAGCCGGGGGCCAACGTCATCAAGACCGTAGACCGGATCCGGGCGGCGCTTCCACGCCTTCAGGCCGATATCCCATCCGGCATCGCCATTCACGTCCTCATGGATCGGACCCAGACCATCAACGCTTCGGTCAAGGACGTGAAGATCACGCTGGCGGTCACCGTGGTCCTCGTGGTGATCGTGATCTACCTCTTCCTGCTCAACGTGCGCGCAACATTGATCCCCAGTGCGGTCATACCGCTGGCGCTCCTGTCGGCCACGGCGGTGATGCTGGCGCTGAAGTTCAGCCTCGACAACCTCTCGCTGATGGCCCTGACCATCGCCGTCGGTTTCGTCGTGGACGACGCCATCGTCATGGTCGAAGTGATCTGGAAACGAATCGAGCGTGGCGAGAAGGCGTTGGAGGCGGCGCTCGCCGGCGCCGGTGAAATCAACTTCACCATCCTCTCGATCTCGATCTCGCTGATCGCGGTGTTCACGCCGCTGATGTTCATGGGCGGCGTTGTCGGCCTTCTAATGCGCGAGTTCGCCATCACCCTTAGCGCGGCGGTCCTCGTGTCCCTTTTCCTCACGCTGACCCTCACGCCCATGCTGTGCGCCAAGTTCCTCAAGCCGCCGAAGCCGCCTAGCAATCCGTTCACCAAACGCGTTGCGGGCAGTTTCCACGCCCTTGAGAGCGGCTATGCGCGCAGCCTCGATCGAGTGCTGCGCCACAAGCTGCTGACGCTTATCGTTTTCATTTGCACGATCCTGGGGGCGTTCGTTCTCTACGCCACCGCCCACACTGGCTTCTTCCCGCAGCAGGACACCGGCTTCCTCAGCGGCGTGATGATCACCTCGCAGGACGCTTCGTTCACCAAGACCGAGCGGAAGATCGACCAGGTCGCCCAGGTGATCGGCTCTGATAACGCGGTGTCGGGTTTCGGCATGTTTGTCGGCCAGGGTGGTCAGAACCAGGCCAACCTCTACATCGCCCTCAAGCCCAAGGATCAGGGCCGAAAGGCGACGGCCGACGAGATCATCACGCGGCTGCGGCCGAAGCTTGGCCAGCTCGTCGGCGTGCAAACCTTCCTGCAGGCTGCGCAGGACATCAACGTCGGCGGTCGTCCCGGTCAGGCGCAATACCAGTATACCCTGGCCGATCCTGACCTCTCTGAGTTGGACAAATGGGCGCCCAGGCTGCTCGCAAATATGCAGCAGCTTCCCCAGCTTCGAGATGTCAGTTCCGACCAGGAGTCACAGGGGGCGGCCCTCAACCTGACCATCGATCGCGACGCGGCCGCCAGGTTCGGTATCACCCCGACCCAAATCGATACGGCCGTCTATGACCTGATCGGTCAGAACGAGGTGGCGCAGTATTTCACGACCCAGAACAGCTACCACATCGTGTTCGAGGGAACGCCCGCCCTGCAGACGACGCCGGACCTGTTCGACAGCGTCTATCTAACGTCGCCCTTGACCAATAAGTCGGTGCCGCTGGCCCAGTTCGTGAAGGTCGACCCCAATGGTTCCAGCAGCCTGACCGTCAATCACCAGGGCGAGTATCCGGCCGCGACCCTGTCATTCAATCTTGCGCCGGGCGTCTCACTCAGCCAGGCGACCGAGGCCGTGGAGGCGGCGCGGGACCGGTTGGGCGCTCCGCAGACCGTCACCGGCTCGTTCCAGGGCACGGCGCAGGCCTTCCAGGAGTCCCTGTCCAGCGAACCCATCCTGATCGGGGCCGCCCTTATCGCGGTCTACGTCATCCTGGGCGTTCTCTATGAGAGCTTCATCCACCCGCTCACCATCCTCTCGACCTTGCCGTCGGCGGGAGTCGGGGCTTTGCTGGCCCTAAAGGCCGCCGGCCAGGACCTCAATGTCATCGGCATCATCGCGATCATCCTGCTGATCGGCATCGTCAAGAAGAACGGGATCATGATCGTCGACGTGGCCTTGAGACTCGAGCGCGAGCATGGGCTCTCAGCCGAGGACGCTGCGCGCGAGGCGTCCCATCAACGGCTTCGGCCCATCCTCATGACAACCGTCTGCGCGGCTTTGGGCGGCGTGCCGATGATCCTGATCCATGGGACTGGCTCTGAGTTTCGTCAGCCGCTGGGCTTCGCCATCGTCGGCGGCCTCGCGGTCTCTCAGGCGCTGACGCTGTTCACCACGCCGGTGGTGTACATCTATCTCGACCGCGTGCGTCGCCGCTTCGGCGAGGGCGATCGCGAGAAGGCGCCGGAGCCCGCGCCAGCCTAACCGCCGCTCGCGGCCAGCAGTTCCGCCAGAAAGGTCTTCCAGGCGACCGCCCAGGTGTGGGTGCCGTGGCCGTGCGTCAGATCGGAAATTGGCAGCAGGACGAACCGTCCGTGCGGCAGGCGAGGGGCCTCCCGCTCGGCGATCCCCAGCTCCGGCGGGTTGATGAAGTCGTCGGCGGAATTCACCCACATCACCGGCGCGGCGATCTTCTCCAAGTCGGCGGACGGGTCGTAGTCTCTGGACGAATCCACCTGATAGATCAGGTCGTTGGCGTCCAGGTCGGCATCGGCCTTGGCCATCGGCCCTGCCATATAGCGGTCGACATCGGCGGGCGCCGGCATGGCCTTCTGCATTTGCCGGGGCGCGCTACCGGCGATGATCAGGATGTCTTTCGCCGTTGTGAGCCCCTGGACGGGCTCGCTGCGATAGTCGCCGCCCTGCCAGGCCGGATCCCCTTCGATCCCGTCGACGACCATGCGTCGCCACATCCGATTGCGTCCGGCTATGGCGACTGGCAGGCAGGCCAGGGGCATGAGAGCCCGCGCCGCTTCGGGCCATTTCTCGCCCCACAGGAAGGTGTGCATGCAGCCCATGGAAGTGCCCATCACCAGTCTGAGCTGGCCAACGCCAAGGCCCTCGGTGACCAGGGCGTGCTCGGCCCGGACCATGTCGTCGTAGTCATAGTGCGGAAATCGCATGTGCTGGCCATCGCTGGGCTTCGACGAGCCGCCGTGGCCGATATCGTCCGGCAGGATGATGAAATGCGTCCGGATGTCGAGCAGCTGACCGGGGCCGAAAAGCTCGTCAGCGAATTGCGGTCGCAGGAACTGCGCCCCTGATCCGCCCGTGCCGTGCAGAATCAGGACGGCATTGTCGATGCGCCCGGCGCCGTCGCGGTGCGGCGCGCCCAGAATGCGGTAGTAAATACGCAGTTGCGGCAGGGTTCCGCCGGCCTGAAAATGGAAATCGCGCAGGATGAAATCGCCCTGGCGAACCGGAAACGCAGGCGCGGTCTGAGCGGCGGCGATGCTGGTCAGGGCCGTCGCTAAAGCGGCCCCGATGAAAGACCTTAAGGTGTTCAATTCTTTGTCCTCCCCAACCACGGACGGAGCGTCTTGCCTGTGGCCTAGGACGCCATAGAACAACCTAAGGGAGACACAGTGCAATTCGCCCCCACACGAGTCGGCCCCCATTGACGGAACCCGGAGCTTCAGGTTCGTCGGTCGCCCGATGACGCCTGGGGCGCCGGAGAAGACGCCATGCCCGATGCCGCGAAGATCACCGCCTACATCGATCGCCTGTGGGATGAGGCGGTTATTCCGACGCTGATCGACTACATCCGCATCCCCAACAAATCTCCGGCTTTCGATCCGCAATGGGCCGTACACGGCCTGATGGACAAGGCCGTCGACCTGTTCGAGGCCTGGGCCAGGGAGCGCCTGCCGGCGCTTCCCAGCGCCACGCTGGAGGTGGTGAGGATCGAGGGGAGAACGCCGGTCATCCTCATCGAGTGCCCGGGCGAAACCGACGACACAGTCCTTCTCTACGGCCACCTCGACAAGCAACCGGAGATGACTGGCTGGTCCGAGGGGCTCGGGCCGTGGACGCCGGTGCTCAAGGGTGACCGGCTGTATGGCCGAGGCGCAGCGGACGACGGCTACGCCATGTTCGGCGCCCTCTCGGCCCTTTTGGCGCTGCAGGATCAGGGCGTGGGCCGGGCGCGCTGCGTCATCCTCATCGAGGCCTGCGAGGAAAGCGGCAGCTATGACCTCCCTGCCTATGTCGACCATCTGGCCGCGCGGATCGGAGATCCTTCTCTCGTCGTCTGCCTGGACTCCGGGTGCGGCAACTATGACCAGCTTTGGCTCACGACCTCATTGCGC
>DASXGB010000166.1:0-5320 GCA_036489325.1 Caulobacteraceae bacterium
CCTTTTCTCTTCCAGGGCCCACCGGACATCGGTGCGGAGGGACGCGCGCTTATCGGGGCGGACACACAGCGTCCGGCCCGCGCGGCGCGGCTCTACCTGGGCCGCGGGTCTCTTAGACCGGGGGGCAGGCGCCGTCCATGCACCGGCCGGACGCGGCCTCTCTGTCGGGGCTGAGGGGGCGTGATCTCGTCTGTCCGCTTCGAGGATCTGGCGATCGAACGCGGCGGCCGGATGCTGTTCCAGGGCCTGTCGGCCGCCGTTGGCAGCGGCGAGGCTCTGGCGGTCACAGGAGCCAACGGTTCGGGAAAGACCAGCCTGCTGCGAGCCATAGCTGGGCTGCTGGCCCCGGCCGCCGGTCGAATCGATTTCGAAGGCGTTGAGGACGCCGGTGAGGCCCGCCGCGCCGGCCTGCACCTCGTCGGCCACCAGGACGGGCTCAAGGGCGCCCGCACCGCCCGTGAGGAACTGCTGTTTCAGGCGCGCTGGTGCGGTGGGACCGACCGGGCGGCGCTGGCCGCCGCCGAACGCCTCGGCCTCGCCCGCCAGCTTGACCTCGAGACCAGGCGGCTGTCGGCCGGTCAGAAGCGGCGCCTGGCGCTTGCCCGCCTGCTGGCCGCGCCCCGGACATTGTGGCTGCTGGACGAACCCCTGGCGCCGCTCGACGCCGCCGGCCGCGAGCTGATGGGCGCCATCCTGGCTGAGCATCTCGCCGGCGGGGGCCTTGTCATCGCCGCGGCCCACGATCCGCTGCCGGTCGCCGCGCGCCGGCTGGAGATCGGCGGATGAAGCCGCTTGCCGTCCTCTTCCGGCGGGAAGTCTCGCTCGCCTGGGGCAAAGGCGGGGGGCCGCTGCTGGCGGTGGGATTTCTGGTCGCGGCGGTGACCCTCTTTCCCCTGGCGCTGGGGCCCGCGCCCGGCCCCCTGACGGGGGTCGCCGCCGGCGTCGCCTTTGTGGTGCTGGCGCTGGCGAGCCTTCTCACCCTCGAGCGGCTGTTCGAGCGCGACTTCGAAGACGGTGCGCTGGACCTCCTGGCTCTGGGCGTTCCGCCCCTGGAGGCGGTGTGCGCGGTCAAGGTGCTAGCGAGCTGGCTGGTGGTCGGCGCGCCCCTGGCGCTCGCCGCGCCGGTGACGGCGGTGGCGCTGGGCGAGCCGCCGGCCGCCGCCCCGATGATCTTCATCACCGCTCTCCTCGCCGGCCTCGCCTTCGCCTTCGTCGGCGGCGCCGGGGCGGCCCTGGCGCTCGTCAGCCGGCGCGGCGGTGCGCTCCTGGCGGTGATCGTCCTGCCCCTGATCATCCCGCCGGTGATCTTCGGCGGGGCGGCGATCGCCGCCTTCGCCGGCGGCCTGGAATGGCGGACGGGCCTCGCCCTGCTGGCGGCCTATGCCCTTGCCGCCGCCGCGCTGACCCCCTTCGCCATGGCCGCCGCCTGCCGCAACGCCCTGGGCTGACCGACCCTGCCGGCGTAGAGCAGACGACGGATTTGGCGGCGGAAGATGCATGATGGATTTCGAAGACCTGCGCAGCGAGGACGGCGTCACCCGCCGATCCTTCAGCCTTGTCGTGGAGGGCGAGACCGTACCGGCGGTGATCTGGGCGCCGGATGGAGCGCAAGGCCCCAGGCCGCTGGTGCTGATGGGCCATGGCGGCTCGCAGCATAAGAAGACCCCGACGCTGTCCGCTCGCGCCCGCCAGTACGCGCGCAAGTTTGGCTATGCAACTCTGGCCATCGATGCGCCGGGCCACGGCGACCGCGTCAGCCGCGAGGAGGCCGAAGTCCTCGCCCGCGAAACCGGCGCCCGCGTGAGAGGTGAGGTCACGGTCGCCTGGACGCCGGAGCGACTGGAGCGGATGCGCGCGCGGGCTCGGCGCGCCATCCCCGAATGGAACGCGGCGCTCGACACGGCGCTCGCCTTCGACTTCGTCGGATCGGATGGGCCGATTGGCTACTGGGGCGTCTCGATGGGGACGGCGATCGGTGTGCCGTTCGTCGCCCAGCAGCCCCGGATCACCGCCGCCGTGTTCGGCCTCGGAGGTCTTGGACGTCCCAATAGCGAGCCTCTGGCCGCCGCGGCTCGCAGGATCACCATTCCCGTGGAATTCGTCCTGCAATGGGACGACGCCGGCGTCGACAGGGCGGGAGGGATCGCTCTCTTCGAGGCCTTCGGCTCAGCCGAGAAGAGCCTGCATGCCAACCCGGGCGGCCACCTGGAGATTCCCGCCTACGAAGGCGCCAGCTGGGAGCGCTTCTTTGTGCGCCACCTGGGGACCGCCGACACGCCGTTGCGGCGCTGACGCCCTTCGCCATGGCCGCGGCCAGCAACGCCCTGAGCTAGCGCTTCATCGCCAGTTCAGGCGCAATGTCCTAAGGGTGGCGCAGAAGGAGAATCACACTGCGATGAGACGTCCCGATTGGCTCATTCCGGCCGGCGCAGCAGCCGCGCTCCTGCTCTCGGCCGCGCCGGCGTTGGCCCAGCCGGGCATGCCGCCGCCCGGTCCGCCGCCGGACGCCCAGGGCGGGCCGCCGACCCCGGCCGAGCAGTCTGATCGCCTGCGTCAGTCGTTGAGACTTAGGCCGGATCAGGAAGGTGCGTTGCAGGCCTTCATCGCCGCCATGCAGCCCAGGCCGGGCGAGATCGACGCCCTGCGCGCGGAAGCGGCGCACGACGCCAGCCTGCCGACCCCTCAGCGGCTGGACGCCACGATCTCGCGGCTGGATCGCATGCGCGCCGAGGTGCTGGCCAGGATCGACGCCACGCGAGCCTTCTATGCCAAGCTCACCCCTGAGCAGCAGCGCGTCTTCGACCATATGCCGAGCCCCGATCGCTGATCGCCCGGCTTGCCGCTCGCCACGCCACGGCCTAAGCGGGCGTCCGGAATGCTCGCCTCTCTGGCCAATCCGCATCGGTTCATGCGCGTCTCGCGCTGGGCCGCGCCGATCCTGGGGCTGGCGGCCGCCGGCCTGATCGCCGCCGGGCTCACGCTCGGTCTCGCCGTACCGCCGGACTACCAGCAGGGCGACACGGTCAAGATTATGTTCGTCCACGTGCCGGCGGCCTGGACGGCGATGTCCGCCTATGCCGCCCTGGGCGTGGCCAGCTTCTTCTCGCTCGTCTTCCGCCACGCCGTGGCCGACGCCGCCGCCAAGGCCGCCGCCCCGCTGGGCGCCGCCTTCACCGCCGCGGCCCTGGTCACCGGCTCGCTGTGGGGCAGACCGATGTGGGGGACCTGGTGGACCTGGGGCGATTCCCGTCTCGTCTCGGTGCTGGTCCTGTTCCTGCTGTTCGTCGGCTATATCGCGCTCAGGGCCAGTATCGAGGACGAGGTCAAGGCGGCGCGGGCGGCCGAAATCCTGGCCCTCATCGGCCTGGTCAACCTGCCGGTGATCAAGTTCAGCGTCGACTGGTGGAACACCCTGCACCAGGGGGAATCCATCTTCCGCGTCGGCGGACCGCTGATCGCGCCGGTCTATCTCACCCCGCTGGCCCTGATGGGCGCCGGCTATCTGACGGCGTTTGGGGCGCTGTGGCTGGTCCGGACCCGGTCCGAAATCCGCCGCCGTCGCTCGCTCGCGCTGACCCTTCGCACGGCGCTGGGCGCGTGACCGGCCAGTACGCCGCCTTTGTCCTGGGCGCCTATGGGGTCAGCGTGATCGCCTTCGCCTGGATGATCCTCGACACCCTCATCCGCGGCCGCGCCGCCCGCCGGACCCTGGAACGCCTGGAGGCGGACGAGCCGGGCCGGCAGACGTGAAGCGCCTGATCGCCTTCCTGCCGCTGGCGGCCCTGGCGGCGGCCATCGTCGTCTTCGGCGTCTGGTCCCTGAAGCGAAATCCGCAGGTCGTGCCGATGGCCATGGTCGGCAAGCCGATGCCGGCGCTCAACCTCGAGCGGCTGGACGGGTCCGGCAAGGAGGCCCTGCGCGGCCTCGTCCACGGTCCTGCGCTGGTCAACTTCTACGCCTCGTGGTGCGCGCCCTGCGCCCAGGAATCGCCGTCCCTGATGGCGCTCAAGTACGAAGGCGTGCGCGTCATCGGCATCGCCTACAAGGACACGCCCGACGCCTCGGCGGGTTTCCTGAAGCGGCTGGGGAACCCCTATGCCGAGGTCCTGGCCGATCCCGACGGCTCGGCCGGGATCGAGTTTGGCGTCACCGGCGTCCCCGAGACCTACGCCGTCGACGCGGCCGGGATCATCAAGGCCAAACGCGCCGAGCCGATCGATGTCGCCGACGCCGAGGCCTTGCTGGCTGCGGCTTCGAAGTAGTTCAGGCTGGGCTCAGGCGAAATCGACGGCGCAGCCTCAAGCTCGCGCCGGCGAAGGCGACGCCCGCCATCAGGAGCGCCCAGGTCGCCGGTTCGGGCACGATCGTGAAAACGTAGGTGTCGCCATTCTGGATGGCGCTGAAGTTCACGTCGAACGTCGTCGAATTGGAAAGGGTGATGGTGTCGAAGGGACCTGGGCCAAACGCGCCGCAGACCGTGCTTCCGGAGTCACAGGTGTAGGACTCGAGGTGCAGAGGCGTCGTCAGGCCGGAAAAGCCCGTCAGATCGATGATCGCGGCGCCCGAGTTGTCACCGACATTGCCGCCGGCGTCACCGGGCGTTGAGAAGTTGATCGTGAGCGTGGTGGCTGTGAGGTCGACCGTGATCGCCCAGGTCTGGTCGAAGACGTCCGTGAAGCCGCCCGTGAAGTCGGTCCCGGCGAAGGTGACCACGGGCGAAGGGAACGGGTCGCTGATCGAGGTCGCCGCGAAGCTGGACAGGCTCGCCGAAACTGACTGTCCCAGCAGTGTGGCTGCGTGCGCTGAGCCAGCCATTAACAGGACGGCGACTGGCGCCAGGATACGCTTAAGCTTACTCATGAGAACTGGCCTCCACCGACCAGCTTCAATGTTACTAACTGCGGCGGAGGCCGCGGGGTTTGCTGGCCTTGAACACAATCTGACCTTGGTCCGGGGAGCGGTCAACGAACGACTGTTGTCAAGCTCCGAGTTGTGATGAGGCGGGACTTATCCGCCCCACACCTCGCGGGCGAAACGCAGGAAGTTGACGCCGAGGATCTTGTCGCGCCGGGCTTCGGAATAGCCCCTGGCGGCCAGCAGCCGGTCGAGCTTGCGGAACTGATCGACGCCCCTGAGGTCGACCACGAAGGGATAGGTGTCGGCCCGCTCGCCCTTCGCCCCGATGCCGGCCTTGGCGCGCTCGGCCACCTCCTTGGCGAGGTCCGCCTGATAGGCGGCCAGGTCGTCGATGGCGGTGACTGAGCCGTCGGTGCCGATTCCCACATGGTCCTCGCCGCAAACCTTCACCGCGTGGTCGATG
>DASXGB010000306.1:0-7677 GCA_036489325.1 Caulobacteraceae bacterium
AGGTGAGCACGGTGCCGGGGCCGGGCGAGGCCGGCAGGCCGGGGTTCTGCGGTTGCCAGACGTCAATCGCCGGGGGGAAGTAGGTCTGGCCCACCTGGCCGCCGCGCAGGATCAGGTTTCTCACGGCCATGTTCTGTTGCGCCGGATTGGCCTTGGGGGCGGCGTGGGCGGTGGCGGGGGCGCTCATGGCGAGGGGGGTCCTTAATGCTCTAGGCGGACGATGAAGGGGGGGGAGTCTCGGGCGCGACGAGGTGCAGCAGCACCAGCGCGAAGGCGCACATTAAGACGATGGTGGCCCAATTCAGCGGATGGGCCATGAGGCCGAGATTGAGGTAGCGGTCCACCTAATAGCCGCCGCTGGTCGAGGCCGCCGCTGGCGGGGCGCGGGCGGCGACGGCGCGGCCGATCAGCTGCCAGGCGGCGGCGACGACGAGGAAGCCAATCGCGGACATCAGCGGAATGGTGATCAGATTCGGGAGGTTCCAGCTGATCAGCGTGCGTTCCAAGCGCCGGCCCTCCGAAGTCGGGGCCGACGCTTCTAGCCGCCTAACAACCAGGGGTAGGGGGCGCTGGCCCGCAGTGTCGCGGCGATTGTAGCCGCATCGGGGACCGGACGTAAGACGCTAAGTTTGGCCTGGTCGGCGTCGTACCAATACGACCAGTATTTCGGCAAAGGCTGATCTATTGCGGCTTGCCGGGTGAAACCCTTGATCACTTTTATGTCGCGGTCGTCGTCCAGCCGGAAGATCATCTTGAAGCGAGATTCCGTGAACACTTCGCGGTCACAGTCAACCGGCCGCTGCGTGCAGGCGATGACTGGAATGCGCTTGGAGCGGCCTTGGCGCAGGATCGCCTTGAACGCGTTTCGCTGCGGCATCAGGCCGACTTCATCACAGAAGATGCCGATTTCTTCTTTCGCCCAGACCTTCCACAGCCAGGCCTCTAGCTCGTCTTCCTGGCCGGGGTTGACGCGCATCCGATAGAGGCCGCGCTTGCCTGGCAGCTGGCCGAGCTTGAGGTCTTGCATGGCGGGTCGGCCGACCTGATCCCAGAGTTCTTCATCCTTGAAGTCGAGCGCGACCCAAGGCCGCTTATCGAAGCGTTGCCGCGAGAGCAGCCAGGCCCCGGCGACGGTCTTGCCGGTGCCGTTGGCTCCGATCACGGTCGTTCGATGGGCGGCGCCTGGCAGCTGGAACACGTCAGCCGGCGAGCGGGTCGGGGTCGAGGTCGGCCGTGATCTCGGGGGCGTCGCTGTCGCCCACAGGTGGGCCAGGCGCGGCGAACGGCACGATCCGGGGCCGCTGGCCGCTGGCGGGCCTGGCGCCCCCTCGGCGGCCTTCGCTGGCCCATCGCAGCCGGATCGCGACGGCGCGGGTCCCGTAGATCGCGCCGCACGTCCCCATAAAAGTGATCCAGTCGATAGTGCGTTGCTGCGTCTGCAAGCGGTAGTGCCGCAAGACTCTCTGAGCATCGCCCATGAAGTCCGCCGCGTCGTCCTCGCTGAGCGCCAGTTCCGGCGTGCCGGTGGCGTCGGCCAGCATCACATGCAGGCCGGCGAACATGCCGGCCAGGCGGCTCAAATCCAGCGGGCGTGCCGTCTCGGCCTTGGCCGGGGTTCGGGCGCCAGGCGCTCGGCCTCGGCCTCGGCCTCGGCGGCGATGGGCCCTGGCGGCTGGTTCGGCGGGTCCGGCGCCGCTGGCGGGGTCGATTCCGTCGTCGGCGTCGGCGCCTCGATATTCGTCGTCGGGTCCGCCGCCGTCGTCGTCCTCGATGATTGCCTTTCCAGGGCTGACAATCTGTCCTTTAGCGTTGCGATTTCGGATTGGCATTGCTCGATCTCCTGACTTCGCCGCCCGGCCTCGGCCTCGGCGATCTCGACGGCGGCCTCGGCCCTGGCGGTCTCGATCTCGACGGCGGCGCCGGCCTCGATGGCGGCGATCTCGACGGCGGCCTCGGCCTGGTCCTCGCTGATCGCCTCGGCGGCGCCGGCCTCGGCCTCGGCGATCTCGACCGCGGTCGAACCTTGTTCGGCGCCGGCCTCGTCAGGCGCGGCGTCCGCTGCGGCCTCTGCGTCGATCAAGACGATCTCGCTCATGCTGCGCCGCCTCCAGCCGATCCATTCGCTCGACCAGCTGCGCCGTGGTCATGGTCAAGAGCAGCAGTTGCAGCGGGATCGCTTCGCCGTCCGGCAGCTGATCCAGCGCCAGGTGGTCCCGGCCCAGCGTCACTTGCGCCGCCGCCGCCGAGGCCGCCTCGAGGTGGGGAATCGGCGCCGGCATCAGCGGGTCCGCCGCGAAATCGGCCGGCATCATCGGCCGCCGCCTGGCGGGCCTCGGCGGCCTGGCAGAAGCGTCCAATCGCGGCGATCTCTGCACTGAGCGTCTCCAGCTGGTCGGCGAAGGCGAGGATTTTGGCAATGGTCTGAGCGTCGGCCAGGCGTTGCGCGGCGGCGATCACGTCGCCGAGGCCGGCGGCCTTGAGCATCATCTCCAGGCCCGAGGGGACCGGGGCCTTGGAGCGGGGAGCGGCGAAGCGAGCGGGCGGCAGCGTCATGCGGCGGCCTCCAATCATCAGGGCGTTCGATAGAGCAGGTTGGCGACGATATGCCCGGCCGGCGTGCCGGTGGCCGCCTGGAGCAGCTGCAAGCCGTTGGTGAAGACGACGCGCATCTGCGTGGAGTTGAGCAGCAGCGCATCGATAGTCCCGCCGGTCTGGACGCTGGCTTGCGCGACAGCGATCAGCTTGGCCGTGCCGTCCTGAACCGTCAGCTGATCGCTGAACGCCGAGGCGACGGTATTGGCCGCCGCATAGAGGCTGATCGCCTCCAGCGTTCCCGAAATCGCCGCCGGGATCAGCTGCGTCGTCGTCACGCCGTCCATCGGGATATTGGAGAAGGTGGCGGTCAGCTGCGCCTGGTCTGAGGCCGGGATCACCAGCGGCGGCGGGAGCGAGTTGTGAACCTGCGCCCTGGTCACGTCCGAGGCGACTTCCGATCCAAGCAGCAGCACGAAAAGATTTCGCCCGTTCGTGAACACTGGAACGATGACGCACGGCGAGTAGCCGGGAATAGTCACGGTGTCGCCAGTGTCGGGAAAAATGAACTGCACGTCGGCTGAACAGGCCGAGTTATCGACTTTCAGCGCGACGATCTGGGTGAAATTCTGGACGCTGGCGCCGTAGTTATCGAGGTTGAGCGCGACGCAGTTGAGCGCCCCGCCCATGATCGCCCAATCGATTTCCAGCGGGATGAAGCGCGGCCCCTCGTTCGGCTCGCGCTGCCAGAACGCCGGCATGGAGATGGGCGGCGAGGGATAGTTGACGGCCGGCGGGATTAGCAGCGGCATGGCGGGCGGGCCTCGCTAGTCGGGGCGAGCCTAGTCCCGACAGCCGTAGCGAGCAACGGTCCTGACGCCTATACCGGCGGTCGTGTGCCGCTCGGGACGAGACCAAGATCACTTGAGAAGGGGTCGAAGTCATCAAGATCAGGCCGAGACCAGCTAGAGACGCCTAGAGAATAGCTAATCAGTCTAAAAGCGGATCGTTGCTCTAATGTGAAATCAATTTGGCGAGCCCCTGACAGGCCCTAGAGCGCCGCGAGGCCCATTCCGATAGCCGAGGTGCCGCCGACCTAGAGGCCGTCAGCGGCCTTCCTAGGCCCCTTAGCGAGGGATTCAGCCGTGGCGCGCAACGGCCCCGGCTATACCGGCGGTGGCGGGTCGCGGAACAGGAGTCAGCGTCGTTCAGGCCCTCGCCTCGGCAATGCCGTCGCAATGCCGTCGCATGAACTTCCGCACGCGCCCCCTCGGCCACCATTGCGCTTTCGGGCCAGCCACCGCCACGCAGACCAGCCGCTCCGCCCACAACCGCGCTCTCCGCCGCCGCCGCGATCTGGTCCTTGTGGCTTTGGCGGCCGGCGTCCGTCGCCGCCGCTGCCTGGCCCCGTCATCGTCGTTCAGGTCACCCATCGTCATCGTCCTCCGCCTGGCCGCCGGCCTGCGCCCCGGCCGCCTCGATGTTGCTGATCTCGAAAGACTGCACGCCTGGCGCGCTGTCAAAGCCGCCTTCGCCGCCGAGGTACTCCTCCAGAATCTCCATCGCCGCCGCGTCGCCGCTGAGAAACTTTCGGTAGCCGGCGCGGGTCAAGCTGATGTCGCCAAACGCGCGGCGCCGCCGATAACGAGGGTCGTTGTTGATTGTCACCGTCGCCGTGACGCCTAGCAGCGTCACTGACTTGTTGCGGAGTAGCCGCCGCTCTTTGGCGATCTGCGCCCGCGCCTCCTTGGCCCGCTTGCCGGCGCGTCGCTCGTAGGCCTTGCCGGTCTTGGGATTGACCGCGCCGGGGCGCTTGGCGGCCCGCTGCACGGCTCGCAGGCCGCTCCGGTAGGCCTTCCGCTCGGGCGTTCCCACGGCCGGCAGCGGCCCCTTGGGGGGGAGGCCGGCGAGCCGCCGCGCGACGGCCTGGTTGCCGACTTTGCGGGGTTTCTTAGCCACCCGTCAGGCGCCCGGTGATCAGGCCCAGGACGGCGGCCCTGGCGCGACTTAGGCGCTGCCGCTCGCCGGCCGCCTCGGCCGCGTCGCGCTCGGCCAGAGCGGCCAGCATGGGCGCCGCCGGGATCACTCGCTCAAGATCGTACTGGCCGAGGCCGGCGCCCAGCTTCAGACCAAGCTCGCCCGCATCGAGGTCGGTCAAGATCGCGAAAGCGTCGGTGGCAATCGCGACCGGGTGGGCCTCGATGCGGGCGAGATCGCGCAGCAGCAGAGCGGTCGAGCGGGCGATCAGTTCATGGCGCCAGTGCGGCCGGTGCGTGAAAACCGGCTGTTTGACGGAACGGTCGTCTCGCCGGGACCAGCGGCCGACGCCTTGCTTGTAGGCGCCCTTGATGATCCCAAGCGCCAGGTCCGCGCCGGGTTGCTCGGCCAGCTTGGCCGCCTTCGCCGCCGCCAGCGCGTCGCGTAAGCGCCGCTGTAGGCGCTCCAGCGCGCGGCTCGGCTCCCACAGCCAGGCCGACTCGATCTGCGGCGCCGCGCCTAGCTCGATCAGATAGCGGAGCGTCTCGCTCGTCAGCCAACCCCCGGCGCCGACCGCCAGCGGCCAGCTGGGCGCAGGCAGCGTCGCCGGCCAGTCGGCCAGCTGCCAGCCAGGCCCGATTTGCCAGTAGCCCGGCCGCTTGTCGAAGCTGGGCGAGGTCACCAGCTCCGGCTTGCCGATCCCGACCGCCAGGCCGGCCATCGCTCGCAGATATTGCGAGTTGCCGTCGATCACGATGCAATGCTTGGCCGTCAACTCGGCGGGCGTCGGCGAGCGCATCCAGCCAAGATCGGCGGCGGCCTCGGGGACCATGTGAGCCGGGGCCGGGAAGTCGGCTGGGGCCAGCTGGGCCTCGGCCTCCAGCGCGCGGCCGTCGCGCGCCATCGCCTCCCACATCGAGAGCATCAGCGAGCCGGGATCGTGCCGATACGCGAAGCCGCTGCGGCCGTTGCCGGCCGTGATCTCGCGGACCAGCGCCAGGCCCTTCGCCATCGCCTCGGCGGTGTCCTCGCCATTGCCGAGGCTAGGATCATAGCAGGCCAGAAGCACCTCGACCGGCCGCCCCCCGGACTCGTGCCTGGCCCGCATCGATCGATGCAGTTCGCCGGGCCTGTCCCATTTCCAGCCGGCCGCATCGTGCGCCAGGTGGTGCGCCAGGCCCTCGTCGGCGGGCAGGCCGGCGGCCTCGGCCCATGATCGGCTGATCACCAGCTGGTCGGCCCCCTTCTCGCGGACGTAGCCCAGCAGGCGGCCCAGCGCGGCCCCGGCGGTCTTGGCGGTCTTGCCGACCTTGGCCGGATCGGTCGCGGCGGTGTGCATCTCGACGCTGGCGGCCTCGGGGCCAAAGGCCAGCACGGCCCACTCCCGATCCAGCGCCAGGATGGGCCTGGCGGCCCTCTGAGGGGCGCTAGAGGCCCTCGGGCGATTCCGACGCTGGATGACAGCTGGCGCCGCCAAAACGGCCTCGGCGGCCTTCCCTGGCGGTTTGTCGGCGGCGTTTTCGGCCCTCGCGCGCGCGGCCGCCTTGTGCGCGCGAGGCTTTTCAAGCGGGGACGCGGGGACACTTTCCGTATCTCCCGGATTTGATTGAAGAAATTGTGTCCCCGCTATGCTGTCCCCGCTATTGTCCCCGCCCCGCTCTTTGACGACAGCGGGGACGGGGATCGTCGGCGCGGCCAGCGGGGCCGGCGCCGCCGCCTCGGGCCGATCCGCCTCGTCGTCGTCGGTTTCGAGCGGGATGCGGAACACGCGAACCGGGACCGGCTCGCGTGGGATTCTCAGCTTGTGGGTGCTACGCCCGTCGTCGCAGGGGAGGGCGAGGCCGATGCGAACGAGGTGCGCCGGGAGCGACTGAGCGGTGAATGGCCAGGCCAGGCCCTCGACCTTGGCCCGCCGCCAGCCGGCGGCGTAAACGGCGGCGGGGAGCCGCCAATCCTCGCCCAGGGCGCGGTGACGCCATCCGCCCTGCGTGCGCGCCGTCGCCAGAAAGCCGGGTTCAAAGCCGGGGCGCCACTGATAGCCGATGTCGAGCAACCAGCGGTCGGCCGAGTTGCGAGAGCCGAAATGCTCGCCCGTCGTGGCGTCGTTGAGCAGCTGATCGCACTCGGGCAGCGTCCGGCGCCACCAGGCGAGATCGAACGCCGCCGTCGCCCCGGCCCCGCCCGCCAGGCGGTCCAGCTGGCGCAGCGCCAGCGGCATGAGGCCGACGCGCAGGGTTTCCACGAAAGGCCCGTCCCCCGCCGCCGCGCCTAGGGCCTTGTCGGCAATCGCCCCGCCGGCCAGGATCGCCGCCCAGTTGGCCGCGATGGATCGCCTGAACTTCAGCGGCGCCGCCGGCCTCGCCTCGGCCAGCTGGGCGATCAGGCTGGTCTCGCAGGCCTGGTCTAGCTTCTCCAGCCAGGCGATCAGCTGGCCGCCTGCGATCTCGGCCGGCGCGGCGTAGATCGGCAGCGCCCAGCGGACGACGGCGTGGCCGATCCGCTCCCAAAGCGCCTGAAGCTCGTCCCATTGGGCGTAGAGATCGGCGGCCCCGTCCTGATCGAAGCCGATCCAGGCCATGCGCCGCTCGGCGCTGGCGAGCAGGCCCTCCAACTCTTCCCCGGTGAAGATGTCGGCGCCCTTCAGATAGACGCTCGGCTCCCGCAGGAGGCCGCCCTTGGTGGCCCTGGCGTTCCATTCGTCGCCGTCGGCGGCGGCCCGCGTGATCGCGTCGATGGTCTGCACCATGCGCGCCGCGTCGTGGCCCCGGTGGAAGTCATCGAACACGCTCGGATGATCGTTGCGCGGCGCCCTGATCGCCTTCATGGCCGCCGCCGATCCGGTGAAGGTCGTCGTCAGCCGGGCGTCGGATTTCACCGCGCCCAGCACGCCGAGGCAGAAGCGCGCCGTCGTCGTCTTGCCCGATCCGGTCTCGCCCGTGAGCATGAGGGTGGTCCCGGTGCGCCGCAGCGAAGCGAAGAGGCCCCGCAGCACGAAGCCGCAGGCGGCGACGCCGCGCGCGTCGGGCGAGCAGCTGGCGAGCGCGTTGACGAGGTAGGCGGCGTCATCGAGCGTCGGCAGCGCGGGGGCCTGGCGGCCGATCAGCTGGGCGGCGCCGTCCTCGAAGCGCCAGGCCGGGCGATCGACGCCCTCCAGCACGAAGCGCGGGA
>DASXGB010000316.1:0-2599 GCA_036489325.1 Caulobacteraceae bacterium
CGGTCGATCGCGGATGGGGCATCGGCGGCGCCGGCGTCGATATCTTCTTCGTGATCTCGGGCTTCGTCATCACCTTCACGGGCCCCCTGGCGAGCCCGAGACCCACCGGCGCGCAATTCTTCTGGCGGCGCTGGTCTCGGGTGGCGCCGATCTTCTACCTGCTTTCGGCGCCGTTCATCGCCATCGCCGTGGCCACGGGGGGGCTCAACTGGCCGCAGACGGCGGCGACGTTTCTGTTCTGGCCTGCGGCGGGCCCCGACCTAGTCCAGCCCTACCTGCACGCCGGCTGGACCCTAGGTTTTGAAATGTTGTTCTATACGGCGATGTCGCTGGCGCTTGTCGGGGGTCGGCTTCGCCGGAACTTCGCCCTCCTGGCGGCCGCCCTCGCGCTCACCGCAATCGCATCTCGTTTCATGGCCTGGAACGGCCTCAAGGTTCTGGCCAATCCGATCTTCGTCGAGTTTGCCGCCGGCGCCGGCCTCGCGATCCTCTGGCCCCGCCTTCGGGCTGCGCCTCTGGCGCTGGGCTGGGTGATGATCGCCACGGGTATTGGCGTCATCGCCGCCGACGCAGTCATCGGGGTGGGCAACGTTTCCTGGTGGACCACCCTGGAAAACACCAACGTTTGGATGAGAGTCGCCGTCTTCGGCGCGCCGGGCGCGCTCCTGGTCGCCGGATTCTGTGTCTGCGAGCGCGCGCTCAAGGGGCGTCTCCTATCCCTCGCCGCCTCGCTCGGCGACGCCTCCTATTCGCTTTACCTTTCTCAGGCCTTCTCCGTGCCCGCGGCTAGCCTGCTCTGGTTCCAGTTCCTGGGTCGGACCCACCTGGTCGTGACCGGGCTCATCTCGTTCGTCGCTGCCGTCGCCGTGGGCGTCGCGGTCTACCGATGGGTCGAGCGGCCGATCCTGAAGGATCTTCGGCGTGTGCGTTGGAGCTGGCCCCAGCCGGCCGGCGCCGCCACGTGAGGCGCCGGCCTTGGGTCGGAGCTACCTCAGGCGTTCGGGCTCTGCAGGCTGAAGTGGGCGCCTTGCGGGTCCTGGGCCTGGACGATCCAGTCGCCGCCGGGGACCTGCATCGGGCCGGTGGTGACCGTGCCGCCGCCGGCCTTGACCCGCTCGGCGGCCGCGCCGGCGGCGTCGACACAGAAGACGTAGCCCCAGTGCGATACCGGCATCTGCGGCGGCCGGGTCATGATCCCCATGCGGTCGGCGCCGTCGTAGGCCATGAGCTGATAGACGCCCATCGGCCCCATGTCGTGGGGCGTCGACTTCTCCCAGCCGAACATCGACATGTACCACTCCACGGCCTTGGGCCCGTCGGTGGTCATCAGCTCGCGCCACGAGGGATAGCCGGGCTCAGCCTTTTCCGGCGGCGGATTGCTGCTGGGCTGGGGCGTGAACAGGTTCACCACCGCGCCCTGCGGATCGGCCACCACCGCGAAGCGGCCGACGCCAGGGATGTCGGCGGGCGGGCGATGGACCTGGCCGCCGGCCTCCGTGTAGCGCTTGGCGTAGTCGTCGACGTTGTCGACCGCGATGTAGCCCATCCAGGCGGGCGGCATGTCGCCGGCTTCGGCCGGGGTCTTCATCATGCCGGCGACGCCGCCTTCATCGGTCGCGAAGACGGTGTAGGCCGAGCCGTCGCCGGCCTCGCCCATAGGCTGGTCCGTCCAGCCGATCACCTTGTCGTAGAATTTTCCGGCGGCGGCCGGATCGCTCGTCATCAGTTCGTACCAGTTGAACTTGCCTTTGACGGTCATGGTGTGTCTCCCTTGGTTGCGATCGTTCCTCGCCCCCCGAGGCCCTGCCGAAAGGCCCTATTTCTTGGCTTCATTCATCGCCCAGCTGACGCCGAACGGGTCCTTCACGCTACCGTAGCGGTCACCCCAGAACATGGTGGAGACCGGTTGGGTGACGGTCGCGCCCGCGTCGACCGCCCGTTTGAACCAGGAATCGATGTCATTGACGTGAAGGGCGACGCTGAATCCGGCCGGCGTCTCCTTGTTGTGGCCGTGCTCGGGATAGAAGTCGCTGATCATCACGGTCGAGCCGTTGATGTAGAGGTGGATGTGCATCGTCCGCCCCTTGTCATCCACAGGATGCAGGGCGGCGATCTCGGCGCCGAAGGCCTTCTTATAGAACTCGGCGGCCTTCACCGCCCCGTCGAGCTGCAGATAGACGGTGGCGCCGCCTTTGGCCGGGGCGGTGGCGGGGGCGGCTTCAAGGGTCTGGGTTTCGGACATGGGAAGTCTCCTTGGCTTGAGAATGGAGGGTCAAAGGCTCTGAGCGACGACGCCGAGCTGATCGGCGCACCGTCCCCAGCCGTCATGGAAGCCCATCTGTTCGTGGCGCTCGCGATCGGCGACCGTCCAGTGCAGGACGTTGGCGGTGTAGAGCGTCCAGGCGTCCAGCGGCTCGAGAGTGACGATCACTGTCATGAACGGGTGGGCGGCCGGCTCCCAGGCGCGGACATAGGCGTCGGTAAAAACCAGTCGCCGCTCGGGCGTGACTTCGAGATAGACCCCGCGGTTGGGAAACTCGGCGCCGTCCGGGCCGCGCATGACGATGAGATTGCCGCCGCCGGGGCGCACGTCGAGCTC
>DASXGB010000324.1:0-8311 GCA_036489325.1 Caulobacteraceae bacterium
AGCAGCTCGCCGGCCATGTCCATGCCCAGCGCATTGAGCGTGGCCGGGTCGGAGAGGGTGATGGTCGTCACCCCGTCGTCGGCCGAAACCTTGATCTTCTGATAGCTCATCGCCTCACCTCGCCGGCTTTGGCATCGACGAAGGCGCGCTTTCCGCAAAGTCCGTCAAGCCGCGTTCCCTTGGCCGCGTCAGAAGATCGTGTAGCCGCCGTCGATGACCACGGAATCGCCGGTGTGGAAGCGCGCCGCGTCAGAGGCGAAATAGACGGCCACCCCGGAAAAGTCCTCGGGCTCGCCCCAGCGCCGCATCGGCACCCGCGGCATGACGTTCTGGTTGAACTTGTCCCAGCCCTGCAGGCCGGCGGTCATGTCCGTGGCGATCCAGCCGGGCAGCACGGCGTTGGCCCGGATTCCGTAGCGCGCGTACTCGACCGCCAGACCGCGGATCATGGAGAGGACGCCCGCCTTGCTGGCGGCATAGGCCTGATTGCGGGGCGCGCCGTCGATGGCCGAGGTCGAGGACGTGACCAGCAGCGATCCGCCCGGATCGCCGGCCTTGGCCCTGGCCACCATGTGCTTGCAGGCTTCGCGGAAGGTCCAGAAGACGGCGTCGAGGTCGACCGTGGTCACGCGGCGCCACTGTTCGGTGGTGAATTCGGCGAAGGAGGGGGCGCCGCCGCCGATCCCGGCGTTGGCGATGACGCAGTCGAGCCGGCCGAAGGCGGCCAGGGTCTCGCCGACGCCGTCGACCACCGCCTGTTCGTTCGAAACGTCCACCCGCTGGACCAGGACCTCGCCCCCGTGGGCCTCCAGGCGCGCCTTGGCGGCGGCGTTCTTCTCGGGGTTGAGCCCCCAGATGGCGACCTTGGCGCCGGATCCCGCCAGGCCCTCGGCCATGCCAAGGCCGATGCCGCCGTTGCCGCCGGTGACAAGGGCGATCTTGCCGGTTAGGTCGAAAGCCTTGAAGGCCATGATGAGGTCTCCCGTTTCCTCACCATGGCGGCGAGGATTGGCGGCGGTCAACCGCCGCTGGCCGCGGCCCCACCCCAACTTGACGGGCGAGGGCGCCTTCCCCTATATCGCCCGCTCTTCGCGCGACGGCGCGAGAGAAGAAACCAATCTTGGAAAGCGCCATGTCCCGCCGTTGCGAACTCACCGGCGTCGGTCCAATGACCGGCCACCACGTGAGCCACTCGAACATCAAGTCCAAGCGCCGGTTCCTGCCTGCGCTGAGCCCGGCGACGGTGCATTCCGACGCGCTCGGCCAGAAATTCCGGCTGCGCATCACCAACGCCGCCCTGCGCACCCTGGACTTCCGCGGCGGCCTCGATCCATTCCTGCTGAAGGCGCGCGACGAGAACCTGTCGGTCCGGGCGCTCAAGATCAAGCGTCAGCTCAAGGCGAAGCTCGCGAGCTAAGCTCCACCAGGCGGGCGTCCGCCTCCCTGACATCGACGCAGCCAGTCAGCGACATCGCGACCCGCAGCTCGTCCCTGAGGATGCGCAGCATATGGGCGACGCCGGCCTCGCCGCACGCGCCGAGCGCATAGGCCCAGGCGCGGCCAACGAGGCAGGCCTTTGCCCCTAGAGCGAGCGCGCGAAGGACATCGAGGCCCGAGCGGACGCCGCCGTCCATCAGCACCGCCAAGTCACTTCCCGCCGCCTCGGCGATGGCCGGCAGGGCCGCGATCCCGGAAAGAGCGCCGTCGAGCTGCCGTCCGCCGTGGTTGGAGACCACCAGGCCGTCGGCACCCAACCTGACCGCCTCCCTGGCGTCCTCGGCGTCGAGCACGCCCTTGATCACCAGCGGCCCGGTCCAGCGCTCGCGCACCCAGTCGAGATCCTTCCAGGTGACCGCGGGATCGAAGTTGCGTCCGATCCAGCCCCAGAACTGAGTGAGCGATCTGAGGTCCGGCGCCACCGGGGCGACGTTGCCGGGCGTATGGGGGCGGCCTTTCAGCCAGACATCCCACATCCAACCGGGATGGGTCAGGCCATCGCGCGCCTGGGCCAGCCGCGCGGCCAGCGTGTCGGCGGTCATGCCGTTGCGTGCGTCGCGATAGCGCGAGCCCGGCGTCGGCAGGTCGACGGTGAACACCAGGACGGGCGAAGCCGCCGCGCGCGCCCGGGCCAGCATCTCATCCATGAAGCCACGATCCCGGATCATGTAGAGCTGGAGCCACGGTGGCGGCGCCGCCGCCGCCACCTCCTCGATCGAGCAGACGCTGACGGTGGAGAGGATGAACGGCACGCCGGCCGCCTGGGCCGCCCTGGCCGCCTGGATCTCTCCGCGCCTGGCATACATGCCGGCGATGCCCACCGGCGCCAGGGCCACCGGCATCGCCAGCTTCTGGCCGAAGAGGTCGACGCCCATCGACAGTTTCGAGACGTCGCGCAGCACCCTCTGGCGCAGGCTGACGGCCTGCAGATCGGCGACATTGGCCGCCAGGGTCGCCTCGGCG
Organism: Caulobacteraceae bacterium; assembly: GCA_036489325.1. Taxonomy (GTDB): domain Bacteria; phylum Pseudomonadota; class Alphaproteobacteria; order Caulobacterales; family Caulobacteraceae; genus Acaudatibacter. Next base: position 2,461 of record DASXGB010000324.1, read on the forward strand.
TAGGACCCGCCGTCGATGTAGTCGAACAACATCTTGGGCAGGCGTGACCGCGCGGCCAGTCGATAGTCGGCGACGTTGACCGGCCTCACCCTGCTTCGCTCCTGCGGAGCTTCGCAGGGCAAGCCTCGCCAAGAGGCCGCGAGAGGGCCCGCCCTCCGAAGCCTTGGCGAAGGACGGTCACGCCGGTTCCCTGACCTTTTTCGTCGGCCGGGGCGGACCCTGCACGCTGGGCGGCGGCTCCAACAGCGAGGCGGCGGCGCGCGTGAAGGACTTCGGCTGTTCCTCGAACAGGGCGGCGAGCTGATCGGTGATCGCCCCGCCCAGTTGCTCGACATCGACGATGGTCACCGCCCGGCGGTAGTAGCGGGTGACGTCATGACCGATGCCGATGGCGATCAGCTCCACCGGGCTCTTGGCCTCGATCTCGCCGATCACCCGCCGAAGGTGCCGTTCGAGGTAGTGGCCGGAGTTCACCGACAGGGTGGAATCGTCAACCGGCGCGCCGTCGGAGATGACCATAAGGATCTTTCGCTGTTCGGTCCGCCACAGCAGGCGCTGGTGGGCCCACATCAAGGCCTCGCCGTCGATGTTTTCCTTCAGGAGACCCTCGCGCATCATCAGGCCGAGGTTCTTGCGCGCCCGCCGCCACGGCGCATCGGCCGCCTTGTAGATGATGTGCCGCAGATCGTTCAGGCGTCCGGGCGAGGGCGGCTTGCCGGCCTTGAGCCAGTCGTCCCGTGAGGCGCCGCCCTTCCAGGCGCGCGTGGTGAAACCGAGGATCTCGACCTTGACCGCGCAGCGCTCGAGCGTGCGGGCCAGGATGTCGGCGCACACCGCCGCGACCATGATCGGCCGCCCGCGCATCGAGCCGGAATTGTCGATCAGCAGGGTCACCACCGTATCGCGGAACTCGGTGTCCTCCTCCTGCTTGAAGGAGAGCGGCGCCGTGGGATCGACGATCACCCGGGTGAGACGGGCGACGTCCAGCAGGCCCTCCTCGAGATCGAAGCTCCAGGCGCGGCTCTGCTGCGCCATGAGCTTGCGCTGCAGCCGGTTGGCCAGGCGCGAGACGACGTTGGAGAGGTTGGTCAACTGCTGGTCGAGATAGGCGCGAAGGCGCGTCAGCTCTTCCGGCTCGCATAGCTCCTCGGCGGAGATGATCTCGTCGTGCTCGGCGGTGAACACCTTGTAGGCCGGCTCGGGCTTGCCGCTATCCTTGAGATCCGGACGCGCGGGCCGCTCGCCGTCGGCGACATCCGGCTCCTCGTCGGAATCGGTGGCATCGTCGCTCTCGGAAAGCTCGGCTTCGGCCATGTCGCTTTCGCTCTCGGAAAGCTCAGACTCTTCGCCGGCGGAGCCCTCGGCGGACTGCTCCTCGCTCTCGCCCTCGCCAGAGGCCTCCGGCTCGCCTTCCTGGCCCTCGTCCTCCTGCGCGTCCTGATCGGGCGCGTCGGAAAGGTCGTCGCCGAAATTGAGATCGCGCACCACGGCCCTGGCGATGCGGGCGAAGGCGGCCTGGTCTTCCACTGCGCCGGTCAGGCGGTCGAGATCGGGCCCCGCCTGGGTCTCGATCTGGCTGCGGAAGGCATCGACGAGAGCCTTGGCGGCGGGCGGCGGCGGCTCGCCGGTCAGGCGCTCGCGCGCCAGGAGGGCGACGATGTCGGCCATGGGCGCAGCGGCGCGGTCGACGAGGTGATTGTAGCCCTTGCGCAGGGCTCCATGCTCGAGGACCGCGGTCAGGTTGTCGCGCACGCCGGCCAGGGCGTTGGCGCCGATGGCTTCGATCCGGGCCTGCTCCAGGGCGTCATAGATCTGCGCGCCCTCCACCGACTTGGGCTTTCCGCGGGCGTGGACGACGCCGTCGTGATGAGCCACGCGCAGGGCCAGCTGGTCGGCGAGGCCACGGATGCGGCTGGCCTCGGGGCCCGAAAGCTCGCGCGGCGGATGGGGCAGGATGGCGCGGTGGCCGTTGAGGGCAGGGCCATCGCCTGAGAACACCACCTCGAGGTCCGGCTGTTCGGCCAGCGAACGCGCGGCGTGGGCCAGCGCGCGCTTGAACACCTCCGAAGGGGTTTCCCTCTGCGACATGGCCGGCAGTCTTAGGCGGGGCGGCGAGGCTTAGGAAGGGGCCGTTCAGGCGACGCGCTTCGGCGCAGGATCGAGCGTGATGACGCCGAACAGCCAGGCGGCGAAGTCGGGATTGCGCCGGACCGCGTCGAGAGCCGAGGGCGGAGGCACGTCGCCGCCAGCGTCCAACGTGGCGTCGATCCAGGCGGCCGCAGCTTCCTCGACCGCCGCCAGCGCCTCATCGAGCGTGTCGCCGGCCGAAAAGCAGCCAGGGAGGTCAGGCGCCACCACGCCGAACGCCGTGGCCTCGTCTCCCGGCTCGATGGAGATGGGATAGCGAAAGCTCATAATCCCGCCCGTGTACACAATCTCAGCGGGGCGAACCCAGTCGTCGCTTACGGGTGCGTGGCTTTCCAGGCGCGGCTCTCGTCGCGGACGAGGCTGACGAGGTTGCCCATGGCGAGGTTGGCGTCGATCAGGTGGAGACCCCACTGCGGCATGAGTTGGCCTGCGTAGAATACGTCGCCGTTGATGTCGCGGGTGCGCCCGCCGGCTTCGTCCGCCTTGATGGCGATGCCGAGATAATTAAACCCGTCCTTGGACTCGCACTTCGACCACAACATGCCCGGAAGGCTGACGAAGGGCGTGGTGATCTTCACGCCCTTGGACCAGTCGGGCGGCGGCGGCGCTCCCGGCGCGATCATGCTCGCGCCGGCGGCCATGTAGGCATGCAATTCGCCCTCGCCGCCGGAAAGGCTCGCCGGATTGACGCAGGCGGCGACCATTCCAGGCATCGCTACCTTGCCGAAGAGGGAACTGGCCGGCGGCGGACTGGTTTCGCGGAACGAGGCGTAGGCGATCGCACAACCGGTCTCGGTGTCGGAATGGCAGAGCGGTATGGACTTGAAGTCGCCGCCGATGTCCTTGCCGTCGGGCACGGCGAGCCGCGTCCCCATCAGGATGGCCGAGACGATCAGCTTCTGGGCCGGCTTGCCATCGATATCGCGCTTAATGAGATCGGTCAGCACGCCCGAGCCCTGGGAATGGCCGATGAGCACCACGCCGCGGCCATGGTTCTCGTGCGCCAGGTAGTAGTTCCAGGCGTCGCGGACGTCCTCGTAAGGCGCGGTCGGCCGCACGCCGGTCGAGCCGGGCAGGGGGTGTCCGGTCATGAAGCCCACCAGCGCGGTGAGCGTGAATTGGCGGTAGAGCGGCGCGAACTGGCGGCAGGAGGCTCCAAAGCGCGCGAACTGCTGTTCGACGACGCGGGTCTCGGCCGGCTCGCGGTTCATGGTCGCCAGCACGCCCGGATCGGTGGAGACGGTGGGATAGACGTAGAAACAGTCGATCGCCGGATGCGGATCGGGCTTGTAGGTCTCGACGCTCGTCGCGCCGCCTTGGGCCACAACCGTGGTGGTCAGGTCGACGTCACAGGCATTGGGCGTCGCGCCCGGCCAGCACAGCCAGTTGGCCTTGTCGGCATAGTCGTTCGGAGTGAGGGGCGGCGCTGAGGGCGGTGTTGCCGCCGGGGTCTGGGCGGCCGCCATATGGGCCACGCCCAGCGCATAAGCGGCCGTCGCGGCCGCCAGGACTCGAAGCTTCACAACGCCCCCCTTCACATCTGATGGGTCAAACCACTTTCACGCGCGCCGCGCTCTCAGGCAGGTCGCCACCGAAGGCGCGCTGATAGAACTCTGCCACCGTCGGGCGCTCAAGCTCGTCGCACTTGTTGAGGAAGGTCAGGCGGAAGGCGAGAGCCAGGTCGCCGCCGAAGATGTCGGCGTTCTGCGCCCAGGTGATCACCGTGCGCGGGCTCATCACCGTGGAGATGTCGCCGTTCATGAACGCGTTGCGGGTCATGTCCGCCACCCGGACCATGGCGGCGATCTTCCGCCGGCCCTCCGGGGTGCGATAGCTGGGCGCCTTGGCCAGCACGATTTCGGCCTCGACGTCATGCGCCAGGTAGTTGAGCGTGGCGACGATCGACCAGCGGTCCATCTGCCCCTGATTGATCTGCTGGGTGCCGTGATAGAGGCCCGTGGTGTCGCCAAGCCCGATGGTGTTGGTGGTCGAGAACAGCCGGAAGAACGGATTGGGCCGGATCACCCGGTTCTGATCGAGCAGGGTGAGCTTGCCCTGCGCCTCCAGCACACGCTGGATGACGAACATCACGTCCGGTCGCCCCGCGTCGTATTCGTCGAACACCAGGGCCATGGGCCGTTGCAGGCACCACGGCAGCATGCCTTCGCGGAACTCGGTCACCTGCTTGCCGTCACGCAGGACGATGGCGTCCTTGCCGACCAGATCGATGCGGCTGATGTGGCTGTCGAGGTTGACCCGGATCATCGGCCAGTTGAGCCGCGCGGCGACCTGCTCGATGTGGGTGGATTTGCCGGTGCCGTGATAGCCCTGGATCATCACCCGTCGGTCGTGGGCGAAGCCCGCGCAGATGGCCAGCGTCGACTGCGGGTCGAAAACGTAGGCCTCGTCCAGGTCCGGCACGTGGCTGTCGCGCTCGGAAAAGGCCGGGACCAGCATCTCCGAATCGACGCCGAAGGTCTCCTTGATGGAGACGAGCCGGTTGGGCTTTAGCGCCAGCAGGGGATCCGCTTCTGGGGTGGAGATGTCGGGCATGGCGGATGCTCACTAGAATAAGCGATGGACGGACGCAAACCGTCCGGCCGGCGAGCCTCAAGGAACGCGCCAAGGGGCAGGTCGTCTCTAGGCGAGCTTGGCTTTGCGAAGGGTCTTGTAAGCGCGAATCACCCGCTGGAGCTTGTGCTCGGCCGAGCGGTCGCCGCCATTGGCGTCGGGATGGCAGCGTTTGACGAGTTCCGCATAGCGCGCGCGGATCGCCTTCTTTTCGGCCCCACGATCGAGGTCGAGATCGGCCAGCGCCTGAAGCTCGAGGCGGCCCAGGCTGCGTTCGCGAGCTTCCTGGGCGCGGGCCTTGGCGCCGGCGCCGCCAAACAGGCTGAACGGATCGCGGAACAGGCCGCGGGCCGCGCCCGCCTCCCGGCTGTTGGAACTGGCCTTGAACGACCATGTGGGCCGCCCGCCCGTGGTCAGATCCTCGGTGATCTCTTCGCGCATCTCGTCCTCGCTCATCCCGGCGAAGAAGTTCCACGAGCGATTGTATTCGGCCGCGTGCGCCTGGCAGAACCAATAGTGCTCGCCCATCAGATCACGGGACTTGGGGGCGCGAAACGAAGCGGCCGAGCGGCAATCGGGACGGTCGCAGGGCCGCTCGCCGGGCTTGAGGTTGCCGATGTCCTCAGCCCGCGGGTCATCCTCCGCAGGCGGGCGCACGCGGATATCGACGAAGCGGGGCTTGTACTGGAAGCTCAGCGCCATGAGGGGGAAGTTAGTTGCGCCTTGGGCTATAGTTCAAGAATTGACATTTGATCTTTAGAGGTGGTCAATGGCCGCGGTCGCGCAACGCATTGAAATGAAACTGCGGGCGGCCTTCTCTCCCAGCAAATTCGAACTCAGCGACGAATCCGCGCGTCACGCCGGCCATGCCCATGCAGGCGTCGAGACCCATTTCAACCTGACGATCGAAAGCCCGGCCTTCGCCGGCCACAGCCGCCTCGCGCGGCAAAGATTGGTGATGGGCGCGCTGGCGGATGAACTGGCAGGCCCGGTGCACGCCCTCTCGATCCGGGCCCTCGCTCCCGGCGAAGTCTGATCAGAGGTCGAGGGCGCGGCGCAGCGCCGCCGCCAGATCCTGCAGCTTGAACGGCTTTGGCAGCACCGGCGCATTGCGATCCGCCTCGCGCAGGCC
>DASXGB010000332.1:0-3287 GCA_036489325.1 Caulobacteraceae bacterium
CGCGATGGCCGCGGGTCGAAGTGGATGCGGGGCGGCTGTGGGATGCCGCCACCGGCGCTGAACTCGCCGTGCTGAGCCATGACCGCTTCTGGAGCGCGGTGGAGCCATGACCGCTTCTGGAGCGCGGTGTTCGACCGGTCCGGGGCGCGCGTGCTGACAAATAGGAACTTTGGCTGACGGCCACCTGCGTTCCCGGAGCCCGCCATTGACTTGCCATTATTGGGATCAAAAAGCCCCGACTAGTTTCGCGTCTTCCCTTGTGCACGAAATCGTCGATCGCACGTCTTAGGCCTGAAAAGATGCGGGAGTCCCTTCCTTTTTGATAGAGTAAAAAAACTCCCGGCGTCCCGTCATGCCGTGCCCTATTTCCATGTCGTCTTCACGCTGCCCGGACCGATCGCGGACAGGCTGTAGGGGCGACCAAGGCGCTGGCGCAGATCGGCTGGGACGGATTGCAGCTTGAATTGCAGCGGCGGCGCGAGGCGGCAGCGAGAGGCGCAAAAAGCCTCTCCAGCTCGCCCGCGGCATTGGGCCCTCCGCGCCATGATAAGGGAGTAAACAAATCGCCATTCTCACCCGATCCGGCAAGCCGCCCACTGTTCGCTGCGGGCATGAAATTGGCGGAAAAGCCTCCCGCCAACATGCCCGCCTTACCGTGGGCGCTACAGGGGCATCAAAGCTGCTGCGCATCGACCCTGAGGCCCTGCCCGGTGAAGCCGCTTAGCAAGTCACGCCGGGTTCAGGCGTCGCATGCTGGATTGGGTCCTTGACCGCGGTTCGGCATCAGCCATATAGAACAGACAGCGAACAACGGGACCGGACAATGCGGGAGCCGCCGCGCTACGACTTCCGGCTGGAGGACCTGCGCGCCTGGCATCTGGTCGAGGCCTCCTGCCGCCGCTGCCGGCACAAGGCGACCATTGCCCATGAATTGCTGCTGCGCGGCCGGCCTTCCTACACGCGGCTTTCCGACATCGAGCGCGCGCTGCGGTGCCAGCGTTGCGGTGGCCGCGGACATGCGTCGCTTGCCATCCGGGCGCGGCCGCGCGACTGATGCGCGACATGCTCCGTTCCTGTTGCATATGGATTCCGGGCAGAGTTGGTCGAGCTCGACCTCAACCGGCTATGCCGGTGAAATTAATCGCCCCGGCCGGCATATAGGCAGCCGGGATGGGCTGCTGAGAGACCGGCCGTGTGCAACGATTTCGGCAATAACGTGCCCTACAGCGCCTATCTGGAGGCCTTCAGCCAGATCCGCGCGCCCGTGGTGTTTCCGACAGCGGCTCCCAATCTGGAGCCGCGCGATGACATCTGGCCGACCGAAACCGCGCCAGTCTTCCGCCGGCGTGAGGAGGGGGTCGAGCTGGCGCAGCTGCGCTGGGGCTTCCCGCCGGCGCGGCCGAAGGGAGCGCCGGTTATCAACTTCCGCTCCGAGGGGCGGCGCTTTCCGAAAGGGCGCTGCCTGATCCCGGCGTCGCACTTCTTCGAGTTCACCGGAACGAAATCGCCGAAATCGAAGTGGAAATTCACCAAGCCCGGCGAGGACTGGTTCTGCTTCGCCGGCCTATGGCGGCCGATGCCCGACGGGGCAGGGGAGGCGTTCACCCTGCTCACGACCGGGCCAGGGCCCGACGTCGCGCCGATTCACAACCGGCAAATGGTTGTTCTCGATCGCGCGGACTGGCTGGCCTGGCTCGATCTCGCCCGGCCGGAATCCGAGCTGCTTCGCCCGCTTCCGGCCGGGAGCCTGGCCGTCGAACAGGTTCGATAGTCCCATGGCGCTATTGGCGCCGAGAAAGGAAGCGGCTGCGTTGCCGGAATGGATCCGGCCGCAACTGACGCAGCTCGCGCAGGAGGCGCCGGACGGTCCGGAATGGCTGCACGAAATCAAATTCGACGGCTACCGCATGCATGCGCGCCTCGATCGCGGCACCGTACGGCTGCTGACCCGCACCGGCCTTGACTGGACGCATAAATATCCGGCGCTAGCCGTCGCTGTGTCGTCCCTCAACGCGCGCCAGGCTTATCTCGATGGCGAGTTCTGCGGCGTCTACCCTGACGGCATCACCTCCTTCGGCATGATCCAGACCGCGTCGGATGCCGGCAATACCGCCGGGCTCGTGTATTTTATCTTCGACCTCCTGCATCTCGACGGCAAAGACATCAGCGTAAAGCCGCTGATCGAACGGAAAGAGCGGCTCGCCGCCTTGCTGTCGAACGCCGCGCCGCCATTGCACTACAGCGATTATCACCGGGGGCAGGGGAGGGCTTTCCATCAAAAAGCCTGCGAATTGTTGCTGGAGGGCATCGTGTCGAAACGCGCCGACGCGCCCTATGCGCCCGGCAATCGCGGCCTGTGGCTTAAAGTCAAATGCCTGAACCGCGAGGAATTCGTGGTGGTCGGCTGGACCGACCCCGAAGGGACGCGGCCCTATCTCGGCGCTTTGCTCCTCGCCTATCACGATCCCGACGGCCGCCTGGTCTATGCCGGCCGCGTCGGCAGCGGCATCAACCGAGCCGAGCTCGCACGATTGTGGCATCGCCTGCAACCGCTTGCGGTCTCCCAAATGCCGCTCGAAGTCCCGCCGCCGCGCTCGAACCGCTTCGGTTCGCCCCTCGTGCTCAGCCGCGTCCATTGGGTGCGGCCCGAGCTTGTCGCCGAAGTCAAGTTTCTGACCTGGACCGATGACAACCTGCTGCGCCAAGTGGTTTACGAAGGTCTTCGCGAGGACAAACCGGCTGCGGAGGTAAGGCGATCAGCGCCTCATCCCAAAGCATGATTCCCGATCAGCTATATGAGGCGATCCTGAATCAAGCTCCAATACGGGCGACGCTTTCGAGGGACGGTCTTCCCCCGCCACGTGGCAAACGACAGATGTAAATGATCGGAAATCGCTTCCCACGCCGGCCTGGCTCCGGTTCTGAGGGCCCGGACCGTCCATTCCGCGACGACCGTGAGCAGAAAGCACGGGCGCGCCAGGCGGCGGAGGCGCTGTTTGCACCGAGACCGCCGGCTCCGATTGTCGATGAACCCCCGGCCGACCAGCCAACCCGTCAGCCACGGATCCTGAAACACGCGTCGTCAGCGGCGCGTCCGCCAATCGACGCCGCTGCCACCCCGGAGGCGACCGCCCCCAGAGGCACGTGAGAACACCTTCGACGAATTGAAGAACCAGTGGGGCTGGGGTGGCTTTACGACGCACGACCTGAAGCGCTGCCGGCTGCTCGCCGGCAGTGTTGCGCTGATCTTCAATTGGTGGAGCTTGTTTGTCCGTCTGGCCGATCCC
>DASXGB010000025.1:0-21020 GCA_036489325.1 Caulobacteraceae bacterium
GCCTGGACGCGGGGCGCGGCCCACGCCCACGCCATGGCCCTGAGACTCGCCGCCCTCTCGCCCTTCGAGGTCGTCCATCCGGTGGAGGCCAACGCCGTGTTCGTCGCCATGGATGCCGCAGCGCTCGCTCGCCTCAACGACGCCGGCTGGGCCCACTACCGCTTCCTCGATGGCTCGGTCCGGATGATGTGCTCGTGGGCGACGACACCGGAAGCCGTCGATGAATTCGCCGCGGCGCTGAAGGCCGTTGCATGAAACTGGCTCTGGCGGCGATCGGCGCGGTCGTGCTGCTCGGCGCCGCCCAGGCCGCGCGCGCTGAGATCATTTTCGTCGAGCCGGCCACGCCGGTGGCGGCGCCGGTGATCCACATCGAGGACGTGATCAGTTTCTACCGCCTCTACCTGCGGACAGGCGGCCATCCGAGCGCCGACCAGCTTCAGAAGGACTACCTCGATCCCGGCTCGCCCGGCCTGCATCGGCTCGCGACACTGCGCAACGACACCGGGCAGCGCATCGCCGACGCCATGGCCAAGGACCCGGCCATGTATGCCAACGCCCGGCAATGCCTGAGGGCGCTCCCCAGGGTGCGGACGCGCCTCGTCGTCGCCTTCGGCAAGCTGCGGCGACTCTATCCTGAAGCCCAGTTTCCGCCGGTGACCATCGCGGTCGGGCGCGGCAGGCCGGTGGGCGTTTCCGATGAGACCGGGGTGATGATCGGCCTCGAGGCGCTATGCGCCGTCCACTATTTCGATGCCAATGTCGAGGACCGCTTCGTCCACGTCATCGCCCACGAATACGCCCATACCCAGCAGGCCCTGACCGCGCCGGCGCTCTACAACAAGAAGGACCCGACCGTGCTCGAGGTGGCGCTCGTCGAGGGGACCGCCGAGTTCGTCGCCGAGCTCACCGCCGGCGGCGTCGCCAACCCCGGCATCCGCGCCGAGACCAACGGCCACGAGACCGAAATCGAGACCGCCTTCGTCGCCGACGAAGACAAGACCGATCTCTCCCACTGGTTCTACAACGGCTCGATGCTGAAGCCGGGCGACCTCGGCTACTGGGTCGGCTACCGGATCGTGAAGGCCTGGTGGCTGCGCGCGCCGGACAAGCGCCGGGCGCTCGCCGAGATCCTCGGCATGACCGACGCCCACGCCTTCCTGAAGGCCAGCGGCTGGCGGCCGGGGATGAAGCTGCCTAACCACGTCGCCATGCCGAAAGGGGCCGGCTGAGGGGCGACCGCGGCGCGAAAAATCATTCGCCGCCCCTTGTAAAACCGTTCCATATATTGCATAATGCGGGCTATCGGTCCGACCCGAGCGGTCTTTGACATCGTCAAGTCAGCAGCGTGGGAGCCGCGCGCGCACCGCGCGTCCGCGTGGCCCGGGGAGCGTCTGTCAAGGTCGCTGGACACCATAATTTATGGGGAAATCACCATGACTATGGTTGTTTATGGTGGGCAATCTGCCCCCAAAATCGCGGAGAGCCGGGACCCGGGCGGAGTTTTCAAATACGGTGAGAGGCGCCCGCGGCCCAACCGTAGTTACGGTGAAATCGCCCGATCTTACGGCGTTTATCGGCGGCTCCGAGAACGGCCAAATCAACCTCCCTCATGGGGAGAGGGTTTACGGTGAATACGCCCGTTCTTACGGTGTTTTACGGTGGTCGCCGGCGCCCCTCTCCACCCTCCGCTCATCCTGGACGAGCCGCGTGTAGCGGCGAGATCCAGGACCCAGGTGTTTTATCGAAGGGCTCGGGGTTTCATAAAACACCTGCGTCCTGGATGGCCTCGCGGAATTTATCCTCGGGCCGGCCTGCGGCCGGACCCGGGGACGCTCGGCCTTCAGGATGAGCGGTGTGAGCGTTGAGCGCCCTACTCCGCCGCCACGCGCTCGCGGCGGTGGACGAGCCCCGAGAGCCGGCCCTCGATGATCTCCTCGGCTTCCGAGACGATCCGGCCGATCAGCTCGGCACAGCTCGGCACGTCGTGGATCAGGCCCTGGATCATGCCCGCCGACCAGATGCCGTGGTCGGGATCGCCGGTCTCATAGACCACCTTTCCGCGGGTCCCGGCCACCAGCTCGCGCACGTCCTCGAACTTGGCCCCGCCGCGCTCGAGCTCGACCACCTGCTGGCTGATGGCGTTCCTGGCCACGCGCGCGGTGTTGCGCATGGTCCGGAAGATCAGGTCGGTGGCGCGCTCGTCGTTCTCGACCATCTGCTGCTTCACGTTCTCGTGGATCGGCGATTCCTTCGTCGCCATGAAGCGGGTGCCCATGTTGATGCCGTCGGCGCCCAGCGCCAGGGCTGCCACCAGGCCGCGGGCGTCGCCGAAGCCGCCGGAGGCGATCATCGGGATCTTCACCTTGTCGGCCGCGGCAGGGATCAGGATCAGGCCCGGCACGTCATCCTCGCCGGGGTGCCCGGCGCACTCGAAGCCGTCGATGGAGATGGCGTCGGCGCCCATCCGCTCAGCCGAGAGAGCATGGCGCACACTGGTGCATTTGTGGATCACCTTGATGCCGTGCTCGTGGAAGGCGTCGATGTGTTCCTGCGGCTTGTAGCCGGCGGTTTCGACGATCTTGATCCCGGCCTCGATGATCGCCTGGCGATATTCCGCATAGGGCGGCGGCTTGATCGCCGGCAGGATGGTGAGGTTCACGCCGAATGGCTTGTCAGTGAGGTCGCGGCAACGGGCGATCTCGCGGGTGAGATCCTCCGGCGTCGGCTGGGTGAGCGCGGTGATGAAGCCCAGCGCGCCGGCGTTGGCCACGGCCGAGACCAGGGTCGCACGGCCCACCCACTGCATGCCGCCCTGGGCGATCGGGTGATCGACGCCGAAGAGTTCGGTGAACCGGGTGCTGATCATCGCCGCGCGTCCTTTCGCGTCCAAACAGATGTTTGAAAGTGATTTAGGCGGCAATCCGCATCGAGCGCAAGCGCTCAGGTCTGGAAGAGTTCCGGCCGGGCCTCGGAGCCCTCAGCCGCCTCGGGCAGGTGGCAGGTGAACGTCGCCCCCTGGCCGGGTTCGCTCTCCAGCGCCACCCAGCCGCCGTGGAGCTCGACCAGGGCCTTGACCAGGGCGAGGCCCAGGCCGCTGGCCGACTGGTCCTGGCCGCTGAAGCGGTCGAAGATATGCGCCTGGACGTGGAAGGGGATGCCGCGGCCGGTATCGGCCACCTGCAGGCGGACCTCGCCAAGCGCCCGCTCGGCCGAAAGGCTCACCGTCCCGCCGCGCGGGGTGTGGCGCAGGGCATTCTCGGTCAGGTGATCGAGCACCTCGGCGAGGCGGCGGCTATCGCCGCGCATAAGGCCAACCGCTTCGCCCTCCAAGGGCGCCAGGCTCACGCCCTGGCCGCGCGCAGTTTCACTCCAGCGGCCGACCGCCTCGGCCATCAGCGCGTCGACGTCCACGTCGGCCATTTCGGCGGCGACTTCCCCGGCGTCGAACTGGGCGATGTCGAGGACATTGTTGATCGACCGGGCGAGGTGGGCGGCGGCGACGCGGACCGAGGTCAGGAACCCGCGGGCCCTGGGATCGAGGCTCCCCTCCTCCCGTTCCAGCAGCTCGGCGTAGCCGAGGATGGTGGTCAGCGGCGTACGCAGCTCATGCGAGACGCTGTTGACGAACTCGCCCTTGAGCCGTTCGGCGTCGGAAAGGGCCGCTTCTCGATCGGCTAGGGCCCGTTCCAGGGCGCGGGTGTCGGAGACGTCGGCGAAGCTGATCAGCATCGCTCCGTCCGGCAGCGGCCGCGACTGATAGGCGACGACGCGCCGGTCGGCGGTGGTCAGCTCCGCCTGCGTGGGCGCTCGCGCGGACGGATCGGGATCGGTGATCCGGGCCTTGAGGTCCTGCCAGAACTGCAGGTCGTGCAGGCGCGGCCGGGCGATCTCCACCACCTCGTCGAAGGAAAGGCCCGGCGCCAGTTCGCCCGGCTTGGCCGGCCAGAAGACCTCGAAGGCCTCGTTGAAGAGCCGCAGGCGCGCGTCCGCGCCGAACACCGCCACCGCGTCGGAGAGCTTGTCGAGGGTCGCCTGCTGCACCTGCAGCAGATGGTTGAACTGGGCGCGCAGGCGCAGCTCGGGCGTGACATCGGAGAACACCATCATCAGCCCGCCGCTGGGATGAGGCTGGCTGCTGATTTTCAGGGTCCTTTCGCTGGGCAGGCGCCAGAGGGCCTCCGGCGCGGGCGACAGGGCCTCGTGACGGGCGAGCTCGGCCGCCTTGAAGGCGCCGAAGTCGGCCTGTTCGGGCAAGCTGCCGCGCCGGCGCAGGCGGTCGAGCAGGTCGGCATGGCTCGGTCGATCGGCCAGCCAGGCCGGCTCCAGGTCCCACAGCGCGGCGAAGGCCGGGTTGTGCAAGGCCACGCGGCGGTCGGGCCCGAACACCACGACGGCGTCCGCCAAGGGCTCGAACATCGCTTCCTGCGCCGCCTGGGCGCGGCCCAACGCCTCGCGGGCGGTCTCGGCCTCGGTGACGTCATCGGACCACATGCCCGCGCCGCCGCCGGCCAGCGGCCTGGCCGTGAAGCGCAGGGCCCGCCGTCCCCGATCGCCCTGGGCGCGCGCCCCGACCCAACGGACCAGGCTGCGAAGGCTGCGCTCGCTCGCGGCCTCCCGGGCCGCCCGATCGGCTTCGGCATCGAGGGAGAGGCCGCGCTCGCGGGCCGCGACCAGGGACTCGGCCCCCACCGCCTCCAGCCAGGCGCGGTTGACAAACACTGGCGTTCCGGCGGCGTCGACGATCCAGCAAGGCTCGGCCCGCGCGTCGACAAAGCCGGCGAACACCTCCGCAGCCGGTCCGCTCTCGGCGCCTGGCCGCCAGATCTTCAGGAGAGCCAGGACGCCGGCGACGCTCCCCTGCAGGGCGAGGCGCTGGCCGCCCGCCGCCACCTCCAGGGCGAAGGGCGTTCCCTTGTCCTTCAAGGCGGCGAGGGCGGCGCCGGCCTGCGGCGTCAGGTCCGCCAGGGCGGCGACGATGCCCTCGGCGTCCGCCTCGCCAAGGTCAAAGGCGGCGGCGAAGGCCGCGAGACTGTCAGCCCCTGCGATCAGCCAGGCGTGACCGCCGTCGAGGCCGATCAGGCAGGTCTCGAAGGCGTCGAGGCCGGCGTCGGCGTCGATCGGCTGGCTTCGGCGGCGGCCGGGGACGAGGCGCAACCCTCGAATCATCCGGGACACAACCTAGCAGACCGCTTGAGCGGCCAAGCCTGGCCGTGCCATGCTCGCGTCGGGGAGCCCGAATCCCCGGGGGAAACATTGATGACCGATCATCTCTGGACGGCGCTGGTGTCGCTGCTGGCGCTGCTCATCTACTTCTACATGGGTCTGCGCGTCGGCCAGCATCGCGGCAAGTACAATATCGAGGCGCCGGCCACGACCGGCCATCCGGAATTCGAGAAGGCCTTCCGCATCCATGCCAACACCCTGGAATGGCTGCCGCTGTTCCTGGTCTCCCTGTGGCTGTTCTCCTTCGTCGCCGGCGATGTCTGGGCCGCCGGACTGGGCGCGGTGTGGATCATCGGCCGCATCCTCTACCTCACCGGCTATTCCAAGGCGCCGTCGCTGCGTGGCCGCGGCTTCGGCATCCAGGCCCTGGCGACCGGCGTGCTCCTGTTCGGCTCTCTCGGCCGGATCATCTACCTCCTGGCGACCGGCGGACACTGACCAAACCCTTGCGGCGGGGGCTGTTGCGGAGCGGGGCGACTGGTGACACCTTGGCCCAGCGCGGGACATTGGCCAGTCCGTTCCTCTTGAAGGGACGGTACAGGGAAGACGAGAAATGAAGATCAGGACGGCCGCGGTGATCGCGGCCATCAGCCTTGGCGTCGCCCTCGCCGGGTGCGAGACGGCGACGCCCTATCAGCCACTGGTGACCGGCGGCGACTCGTCCGGCGGGTTCACAGACCAACGCCTGGACGCCGACCATTTTCGGGTGACGTTCCAGGGCAATGACTCGACCTCGCGTGAGCGGGTCGAGACCTACATGCTCTATCGCGCCGCCGAGCTGACGGTGAACGCGGGCAACGACTGGTTCGAGACCGCCGAGCGGCACACGGACCGCGACAAGCGGGTCTATTGGGATGACTACGGCGGGGGTCCGTACGGTTTCTGGCGCCCCTCTTGGCGCTACTGGGGCGGCTATGGCTGGGGCGGCTGGGGCGGTTGGGGCGGCTACACCACCACCTACCAGAAGTTCCAGGCAACCGTTGAGATCGTCATGGGCCGTGGGCCCAAGCCCGACGCCCGCGCCCTCAACGCCCGCGAGGTGATGACCAACGTCGGCCCCAAGATCGAGCTGCCGAAGCCTCGAACTTAAGTAGGAGCGCCTGAGCGGCGCCCCTCAGGCTAACCCCCTAGCGCGGCGCCATGCGGATCGCGCCGTCGAGCCGGACGTCCTCGCCGTTGAAGTAGCCGTTGGTGATCATGGTGAGGGCCAGCTGGGCGTATTCGTCGGCCTTGCCGAGGCGTTTGGGGAAGGGCACCGAGGCGGCCAGGGCCTCGCGCACGTTCACCGGCGCGGCGTTCATCAGCGGCGTGTCGAAGATGCCCGGCAGGATGGTGTTGACCCGGATACCCTCGCTCATCAGGTCGCGGGCGACCGGCAGGGTCATGCCGACGTCGCCGCCCTTGGAGGCCGAATAGGCCGCCTGGCCGATCTGACCGTCCTCGGCCGCCACCGAGGCGGTGTTGACGATGGCGCCGCGCTCGCCGTCCTCGAGAGGTTCGAGGGTCAGCATGCCGGCCGCGCTCTTGGCGATGCAGCGGAAGGTGCCCACGAGGTTGATCTGGATGATCAGGTTGAAGTGGGCCAGGTTGAAGTGCCGGATTTCGCCGGTGGTGCGATCGCGACTGGCGGTCTTGGCGGCGTTCCCGGTGCCGGCGCAGTTGACCAGGATGCGCTCCTGGCCATGGGCCGCGCGGGCCTTGGCGAAGGCGGCGTCGACCTCATCGTCGGAGGTGACGTTGCACTGGCAGAAGACGCCGCCGACGTCCTTGGCCACCGCCTCGCCCTTGGCTTCGTTCATGTCGAAGATGGCGACCTTGACGCCCTGGGCGGCGAGCGCGCGGGTAGTAGCCTCGCCGAGGCCGGAGGCGCCGCCGGTGACCACCGCGGCGACCGAGGAATCGAGCTTCATGGGAGGGTCCTTGTCCTCTGCAAAATCCTGAGCTGGGCGGTTTAGCCCGGCGACGCTCCGGCCGGAAGTGTCACCCCGCGTCAAGCCGCCGTCAGAGGTTGCGACCAGGCGTCAAGATCGCGTTCCGCGCCCATGTAGGCCAGGCCCGAGGCGATGGAGACGAGCTCGGCGCCGCCCTCCAGCCTGGCCTCGCCAAATCGGCCGGCGAAGAGGCGCTTCACCGCCGGCACAAACGAGGAGCCGCCGGTCAGGAACACCCGGTCGATGTCGGCTTCGGTAAGGCCGGAGCGGGCCAGGGCCTCGTCGAGCGCGCCTTCGATCGCGGCGAGCTCGGGGGCGATCCAGCCTTCGAATTCGCCTCTGCGCACCTCGCGCTCCAGGCGGATAGAACCCGCTTCAAACAGAAAGGTCGCCGTCTCGGCCTCCGACAGCGCCTGCTTCAGCCGCGAGACGGCCTGGTACAGACGATAACCATGGTTATCGTCGAGGACCTCGACCAGGCGGGCGAACTTTTCCGGCTCCAGGGCCTGGCGTCTCAGCGTGCGGATGTCGCGCATGTCGACCGAGGCGCGCAGCAGGGCGAGTTGCTCCCAGCGGGCGAAGGCCGCGTAGTAGCGGTTGGGGATCGGCAGGACGTGGTCGAAGACCTTGTAGGACGAGCCCTTGCCGAGTTCGGGCGAGACCAGGGCGTCGATGATCCGGTAATCGAAGGCGTCGCCGGCGACGCCGACGCCGGCGTTGGCCAGGGCCTCGGCGTGCATCTCGCCGTCCCGGCGGGCGAAGCGGGCGATGGAAAAGTCGCTGGTGCCACCGCCGAAATCGCCGACCAGGACCGTCGCATCGGCCTCGAGCTGGCGGGCGAAGAAGAAAGCCGCCGCCACCGGCTCATAGGCGTAGCGGATCTCCTCGAAGCCCAGGCGCTCGAAGGCTGCCTGATAGCGGGTGAGCGCCAGCGTCGTATCCGGACTCGCGCCGGCAAAAGCCACGGGCCGGCCGATGATGGCCACCTTGGGCATGTCGGAAAGCGCGCCGCCGGCGTGCGCCCGCAGCCGCAGCATGAAGGCCGAAAGCATGTCCTCGAAGACGTAGCGGCGGCCGAGGATGCGGGTCTCCTGGAACAGGGGACTGGCCGCATAGCTCTTGAACGACTGGATGAGCCGGGTCTCGATCGGCTCTTCGACATAGGCTTCGATGGCCCACGGCCCGGCTTCGACGATCCGGCCGCGCTCATCGTCGGGATCGGGATGGAAGCTCAGGGCCGAGCGGAAGGCGACGACGTCCTCGCCTTCGAACGGGAAATGGGTCAGCTCGGCGTGGCCCTCGGCGCCCAGCCGGGAAAGCACGGTGTTGGTCGTGCCGAAGTCGATGCCGATCGCGCCCGCCGCCGGCATGGCTCTCTCCCCCGCTTCGCAATGTCATTGTGTCCGCGCCGCCTCAGCGCGGGGCGGCGCAGGAACCTCAGAGGGGAGAGAAAGTCAAGAGCGTCAGACCAGGCGGGCGGTCTCTGACAACGGCGAGTCGTAGGCGGCCACTTGAGCCATCGTCAGGATCTTCGAGACCGAGGCCGACAGCGGGCAGATCTGCACCGGCTTGCCCATCCCCACCAGGATCGGCCCCACCACCGTCGCTCCGCCCAGGGCCTGGACGAGCCGGGTGGAGATCGAGGCCGAGTGGATGGCCGGCATGATCAGGACATTGGCCTCGTCGGTGAGGCGCATGAAGGGATAGTTGTCGGTGGAGGTGGGATCGAGCGCCAGTTCCGGCGGCATCTCGCCCTCATACTCGAAATCGGCGTCGCCGCGCCGGTCGAGCATGGCCACCGCCTGGCGCACGCGGTCCGAGCGCAGGCCGGGCGGATTGCCGAAGGTCGAATAGGACATGAAGGCCAGGCGAGGCGTGAAGCCCAGGCGCCGCACGGACGCTGCCGCCCCATAGGCGATCTCGATGAGGTCGCCCGGCTCCGGCATCTCGGTGACGCTGGTGTCGGCGACGAACAGGGTCTTGCCGCGGGCGAGCACGATCGACATGCCGAGGATCCGCGCCCCCGGCGCCGGATCGATCACCCGCCTGACCTCGGCCAAGGCCTGGTCGAAGTTGCGCGTGACGCCCGTGACCATGCCGTCGGCGTGGCCCAGGGCCACCATCGAGGCGGCGAATGAGTTGCGGTCCTGGTTGATCAGGCGCTGGACGTCGCGCTTGAGATAGCCGTCCCGCTGCAGGCGCTTGTAGAGGAAGTCGACGAACTCGGCGTTGTGCCGCGAGACGCGGGCGTTGATCACCTCGAGCTTGACCTCGTCCGGATCGAGGCCGGCCAGGCGCATGTTGTCGGCCACCAGCTCCTCGCGGCCGACCAGAACCGAATAGCCGAGTCCCTGGGCCTGGAAGGCGTAAGCGGCGCGGATCACCGCCGGCTCCTCGCCCTCGGCGAAGACGATGCGCTTCTTCGGCCCGGACAGCACCGCGCCGGAGATCTTCTGCAGGAAGCCAGCGGCCGGATCGAGGCGCCGCGCCAGGCTCGAGCGGTAGGCGTCCATATCCTCGATCGGCCGGCGGGCGACGCCGGTGTCCATCGCCGCCTGGGCGACGAACGGCGGGATGTAGTGGATCAGCCGGGGATCGAAGGGCGTCGGGATGATGTACTCAGGCCCGAACTTGAGCCGCTTGCCTTGGTAGGCCGCAGCCACCTCGTCGGGGACG
The DNA here is from genome assembly GCA_036489325.1 of Caulobacteraceae bacterium. Taxonomy (GTDB): domain Bacteria; phylum Pseudomonadota; class Alphaproteobacteria; order Caulobacterales; family Caulobacteraceae; genus Acaudatibacter. The sequence continues at coordinate 9,831 of DASXGB010000025.1, forward strand.
TCCTCGCGGGCGAGCGCTGCGAGGGCTCGGGCGCAGGCGATCTTCATCTCCAGATTCACGCGCCTTGCGCGCACGTCCAGCGCCCCACGGAAGATGTAGGGAAAGCCCAGGACGTTGTTGACCTGGTTCGGGTAGTCCGAACGGCCGGTGGCGACGATGGCGTCCGGCCGCACGGCCAGCACCGCCTCCGGCGCGATCTCCGGATCGGGATTGGCCATGGCGAAGATGATCGGCTTCTCGGTCATCGACTTCACCATGTCCTGGCTGACGATGTCCTTGGCCGAGAGGCCGAAGAAAACGTCCGAGCCCTTCATGGCGTCGGCCAGCGTCCGCGCGTCGGTGTCGACGGCGTGGGCCGACTTCCACTGGTTCATGTTCTTGTCGCGGCCGCGATAGATGACCCCGGTGTTGTCGACGGCGATGCAGTTGTCGGACCTCACGCCCATGGCCTTGAGTAGGTCGAGGGTCGCGATGCCCGCCGCCCCTGCGCCGCACAGCACCAGCTTCACGTCCTCCAGCTTGCGGCCGGTGATGTAGCAGGCGTTGATCAGCCCGGCCGTCGAGATGATCGCCGTGCCGTGCTGGTCGTCGTGGAACACCGGGATATCGAGCAGCTCCTGCAGCTCGGCCTCGATGCGGAAGCATTCGGGGCTCTTGATGTCCTCGAGATTGATGCCGCCGAAGGTGACGCCGATGTTCTTGACCACGGTGATGATCTCGTCCGGATCGCGGGCCAGAACCTCGATGTCGATGGAATCGACATCGGCGAAGCGCTTGAAGAGGACCGACTTGCCTTCCATCACCGGCTTGGCGGCCAGGGCCCCGAGATCGCCAAGGCCCAGGATCGCCGTGCCGTTGGTGATCACGGCCACGAGATTGCCTTTGGAGGTGTAGTCGTAGGCAAGATCCTGGTCGGCAGCGATGGCCATGACCGGCGCGGCCACGCCCGGCGAATAGGCCAGCGACAGGTCGCGCTGTGTCGCCATGGGCTTGGTCGCGACGACGGCCAACTTGCCTGGCGTCGGATGCTTGTGAAAGGCCAGAGCCTCGTCGTCGGTGAAACTGCGCTTTTCGGCGTCGTCCATGGGCTCTTCGCGTGTCCGGCGGCGTCAGGGGCATCGGCAACCTAGACTCAGCCTCCCGCGGGGACAACCGAACGGGCGGCGCTCTTGACCCCGGCGACCGCTGCGGCGAGATGCGGGCAGGCTTCGAGCGGGCGTCATGGTGGAACCATCCAAGGGTCTGAGACTGGGCGTCGCCGGCGCGCTGGGGCGCATGGGCCAGACGGTGCTCGCCGTAGCCGCGGATGAGGCCGGCGTCGCCGTGACAGCGGCTCTCGACCGGCCCGATTGCATCGGCCAAAGCACGGGCGCCTTGATGCTCGTCGGCGCCGACGAGGCTCTGGCCGCCTGCGACGTCTTAATAGATTTCTCGACCGCGGCCGCGGCGGCTCAGCTGGCGCGCGCGGCCGCGTCGCGAGGCGGCCCGGCGCTCATTATCGGGGCCACCGGCTTTTCCGAGGCCGACGAGGCGACGATCGCGGGCGCCGCGAGGGCCATCGCCATCGTCAGGTCCGGCAATTTCTCACTGGGCGTCAATTTGCTGGCGGCGCTCGTGGAGGAGGCCGCCCGGCGCCTGCCGGCCGATTGGGACATCGAGATCCTCGAGGCCCACCACCGGCGCAAGGTCGACGCGCCGTCCGGCACCGCCCTGATGCTGGGCGAGGCCGCCGCCCGGGGCCGCAAGGCCGACCTTGCCAAGGTGGCGGCGCGCGGCCGCGATGGCCTCACGGGGCCCCGGCCCGCGGACGCCATCGGCTTCGCCTCGCTGCGCGCCGGCGGCCTCATCGGCGAGCACAGCGTGATCCTGGCGACAGAGGACGAGATCCTCACCCTATCCCATTCGGCGCGCGACCGACGGCTGTTCGCCCGCGGCGCCATCGCGGCGGCGCGGTGGGTCCAGGGCCGGCGCCCGGGCCTCTACGACATGCGCGACGTGCTGGGTCTGACCTAAGCCGCGCCGGTCGAGCCGAAGCCGCCGGCGCCGCGCGCCGTTTCGTCGAGACTCTGAACCTCGGCCCAGGTGGCTTGGACCACGGGCGCGACGACCAGCTGGGCGATGCGGTCGCCCCGGACGATCGTTACCGGCTTCGCGCCGTGGTTGATCAGGATCACTTTCACCTCGCCGCGGTAGTCGCAATCGATGGTGCCGGGCGTGTTGAGAGTGGTGACGCCCTCGCGCAGGGCGAAGCCGGATCGGGGCCGCACCTGGCCCTCGAAGCCTATCGGAAGAGCGATGGCGATGCCGGTCGGCGTCGCGGCCCGCTCACCCGGTTGAAGGACCAGGGGCTCCTCGACGGCGGCGCGCAGATCCATGCCCGCCGCACCCTCGCTCTCGTACGCCGGAAGCGGCAGGTCCCTCCCGTGAGGCAGGCGGACGATCTTGACCTGCGGGGTCATGCCAGCGCCGCCGCGATGCGTTCGGCGAGGCGCTGGGCCACCTCGGCCTTGGACGCCCGCGCCCAGCGTTCGGCGCCCTTGCCGTCGATGATCAGCACCTCGTTTTCGTCCCCGCCCATGATCGCCGCCTCGCTGACGTCGTTGGCGACGATCCAGTCGCAGCCCTTGCGCTTGAGCTTGGCCCTGGCCTCAGCCTCGAGGTCATGGGTCTCGGCGGCGAAGCCGACCACCAGGCGTGGCCGCGTCGGTCCCGCCGCCGACAGGGCGGCCAGAATGTCAGGATTTTCCACCAGGCGAACCGCCGGCGGCCCCTCGCGGCCCTTCTTCAGCTTGACGCCGAACACCTCGTCCGGACGCCAGTCGGAGACCGCGGCCACGCACACCGCCGCGTCGGCCGGGAGCGCCGCCTGGCTCGCCTCGAGCATCTCCTGCGCGGTTTCGATGTCGCGGCGATCGACGCCGGCGGGCGTGGCCAGCGCCGTAGGACCCGTCACCAAAGTCACGCGCGCGCCCAAGGCCGCCAGGGCGCCGGCGATGGCGTAGCCCTGCTTGCCGCTGGAGCGGTTTGTGAGGACCCGCACCGGATCGAGCGGCTCGACCGTGGGCCCCGCCGTCACCATGATGTGCTTGCCGGCGAGGGGGCCAGGCGCCAGGGCGGCGCGGATGGCCTGTAGGATCGCTTCGGGCTCGGCCATGCGCCCGGGACCGAACTCGCCGCAGGCCATCGCGCCCTCGTCAGGCCCGACCATGCCGACGCCGTCGGCCTTGAGGGTCGCGAGATTGCGCTGGGTGGCCGGATGCAGCCACATACGCAGGTTCATCGCCGGCGCCATCAGCACGGGCTTGTCGGTGGCGAGCAGCACCGTCGAAGCCAGATCGTCAGCCTGGCCGGTGGCGGCCTTGGCCATCAGGTCGGCGGTGGCCGGCGCGACCACGACAAGGTCGGCGGCGCGCGACAGCTCGATGTGGCCCATCTTCGATTCATCATCGAGGCTGAACAGGTCGCCCCGCACCTGCGCCTCGGCCAGGGCCGAAAGGGACAGAGGAGTCACGAACTTGGCGCCCGCGCGGGTCAGGACCGGGCTCACCTCGGCGCCCGCTTTGCGTAGGAGCCTGACCAGCTCCAGGGCCTTGTAGGCGGCGACGCCTCCGCCGACGATCAGCAGAATCTTCATTGCGACCGGCCGCCTCCGCCGCCTCAGAGCAGCGCCGCGCACTTAGCCGAATCAAGGCGCTGGACAAAGCTGGAAAAGTGTTCTTAGTTTGTTCTTGTGTGCGTAACTCCATAAATTCACGCCTCATTGGGGACGATCATGAAAGCAATTCTCACAGCCGCTGCCGCGGCCATCCTGGCGCTTTCGCTCGCCGGCTGCGGCGGCCACACCTCGGCCGTCGCCTCCCACGGCTCAGCCTCGCAGACGCCGTCGGGATCGACCGACGCCTACGGATCGACCACATCGCAGGCCAGCGCCGCCGATACGCCGCTTGTGGCCGGCAAGCCGATGTGGGCGGCCAACCGCCGGCACTCCGCCGTCGAGAACGCCCAGTACCAGTTCGCCCGCAACGGAGTCGACTTCGGGGCCCATTCCGAGACCGACTACGTGACCAAGGTCCACGCTTTCGTCGACCATCCTCCGGCCACCGCCCAGACCCTCGACCGGAACAACGGCGATCGCCTGATCTATGATCCGAAGTCCAATACCTTCGCCGTGGTCTCACGCGATGGCGCGCCCCGGACCATGTTCAAGCCGCGCGACGGCGCCTCCTACTGGACCGAGCAGAAGCAACGCGAATCCGAACGGGCCTCGGATAGCTCGAACCAGAGCTAAGCGCGCTTAGCGGATCCAGAGCGCCAGGGCGAATGCGGCCGCCGCCGTAACCGCGCCCAAGGCGAAGGCGAGCCACGGGTCGAAGCGCTCCTTACGGGCCGGCGGCGGCGGCTCGCGCAGCCGCTCGCGTTCGGGGTTGGCCAGGTTGGCCAGGGCGGTCATCGCCGCCCGCGCCTCGCTGGCCAGCTGACGAGCGGTGACGGCGGGCGAGAGCTCGCGGCCGATCCATGTGCGCACGACCGGTTCGGCCGCCGCCCAGATGTCGTGGTCGGGATCAATGCGGCGGGCGACGCCTTCGACCACCACCATGGTCTTCTGCAGCAGCACCAGTTCCGGGCGCAGTCTCATGTCAAAGAGGGCGGTGATGTCGAAGAGCTGGCCCAGCAACCGGCCCATCGACACCTCCTTGACCGGGCGGCCGAACACCGGCTCGCCGACGGCCCTCAGCGCCTGAGCGAAAGCCCCCTTGTCGTGGTGGGGGGGAACGTAGCCGGCCTTGAAATGGATTTCGGCCAGCCGCTCGTAGTCGCGCCTGAGGAACCCCCACAGCACTTCGGCCAGGAACCTCCGCTCGGATGGCGCGAGCCGTCCGACGATGCCGAAGTCGACCACCGCCAGGTCCGCCGGCGGGGCGACGAACAGGTTGCCCTCGTGCAGGTCGGCGTGGAACACGCCGTGGTCCAGGGCCTGGGCGAGGAAGCCGCGGGTGAGGTTGTCGGCCATCTTCGGCCGGTCGACGGTGTCGAGGGCCGCGGGGTCGGAGAGCGGCGTGCCGCGCACCCATTCGAGAGTCAGCACCCGCCTGGCGACGCCCTCCCAGATCACCTTGGGCGCGCGCATGTAGCCGGCGTCCGCCAGCACCTCGCCAAGCTCGTCGGCGGCGGCCGCCTCCATCCGCAGATCCAGCTCGAGGGTCAGCGCCCTGGCGATGGTGGCGACGAAGGCTTTGGGCTCCAGGCGCTGGGCGGCCGGCCAGGCGTCGATCAGCCTGGCGGCGAGTTCGAGCGATTTGATATCGCGCGCGACGCGGCGCTCGATCCGGGGCCGCAGCACCTTCACGGCCACCTCGCGGCCGTCGAGCAGCCTGGCGCGATGGGCCTGGGCCAGGGAAGCGGCCGCCACAGGCTCAGAGAACTCGGAATAGAGCGCGCCGAGGGGCCGGCCCAGCGCCCGCTCGACCTCTGCCCTGGCAATGTCCGTCGGGAAGGGCGGCAGATGGTCCTTCAGCCGGGCGAGGTCGAGGGCGAAGGTCTCGCCGACGATGTCGCCGCGCGTCGACAGGAACTGACCGAGCTTGACGGCCACCGGGCCCAGCCGCTCGAAAGCGTGGGCGAGACGCTCGCCCGGTCGGCCCTCGCGCGCCGCGCGGCCCGAAAACAGGCGCAGGCACCGGGCCAGGAACCTCAACCCCGGAGGTAGCTGCGGATCGAATTCACGCGGCAGAAGCGCGTCAGCCCGGACGAGCACCCAGATCGCGCCCACCAGCCGCAGCATGGTCAGATCACCCAGCCTTGATGCAGGGCGCAGACGCCGCCGCTGAAGTTGGTCACCGACACGCGCGAGAAGCCAGCCTGCTCCATCAGCCTCGCCAGGGCCCACTGGTCCGGGAATCGGCGGATGCTCTCGATGAGGTACTGATAGGCCTCGCGGTCGCCGGTCACTGATTGGCCGATCGCCGGGATGACCTTGAACGAATAGGCGTCGTAGCCCGCGCGCAGGGCCGCCGCGATGGGCCGGGAGAATTCGAGGCAGACGAAGCGGCCGCCGCTCCTCATCACCCGCCGCGCCTCGCCAAGCGCCTTGGCGATGTCGGTGACGTTGCGCAGCCCGAAGGCGATGCAAAAGGCGTCGGCGGCCCGGTCAGGGAGCGGCAGGGCCTGGGCGTCGCCGACCGCCCAGGCGATCTCGTCGGCGTGGGGCCTGGCCCGTCCGACCCCGATCATGGCCGCGTTATAATCGGCGACGAAGATCCTCGCCGGCGGTCCGCCGCGCCGGCGCCGGGCCGCCTCCGCCAGGCTCCGAAAGCGCAGGGCCATGTCGCCCGTGCCCCCGGCGCAGTCGATGATCGTTTCGCCCGGTTGTGGATTGAGGCGGGCGGCGGCGGCGTCCTTCCACAGCCGGTGGAGGCCGCCGCTCATCAGGTCGTTCATCAGGTCATAGCGGCCGGCGACCCGGTCGAAAACGCCGCGCACCAGGCCGGGTTTCGCCGCCGGATCGACATCGCGGTAGCCGAAGGTCGCGCCGGTCTCGCTCATGGCGGCCGTCTTATTGGCTTGGGCCTTTGAGCGCCAGCGGCGCTGGTTTAGTCAGGGACATGCCCGAACTGCCGGAAGTCGAGACCGTGAGGCGGGGCCTGAGCCCCGTGCTCGCCGGCGCGCGTCTCACCCGGGTGGAGGCCCGCCGTCCCGACCTGCGGTTTCCGCTGCCGGTGGATTTCGTCCAGCGGCTGACCGGCGCACGGGTGCTCACCCTGACGCGGCGGGGCAAGTACATGCTGGCCGAGCTCGACCGCGGCGGCGCCCTCCTTATCCATCTGGGCATGACCGGCCGGTTCGAGATCGAGGGCGCGGCGCCGGCGGGAAGCTTCGCCCTGGCCGCCCCGGCTGACCCCAAGCACGCCCACATCATGTTCGAGACCGACGCCCCCGCGCGTATCACCTACTACGATGCGCGCCGCTTCGGGTTCATGGACCTGGTGGACGACGTCGACGCCCGCCTGGCCGGCCTGGGCCCCGAGCCGCTGGGCCCCGATTTCGACGCTGGTCATCTGGCCCAAGCCTTCATCGGCCGAAAACAGAGCGCCAAGACCCTGCTGCTCGATCAGCGCATCGTCGCCGGCCTTGGCAATATCTATGTCTGCGAGGCGCTCTATCGGGCCGGGATCTCGCCGACCCGCTCTGCGGGACGGCTGTCCCGGCGACGCCTCGAGCGGCTGGTCGTCGCCATCCGCGAGGTTCTCATCGAAGCCATCGAAAAGGGCGGCTCGACCCTGCGCGATTTCGCCAGCGCCGACGGCGCCCTGGGATATTTCCAGCACAGCTTCGAGGTCTATGACCGCGCCGGCAAGCCCTGCGCCACGCCCACCTGCCATGGCGTCATCCGCCGCATCGTCCAGGGCGGCCGCTCCACCTTCTACTGCCCGGCGTGTCAGATATGAGACAGATGCTCGCCACCCTGGGCGTCGCCCTTGCGCTGGCCTGCGGCGACGCCAGCGCCGAGCCGGCGATGTGGACGGCGCACGGGCCGCACGCCGACCTGGTGATGTTCGGCTCGGTGCACCTGTTGCCCAAGGCGATCGACTGGCAACCGGCCAAGGTCAAGGACGCCATCGCCCAGGCGGACGAGATCTGGTTCGAACTGCCGATCGACGACCAGACGGCCGTGGAAGTCCAGCGCCTCGCCGCCAGCAAGGGCCTCCTGGCCGCGGGCGACAACCTGTTCAGTCATCTGAACGGCGAGGAGCAGGGCCACCTGCGCGGGGTCTGCCAGAACCTTGGCATCTCATGCGAGGTCGTGGCCCGGATGCGGCCGTGGCTGGCGGAGGTCACGGTTTCGGTGGCGGCGGACATGCGGGCCGGCGCCCTGGCGTCTCAAGGGGTGGAGCAGCAGGTCGCCGCCGAGGCGCCCGCCACCGCCCACCGCCGCGCCTTCGAGACCGTGAGCCAGCAGATCGGCTTCTTGGCTGACCCGTCGGCGGCCGAACAGGTCCGCTCGCTCGATGAGACCGTGGAAGAGATCGCCGACGATCCAGGGATCTACGACCGGGTGCTCAAGGAGTGGCTGGCCGGCGACCTGACGGCGCTCTCGCACGACGCCCTCGACCCGGTCGCCAAGACCTCGCCTAGCATGTACCGGCGCCTGATCACCGAGCGAAATCAGCGCTGGGCGAAGATCCTGGGGCAGGCGCTGACCGGCGAGGGCAAGATCGTCGTCGTGGTCGGCGCGGGCCATCTTATAGGACCCGGAGGCGTTCCCGCCCTGCTGCGCCAGCAAGGCTTCACCGTCGAAGGTCCGGATGCGCATTGACCGCCAGGGCGCCCTCCCCTATATCCGCGCCTCCATTTTTCCACGCACCGCCAAGCGGCGCCCAACCTGAAGTCGACGGTCCATGGCCAACAACCCCGGCGCCAAAAAGGCGATCCGCAAGATTGAGAAACGGACCGCGGTCAACCTGTCCAGAAAGTCGCGAGTCCGCACCTTTCTGCGCAAGTTCGACGAGGCGATCGAGAGCGGCGACAAGGCCGCGGCGAACGCTGCTTTTGTTTCAGCTCAGTCGGAACTGATGCGCGCCGTCGGCAAGGGCGTCGTGCATGCCAACACCGGCTCGCGGAAAGTCTCCAGACTTCACCGTCAGCTGAAGAAACTAGCTGCGGCGTAAGGTCGCACCCAAGCTGCCTAAGTTTCGGAATTTCAAAGCCTTTTAGGGCACCAATCAGGATTGGCCGAAAGCCGATTCGGCCGCGATTCGGGCTGTCAAAAAAATCTTAAAAAAGTGATCGGCGCAAAACGCTTGGCCTAACTGAAGGTTCCGGTTGTCAACCGGATATTTCGCCGAATCCGGCCGAATTTTGACTCGAATCGACGTTGACGAAGTCAAGCGTAAAGCTAGTCTGCGGCCTTCAGCACTTTTGGTCTTGTACGGACGAAAATGCGGCGGCGGCGTTAGCGCGTCCCGGCGTTCGGGGGCGTCTTGTCTAGTGGGTGTGCGTTCACCGGCGTGCAAACGCCGATAGTGGTCCTGCGCCTTCGAGGTGCAGGGGGGAAGCGGGGAAATGGCGGCGAGCAATCTGGCGGTGGTGGAGTCCTCAGTGTCGGGCCCGGAGGTATGGGCCAAGGCGAGCGCCAGGCTGCGTTCGGAGTTGGGCGAAGACGCTTACGGTTCCTGGGTGGCCCGGGCGGCGCTGAGGGCGGCGCCAAGCGGCGAACTCTATCTCGTCACTCCCACGGGCGTCGCCCGTGACTGGATTCGCCGTTACGCCTGGCGGCGCATCGAGGAGCTGTGGGGGTCGCTCGACGCCAGCCACCGATCGCTGCGCCTGCAATCGCGGGCCGAGTTCGAGGCCGGCGCCGAGCGGCCGGCGGCCAGCACGCCGCGCCCAGCGCCCATACCGGTGGCGCCTGTGGCCGAGACGGCGCCGGCGCACAGCACGCCGCGCGATCGTTTCACCTTCGAGAATTTCGTCTGCGGCCCGGCCAATGAGTTCGCCTTCGCCGTCGCCCAGCGGGTGGCCTCGTGGGCCGACGGCCACTTCAACCCGGTGGTGATCCACGGGCCCTATGGCTTCGGCAAGACGCACCTGCTGTGCGCCATGGCGCGCGAGGCCATGGCCGCCGCGCCCAATCGCAAAGTCGTCTACCTGACATCCGAGCGCTTCCTCTCCGGCTTCGTGAAGGCGGCCATGGATCGCCAGATCGGGCCGTTCAAGCAGCAGCTGCGCAGCGCCGATCTCCTGATCGTCGATGACGTCCACTTCATCGGCGGTAAGCAGTCGACCCAGGAAGAGCTGTTCCACACCCTCTCGGCCCTGATGGAGGACGGCCGCCGGGTGGTCTTCTCCGCCGATCGGCCGCCGGCTCAGCTCACCGAATTCGACGCCCACCTGCGCTCTCACCTTTCGGCGGGACTGGTGTGCGGCATCGAACCGGCCGATCGCGCCCTGCGCCTGGGCATCCTCGAGCGCAAGCTCGACCTCCTGCGCCGGCAGTTCGGCTTCACCGGTCAGCTGCGCCGCGAGGTGCTGGAGTTCCTGGCCGATCGCTTCACCGACAACGTCCGCGAACTTGAAGGTGCGCTCAACACCCTGGTGGTGCGGGCTGGCTCCGGCGTGGCGGCGGTGACGATCGACGAGGCCCACCGACTGCTTCAGCCCCATCTGCGCGGCGGCGAGAAGCGGATCACCGTCGACGATATCCAGAAGGCGACCGCCGAGCACTATCGGCTCAAGCAGTCGGACCTCCTCTGCGAGCGGCGGACCCGGGCGCTGGCGAGGCCCCGACAGGCGGCGATGTGGCTGGCCAAGCAGCTCACCACCCGCTCCTTGCCAGACATCGGCCGGCGCTTCGGCGGCCGTGATCACACGACCGTGCTGCACGCGGTGAGGCGGATCGAGGAGCTGCGGCCGACGGACCCGCAACTGTCCCAGGATCTCGAGATCCTGCTGCGCAAGCTGCGGGGCTAGCGGTAGGGCCTAGGTCGCCCGGAGAAGTCTCGGCGCGACGCCGTTGCGGCGGAAGTGGTCCAGCATCCGCTTCCAGCCGTCGTCCGCATCCGCCTTGACGTAGCTTTCGCGATAATCGGCATGGAAGCCGTGGCCGGCGTCGGGATAGACAATGATCTCGCTCGAGGTCTTGCCGGCCTTCGCCAGGGCTTCGCGCATCGCCGGCGCCAGGGCCGACAACTGGTCCTTGGCCCCGTAGAGGCCGAGCACCGGCGCGGTCAGGCGAGCGACATTGTCGATCGGCCACATCCGGCCGGGGGTCGGCTTGGACGTCGCCGCGGGTCCCATCTGGCCGTACCAGGCGACGCCGGCCTTGATCCTGGGGAACTGTTCGCAGGCCAGCCACACCACGCGGCCGCCCCAGCAAAAGCCGGTGATGGCGATGTGGCGCGGCTCCGCCCAGGACTGGCGGTCGAGGAAATCGAGGGTGGCGCCGACATCGCCCATGATCTGCGGGTCGGTCGCCTGCTGGACGATCTTCATCACCGCCGCCATGTCCGTGAGCGGGGCCGGATCGCCCGCGCGCACGAAGAAGGCCGGCGCGATCGCCGCGTAGCCGAGCTTGGCGAGGCGGCGGCAGGTGTCCTTGATGTAGTCGTGGATGCCGAAGATCTCGTTGACCACGATCACCACCGGGAAGCGGCCGGGCGCCTTGGGGCGGGCGACATAGGCCGGCAGGTCGAA
>DASXGB010000070.1:0-9921 GCA_036489325.1 Caulobacteraceae bacterium
CGGATCGCTAGTTTGCCGCGCTCTTTCGGAGACTGGACTTCGATGTTGAACGACATTCGTTTGAGGGACTGAGGCTCCCCGCCCACCCGTGACGGCCGGATCCGCGCCCCTGCGCGCGCCGGCGCTCCCAAAACGAATGGACTTTCCCATGCCGGAACTGACTCCCGCGCCCCTGCGCGACTCGACTCGCGGTCCCACGCCTTTCGCAGACCTCAACGCCGTCCTCGCCCACTGGCTCTCCGAGGTGCGGCGGGTCCTCGGCGACAACTTCGTCGGCGCCTATCTGCAGGGCTCGTTCGCTGTCGGCGACGCTGACAAAACGCTCGGATTGCGACTTCATCGTCGCCATCGAGCGCGACCTGACGCGTGATGAGATTCTTCGCCTCGACGCGGTCCACAAGGCGATCCATGACCTGCCCTACGAGCCCTGGCGGCACAGGCTGGAGGGCTCCTACGCCCCCGTCGCGGTGCTGCGGCGCCTGACGGCCGAACCGCGCGACCCGCCGGGCGAGCCGCGCGGACCGGACTGGACCGACCCTGGTCTCGGTGACGCTCCGGCCCGCTGGTACCCCTTCGTCTACCTGGACCACGGCCACCAGCGCACCGCCCGTTCGGCTCACGACAACACCCAGGTCGTGCGCTGGTCGCTGCGGGAGAAGGGCGTCGTCCTCGCAGGCCCGGATCCGAAGTCGCTCATCGATCCCGTGACGCCGGCCATGCTGCGCGAGGAGATCATGGAGACCATGAACCTCGTCGCCCTCCTGGGCCTCGAACCGATGTCGATGAAGGCCTGGCAATCGTTCTGGGTCGGCCTCCATTGCCGGATGCTGCACACTTTCGCCACCGGCCGGGTCGGGTCGAAGAAGGCGGCGACGGCCTGGGCGCTCGAAAACCTCGATCGCCGCTGGTCGCCGCTGATCGAGACCGCCCAGGCGATCAAGGAGGGCAGCCGCGAGACCGCCATGGCGCCGCCGGATCCGGCCGACGTCGAGGCGACGCGGGAATTCCACCGCTACGCCCTCGAAAAGGCGACCCACGAGGCCAAGGCGCGTGAGCTGATCGCGCAAACGCTCGAAGCCAAGCGATCAGGCGGCCGCGGCGGCAAGAACTGCTGGGATGGAAACGCGCGCTCGGACGGCAAGGCCCGCTCGACCTATGCGCCGCCGCCCTACCGCTCGCACGACCGCGGGAAGCGGGGCTAGTCCCGGCCGATAGCGTAGAACCGCTCGGCCCGCTGGTCGCGAAGCTGGTCGGGCGAGAGGCCGGCGAGGGATTTCAGCTCCGCCTCGATGGCGTCTCCGACCCGGCTGATCGCCAGGCCCGGATCGGCATGGGCGCCGCCGACCGGCTCCTCGACAATCAGGTCGACGATCTTGAGCTTCAGGAGGTCCTCGGCGGTGATCTTCATCGCCTTGGCCGCGCCCTCGGCCATGGCCCGGTCGCGCAGCAGGATCGAGGCGCAGCCTTCGGGCGAGATCACCGCATAGATGGCGTGCTCCATGATGATCACCCGGTTGGCCGCGGCGATGCCGATGGCCCCGCCGCTCATGCCCTCGCCGGTGATCGTGGCGATCATGGGCGTGCCGAGGGTGAGGCAACGTTCGGTGCCCCGGGCGATCGCCTCGGCAACGCCCCGCTCCTCGCTGCCGATGCCCGGATAGGCCCCGCCGGTGTCGATGAACGACAGCACCGGCAGGTTGAAGCGTTCGGCCAGATCCATCAGCCGGATCGCCTTGCGGTAGCCTTCCGGGCGCGCGGCGCCGAAGTTGTGCTTGATGCGGGTTGTGGTGTCGTGACCCTTTTCCTGGCCGATGACCACCACCGGCGCGCCGCGGAAGCGGCCAAGGCCGCCGAGGATCGCCTGATCGTCGGCGAAGGTGCGATCGCCGCGCAGCTCCACGAACTCCTCGATCAGGCCCTTGAGATAGTCGACGAAGTGGGGCCGGTCCGGATGGCGGGCGATCTGCGTTTTCTGCCAGGCGTCGAGGTTGGCGTAGGTCTCGACGCGCAGCTCATTGACGCGCGCCCTCAGGGCCGCGATCTCGGCGTCGAAGGCGCCGTGCCCGCTGGTCTCCGAGAGCTTCGACAGCTCATCGATCTTGGTTTCGAGCTCGGCGATCGGCCGCTCGAATTCCAGATAGTGGGCTGCCATCAGATTCCTAAACGCACCCGGCCCGAAAACGGGGCGAACCTAGAGCAATCGCGGGCGCCGTCAAATTGTCGACGGTGGCCCACCTCGTTCCCGACTATTGCTCGAAGCGGCACGATTAAGGCGCCCGCGCGTTGTCCTCCCCGCGAACCACTCAGGAGGAAAATCGATGTTCCGTACTCTGGCGCTGATCGGAGGGCTTGTCCTCCTTACCGCTGCCGACTCGCCGCCGGCTCTCGAGAGCGCGTTCAAGGGGACGATCATATCGACCTACCCCGATGGGCGCACGGCTGAGCTGTGGATGAGCCCCGGCGGCACTTATGTCTCGATGGGCCGCAAACACGATCGCCACACCGGCACCTGGAAGGTCAAAGGCGACAAGGTCTGCTTCAAGCGCGGCATGTTCGGCTATTGCACGGCGATCCCGACGGAGAGCGCCTCCTTCACCACCAAGGCGGTCACCGGCGAGACGATTCAGGTGCGGCTGGTTCCGGGGCGTCGGGAAGGCCACGACGGCTGAAAATGAGGCGTGCGAAACGCCCCATCGCTTTCTTGGCCATGCCGCCGAACACGAGGAAGCGCGCACCCGTGAAGTTGATCGCCCAAGCGGCGATGGAGCCCGCGAACAGGGCCACATAAGGATCGCCGATGATCGGCCGGTGCGTCGACTCCAGGCTCACGAAGATCCAGTAGTTGCAGAGGTTCCCAAACGCGCTGTTGGCGACGTAGGCGAGCCATTGGGCCATGAAGCGCTGGCGCGTCAGAACCTTGAAGACGAAGCGGCCGTTGATCAGGAAAGTCACGTTCATCGCGCACGCAAGCGCGATCAGGCGCGCGCTCCACGGTCGCAGGCCCCATTCCAGCCCGAGCTTCAGCACCAGGGCGCTGATGACGAAGCCGATCAGGGCGACGCCGGAGAACTTGACCAGCAGGCGCCGCCTCTTCCGAGGAGGCGGGATTTCCGGATCTTCCATGCTCAGGAAACGTGACCGCACGTCGCCGGTTGCGGGGCGCGGCCGGGCTGGGCCGCAACTGGCGCTTGAATCCCGGCGTTAGGGCTGCGTGCAGACCCAGATCATCGACAGACCCGCTGCGCCGATCCGGCGCGTTCACGCCATCATCAATCCTGCCTCGGGAGGAGTCGGGCCAGGAGCCGCCGACGAAATGACGGCCCTCCTCGCCGAGTTCGGCCTCGACCATCATGTCAGCGAACTTCCCGACGGACAGATTGAGCGCACCGTGAGGGCGGCCATAGACTCCGCTCCCGACGTCATGGTCGTTCTGGGTGGTGACGGAACGACCCGACTGGTGGCCGAGATGTGTGGCCCAAGCGGACCACTTGTGGTCCCGCTTTCCGGCGGGACCATGAACAAGCTTTACGGTGCGCTCTATGGGACGAAGCCCTGGCGCGAAGCGATTTTCGGCGCCCTCGAGGCCGGAGAAGAGCGATGGGTTCCCGGCGGAGAGGTCGGCGGCCGCGCCTTCTTCTGCTCGGCCGTGCTCGGTTCCCCGGCTTTGTGGGCGCGGGCGCGCGAGGCGATTCGCGCGAGACGCCTAACGCCCACCTGGCGATACGCGACGATCGCACTTGGCCGCGCCTTCCACGGACGTCTGCGTTATGAATTCGACGCCAGGGAGATCGGCCGCTGCATGGCCGTAGGTCTGATCTGTCCAACTGTCTCGCGGGCGCTCAGTGTCGAGGAAGAGGCCCTGGAGGCGGCCGTGCTCGACCTCAGGAACGCTCGCGCCGGCGCGCGCCTGGTCTTCAACCACGTCTTCGGCGACTGGCGTGAGGACCGAGACGTCACCGTGAGAACCACTGTGAGCGCGCGGGCCTGGGCCCGGGACCCGATTCCGGGCATGCTGGACGGCGAGTTCTTCCGCTTTGGCCGCCAGGTGGAGATTCGCTTTCGCGCCCGCGCCTTCCGCGCCCTGGCGCCGGCTCCCGAACCGGAATCGGAACCGGAAGAGGCGCCATGAGCCTGCGCCTGGTCCACCTCAGCGACATCCATTTCGGCATGGAAGACAAGGGCGCCATCGAGGCGGCCCTGGCCATGACTCTGGATCTGGCGCCCAGCCTCACCCTGGTCACCGGCGACCTCACCCTGGCCGGGCGAACGACCGAGTTCATCGCGGCCCGGGCCTGGCTGGACAGATTGCCCACGCCCCTGATCGCCACCCCGGGCAACCATGACACGCCCTACTACAACCTCTTCGTCCGCAGTTTTTCGCCGTTTCACCGCTGGCGCCGCTACATCGGCGCCGATGACATCGCGGTCTATGACGGGCCGGGCCTGAGCGTGGCCGCGATCAACTCGGCCCGCGGCGCTCAGCTGCGCGCGAACTGGGCCCATGGCGCCATCGACCTGACCGCGATCGGCGAGGTCGCCACGCGCCTGGCGGCCGCCCGCGACAGCCTGCGCGTCTTCGCCTGCCACCACCCCCTCATCGACGTCGAGGGCGGCACGTCGGGCGGTGTGCGCCACGGCCGCGCCGCCACGCGCACTCTGTGCGAGGCCGACGTCGACCTCATCCTCAGTGGCCACGTTCACACGCCTTTCGCTCGCCCTCTGCCCTATTGCGACGGCTGCAGCTACATCGCTGGCGCGGGCACCCTCTCGCGGCGCACCCGCGGCGTGCCCGCCACCTTTTCGGTCATTGAGGCGGGGAGGGACACCATCACCGTTACCGCCCACGCCTGGAGGGGCGCACATTTCGAGCCCTTCAGCAGCTGGGACTTTCCCCGCCGCGGCGGCGGGGCGCCTGCGGGCTGCCCAATTGGCGGTTAACTGAACGGACGCTCGGTCTGGCAGATCGCCTCGATGTTGTTGCCGTCCGGATCGAACACGAAGGCGGAATAGCAGGTCGGCCGACGATAGCCGGGCGGTCCATTGTCCCGTGCCCCGCCCGCCATCGCCGCCGCGTAGAAGTCATCCACAGCTTTCGGGGTCTTGGCGCGAAAGCCGAGGTGGATGCGGACGTCCGGATTCCTTGCAAGCCATTCCGGCTCTCCCTGTCCGAGCCACAGGAAAATGGGCGAACCTTCCTGCGCAAGGATGATCGCCTTCAGCGCCGGCTGCTCCTGCATCACCCTGATCCCGAGGGGCGCCAGGCAGGCACGATAGAAGGGTAGGCTGACGTCTGCGTTGCGGACCCTGAGGCCGAAATGGTCAAGCATTGGGGCTCCTGTCAGCGCTCGCCGCGGCGGAGTCCCTGGCGGGCCAGAGGATGTTTGGTGCGCACGACCTCGGCCAGCCGTTCCTGGGTGACGTGGGTGTAGATCTGGGTGGTGGCGATGTCGGAATGTCCGAGCAGGGTCTGCACCACCCTGAGGTCCGCGCCGCCTTCCAGCAGGTGGGTGGCGAAGGCGTGGCGCAGGACGTGCGGGCTCACCTTGGCCGGGTCGAGGCCCGCGGCCGTAGCCGTCTTCTCCAGCAGCTGGGCGAACCGGCGGGGCGTCAGCCGTCCGGCCCGTCCACGGGAGGGGAACAACCATGGGTTGTCCCGCCCGCGTTTGGGCAGGAACGAGCGCCGATGGGGCAGGTAGGCCTTCACCGCCTCGCGCGCCGGTCCGCCCAGCGGCGTCAGGCGCTACTTGCCGCCCTTGCCCTTGACGATCAGGTAGGCTGGATCGCCGGTGAACGCCGACAGCGGCAGCGAGGTGAGTTCGGAAACGCGCAGGCCGCCGGCGTAGGCCAGCTCGATCAGCGCCTGCAGGCGAAGGCCGGCCGCCTCGCCTTCAGTTTCGGCGGCGAAAGCGATCAGCCGGCCGACCTCGTCCGCGGAGAGCACCTTGGGCAACGGACGGCCGAGCCTCGGCGCAACAACGCGGCGGGAAGGGTCGTCCTCCCGCCAGCCTTCGCCGAGCGCGAAGCGATAGAATTGGCGCACCGAAACCCGGCGCCGGGCGGCCGTCGACGGCGCCAGCCCCTTTTCGCCCAGAGCCTGGAACCAGGCCTCGATATCCTCCGGCGCGGCCCTCGCCAGGTCCTGGCCCCGTCCGGAGAGAAAGCCGGAAAGATCCGCCAGGTCCGCGCCATAGGCGGCGAGCGTATTGCGGCTGGCGCCGCGCTCGGCGGCCATCATCTCCAGGAAGGCTTCGACCCAGCCGCTCACCACGACCCTCTAGGGAATCATGGCCGATCATGGCGCGCGGGGCGCCCCTCGTGTAAAGCCCCGGTATGGCGGCGCTGGCGCGTCTCAATGAGAGGACCATTGCGCTCGTGGGCCTGATGGGCGCGGGAAAGAGCACGGTCGGACGCCGTCTGGCCACCCAGCTCGGCATGCCGTTCCGCGACGCCGACGCCGAGATCGAGATCGCCGCTGGCCGATCGGTCGCCGACATCTTTAGTGGGTTCGGCGAGCAGGCCTTCCGCGAGGGCGAGCGCCGCGTCATCGCCCGTCTGCTCGATGAGCCGCCCCACGTCCTGGCCACCGGTGGCGGCGCCTTCGTCAACGACGAGACCCGGGCGCTGATCAACGAACGCGCCATTTCGATCTGGCTCAAAGCCGACATCGAGGTGCTGGCTCGCCGGGTCTCGCGCCGGGATACGCGGCCGCTACTGACCGGCAAGGATCCGCTCGAGGTGCTGCAGGCCCATGCCGACAGTCGCTATGAGAAATACGCCCAGGCGCACCTGACGATCGAAACCGGCGACGCCGCCCACCAGACCAGCGTCGATGCGATCATTGCGGCCCTCAAGCAGAGGCTGGCGGTCGCCTCATGAGGCGCGACGTGCGCGTGGCGCTGGCCGGGCGACCGTATGACGTCGCCATCGGCCGCGGGGCCCTGGAAGACGCCGCCGCCGGCATGGCGGCGATGTTGCGAAGGCCGCTGGCCGCCGTGGTCATGGACGAGACCGTTCGCGATCTGCACGTCGGGCGCCTCGCGGCCGCCCTGGGCGCCCACCGCGTCGAAGTCAGGCCGATCGTGATCGCGCCGGGCGAGCAAGCCAAGAGCTTCACCGGCCTGGAATCCCTCCTCGACCGCCTGATGTCGCTCGAGATCGAACGCGGCGACATCGTCTTCGCCTTCGGCGGCGGCGTGATCGGCGATCTCACCGGTTTCGCCGCCGCGATCTACATGCGCGGCATCGACTTCATCCAGATTCCGACCACGCTCCTGGCCCAGGTGGATTCGTCCGTCGGCGGCAAGACCGCCATCGACACCTCGCGCGGCAAGAACCTCGTCGGGGCCTTCCATCAGCCGCGGATGGTGGTCGCCGACCTGTCGCTCCTCGACACCCTGCCCGACCGGGAGATGCGCTGCGGCTTCGCCGAGATCGCCAAATGCGGCCTTTTGGGCGACGCCGCGTTCTTCGCCTGGCTGGAGACGAACGGGGCCCAGGTTTTGGCCCGACAGGAGGACGCGCTGGCCCATGCCGTGGCCCGATCTGTCGAGATGAAGGCGGCGATCGTCGCCGAGGACGAGCGCGAGGGAGGCGTCCGCGCCCTGCTGAACCTCGGCCACACGTTTGCTCACGCCCTGGAGGCCGAGACCGGCTATGGCGAGGCGCTGAAACACGGCGAAGCGGTGGCGCTCGGCTGCGCCTTGGCCTTCCGCCTCTCCCACAGGCTGGGCCTGTGCGCCGCGGCCGAGGCCGACAGCGTCCGCCGATTTGTCGCCTCGAGCGGCCTGCCTTCGACCTTGTCCGACCTCGCCGCACCCGTCTCGGCCTCGGCTGTCCTGGGGCGGATGAGTCTCGACAAGAAGGCCCGCGGCGGCGGCCTCGTCTTCGTCCTCGCCCGCGCGATCGGCGAAGCTTTCCTCGCCGAGGATGTCGATCCGTCCGCGGTCAGAGACGTCCTTCTGGCCGAAGGCGCGGCGCCATGATTGCCGGTCTCCTGATCGTCAGTGTCGTGATCATCGCCCTGCTGGTGATCGCCGGCGTCTTCTCAGCCGCCGAGACCTCTCTGACGGCCGTCAGTCGCGGCCGCATGCACCTGCTGGAGCGAGAGGGCGACAAGGCCGCGCGAAGGGTCAATCTCCTGATTTCGGACCAGGAGACGATGATCGGCGCGGTGCTGCTTTGCTACAATCTGATCAACATCCTGAGCTCGGCGCTCGCGACCTACATCATCGTGAAGCTCGAACCCGGCCCCTGGGGCGTGGTCCTGGCGACTGCCGTGATGACCGTGCTGGTGGTCGTCTTCGTCGAGGTCCTGCCCAAGACCCTGGCCATCGTCCATCCCGATGACGTGGCCCGTTCGCTGTCCGGGCCCATGCTGGTGACGGTGCGCCTGCTCGGCCCCGTTATCTTCGCTGTGCAGAGCGTCGTTCGCCGCACGCTCCGGCTGTTCGGCGTCA
This sequence comes from Caulobacteraceae bacterium, assembly GCA_036489325.1. GTDB lineage: Bacteria > Pseudomonadota > Alphaproteobacteria > Caulobacterales > Caulobacteraceae > Acaudatibacter. Next base: position 8,457 of record DASXGB010000070.1, read on the forward strand.
ATCTCAATCCGCAGGCGGATTCCAATGCCGCACACGAGGAGATCCGCGGGGCCGTGGACTATCACCATTCCGAGGGCGCCGTGGAGAGCGGCGACCGCAAGATGCTGGGCGGCGTGCTCGATCTTTCCGAAGTGACGGTCGCCGAGGTCATGGTCCACCGCCGCTCGATTTCGATGATCGACGGAGATCTGCCGGCCGGCGAGATCGTCGAGCGCGTTCTCGAAACCGACCATTCGCGCCTGCCGATCTGGCGCGGCGAACCGGACAACATCGTCGGCGTGTTGCACAGCAAGGACCTGCTCCGCGCCGTCGTCCGCGGCGGGACGGGAGAGGTCGATATCGCCTCGGTTATCCGCGAGCCCTGGTTCATCCCCGAGACAACCCACCTCAAGGAACAGCTCGACGCCTTCCTCAAGCGTCGACGGCATGTGGCTCTGGTGGTTGACGAGTACGGCGCGCTGCAGGGCCTGGTGACGCTCGAGGATATCCTCGAAGAGATCGTCGGCGAGATCGAGGACGAGCACGACGACGACATCCAGGGTGTCCGTCGGCAGCCCGACGGCTGGGTCGTGGTGGATGGGGACGTGACCGTGCGCGACCTCAACCGCGCCTTCGACTGGGACCTGCCGGACGATCACGCGGTGACCGTCGCCGGGCTTGTGATCCACGAGGCGCGCGTGATCCCCGAGCCCGGCCAAACGTTCGGCTTCCATGGCCATCGGTTCCGCATCCTGCGCCGTCAGCGAAACCAGATCACTCAGCTGGCGGTCGGTCCGCCGTCCGAGGCGCCCGAAGATTGAGCCTGGGCGGCGGCTCCGCCATAGTCGAACCGCGGACGGGCTCCATGCCCAGAGAGCGAGGACCTTCAGCCGATGACTCAGGACTTCGCGGGCCGGCGCGTCCTTCTGGTGGAAGACGAGGCGATGATCGCCATGCTGCTGGAGGACATGCTGGGCGATCTCGGCTGCGAAGTGGTGGGGCCGGCCTATTCGCTCGCGCCGGCCCTGGCGCTGGCCCGGGACGAGACCGCGATCGATGTCGCCATTCTGGACGTCAATCTGGCCGGCCAGACGGTCTATGAAGTCGCCGATACGCTCAAAGCCAGGGGCGTCCCTATCGTCTTCTCCAGCGGCTATGGCGCCTCAGGCCTGCGCGAGGCGGATCGCAATGCGCCGGTGCTGCCAAAGCCGTTCAAGCTGCAGGATCTGGCGGCGGCGCTGAGCCGCGCGCTCGACCTCTGATCAGGCCTCGTCGGGCGCCAAGGCCCGTATCGAAAGGGCGTGTACCGGCCCGGCCAGTTCGTCCGCCAGCACCCCCATCACCAGTCTCTGCCGGGCAAGGCGGCTGTGGCCGGCGAAGGCCGCGCTCTCGATCGTCAGGTTGAAATGGGTCTCGACGCCGGCATGGGCATGGCCGGCGTGGCGCGCGGATTCGTCGCTGAGCTCGAATTTGCTGGGAGAGAAGG
>DASXGB010000085.1:0-1500 GCA_036489325.1 Caulobacteraceae bacterium
CGCGCGAGGGCCGCCGAGATCGTGGTCACCATATCCGTGGCCGCAACCGCGACTAGCGCGGCCATGAAGTGGGGCGTGACCAGGGCGATCCGCCGCGAGACCCCGTGGGCCGCCAGGAGCGCATCGATCTCCGACTTGCCATCACCGGTCAGCGCCACGCCGACGTGCCGCCAGGCGCCATAGTCCTCGATCGTCCACGCGCGGTCCGCGGCCGGATGGTCTTTTCGAAGGACCAGCGCAAGCCGGTCCTCACCGACGACCTCGCTATAGGCGCCGGCCGGCAAGGGCGTGCCGGAGAGGCCGAAGGCCAGATCAAGCTCGCCGCTTTCCAGCCGCTCCGGGGTGTCGGGCCGGTAGGCCTCGAGGCGGACATCCACGCCCGGCGCCTCCCCTGCCAGTTTCGCCATAACGCCGGGTAGGATCAGGACGGTATGGGTGTCGGCCCCCGCCAGTCGAACCGTCCGTTCCACCTCGCCAGGGTCAAAGCCCTGGGGCTGGAAGACACCGCGCAGGCTCGCGATGGCGTCGGCCAGCTGCGGCTGGATCGCCTGAGCCCTGGGCGTCAGCGCGTAGCCCCCGCGCATACGCACCAGCAGCGGGTCGCCCTGCAACTCGCGAAGGCGGGCCAGCGCCCGGCTCATGGCCGGTTGACTCAGTCCCACGTCCCCGGCGGCCCGGGTCACGTTGCGACGACGGAGCAAGGCGTCGAGCGCGGGAACGAGATTGAGGTCGAGACCAGCGATATTCACTTCACGCATGTTGCGCATCATAACCATGCATTAGACGGATGACAAAGTGCGAAATAGGGTTGGGCCATCGGAGCGGATCGGCCGCTCGAAAGGACCCGACCATGACCGGACTCACCGTCGTTCTGGGATATGGCGCCGTCGGCCGGCCCACCGCCGCGATCCTTCTGGCGCGCGGCGACAAGGTCCGGATCGCCCAGAGGACCCAGCCGGCCGACCTGCCGGTCGGCGCCGAATTCACCGCCTGCGATGTGCTCGACGCGGCCGCGGTGCGCGACGCCGTGAGCGGCGCCTGCCAGGTGGTCATGGCTCTGGGCTTTCCCTACGACGCCAAGGTCTGGCGGACGGCCTGGCCCAAGGCGATGACCAACGTCGTGGACGCCTGCGCCGACGCCGGCGCGCGGATCGTTTTCCTCGACAACCTCTACCAACTGGGCCGCCAGGACGCGCCGAGGCGCGAGGACATGCCGCTGACGAGCCAAGGCGCCAAGCCGGCGATCCTCGCCGAGGTGACGCGCATCTGGCAGGCCGCCGGCGACGCTGGCCGCATCCGGCTAGCGGCGCTGCGCTGCCCGGACTTCTACGGCCCGGACGTCGCGGTTTCGCACATCGGCGCCAACGCTTTCGACCCGATCGCCCAGGGGAAGGCGGCGATGCTGATCGCCCCGCCCGACACGCCGCATGACTTCGCTTACGTCCCCGACATCGCGCGCGCCATCGTCACGCTGCTGGATGCGCCCGACGACGCCTTCAA
>DASXGB010000124.1:0-5307 GCA_036489325.1 Caulobacteraceae bacterium
CCGAACCGCAGGCGACACCGGTGACATCCTTGGCCGGACAACCGAAATTGAGGTCGATGATGTCCGCGCCTGCGCGCCTCGCCAGCACCGCGCCACGGGCGACCCACAGCGGATCGGCGCCGACCAGCTGGACGACCATCAGCGGCAGGCCGGCGCCCACAGCGGCGCGGCGGATCACATCCGGACGTCCCGCGGCGAACTGATGGCAGGCGACCATTTCGGTCGCGACATAGGGCGCGCCGAGACCGGCGGCGATCTCGCGGAACGGCAGGTCCGAGACCCCGGTCATGGGCGATATCCATGTCCGGCCCGGCACGCGCACGTCGTCGACGAAAATTTCTCTGCTTAAATTGTGTTCAATGGCCACGCCCGCTTTTTAGGCAGCAATCGGACCGGCGTAAAGCCGCCCGGGCCTTCCCGGTTTGGTCACGGCCGCGCTATGGGAGCGCATGGAATTCGCTGCGATCATCGTCGCCGCCGGCCGGGGCGTGCGGGCCGGAGGCGCCAAGCAATGGCGCGATCTGGGCGGAAAACCGATGGCCCGATGGTCGCTGGAGGCCCTGCTCATGGCGGGGGCCCAGCCGGTGGTGGTGGTCGTCTCCACCGGTGACGAGACGGCGGCGGCGGAGGCCTTCGCCGGTCTGGAGGGCTGGATCGCCGTAGCGGGCGGAGCGGAGCGATTCGACTCGGTGAAGGCGGGCCTCGCTGCCCTGGCCGCCGATCGCCCGACGGCGGTGCTGATCCACGACGCCGCCCGCCCTTTCCTGGGCGCCTCGGTGATTTCGGCCCTGGTGTCGGCGCTCGAGGACGCCGATGGCGCGATCCCGGTCCTGCCGGCGGTGGACACCCTCAAGCGCAATGGATCCAGCGGCGACCTCGTCACCGCAGACCGCACGGGCCTGATGCGCGCCCAGACCCCGCAAGCCTTCCGCTTCGCCGCCTTGACGGAGGCGGTCGCCGCCTGGCCCCAGGGGGAAACCCCCACAGACGACGCCCAGGTGATGGAGCGGGCCGGTGGCACGGTGGCGACCACACCGGGCGACCCCAGGCTTTTCAAGCTCACCTACCCGGAGGATTTCGCCATGGCCGAGGCTCTGGCCGCCGCGCCTCGGCGCACCCGTATCGGCCAGGGCTTCGACGTCCATGCCTTCGCGCCCGGCGATCATGTGTGGCTGTGCGGGGTCCGCGTCGAGCACGGGCGGAGTCTGGCCGGGCACTCCGACGCCGACGTCGGCCTGCACGCCCTCACCGACGCTCTGCTGGGGGCCCTTGGAGAGGGCGACATCGGCGATCACTTCCCGCCCACCGACCCCCAATGGAGGGGCGCCGACTCGGCGGTGTTCCTCCGCCACGCCGCCGCCCTGGTGGCCGCGCGTGGCGCCCGGATCGTCAATGTCGACGTGACGCTGATCTGCGAGGCGCCCAAGGTCAAACCGCGCCGCCAAGCCATGCGGGAGCGGATCGCGGAGTTGCTGGACCTTCCCGTCGAGCAGGTGAGCGTCAAGGCGACCACCACCGAGGGCCTGGGCTTCGCCGGCCGGCGCGAAGGCATCGCGGCTCAGGCGGTCGCGAGCGTCGAGGTCTGACCTCGGCGGATACGGCTGGCGAGATCCGTCGGCGGACGTATAAAGTCTCAGATCTTCGGGGGGCGTCATGCGGCGATTTGGAGTTGGACTCGTCCTTGGGCTGATCGCTGCAACGGCGGCCATGGCGGCCGGCGGCGACACGACTCCCGACTGGCGGCAGCGGCTGACCGCGGAAGACATTCTGGCGGTTTATCCCGGCGCGGCCCTCGCAAGAGGCGTTGGCGGCCGGGCCATGATCAATTGTGTGGTGACGGTCCTGGGTTCGGTCCGGGACTGCCAGGTCGTTTCCGAAAGTCCGCCCGGGTATGGGTTCGGGGGCGCGGCGATTGCGCTGACGCCGCAATTCCAGTTCTGGCCGGCAAAACATGATGGATCGCCCGTCGAGGCAAAGATCAATATTCCCATCGTGTTTTCGACCTATGCGCCGCTGACAGAGTCCCAGTTGCCCGCAAAGGGATCCGCCGGTCCGGTCAATCTCACCCAGGTCGAGTGGCGCGTGGCGCCGAACGTCGCGCAGGTGTCAGCCGCCTATCCCGAAAAAGCTCGGGCCGCTCGCGTCGGCGGCCTGGTGACGCTCGCGTGTACGTTCAATGGCGGGGGTCGGATCGGGAATTGCGAGGTCGTCGAGGAGACACCCAAGGGCTACGATTTCGGCCGCGCGGCCCGCTCGCTCGCAGGCGATTTCGTCGGGCCCGACCAGCTTGCGGATGGCCGTTCGACGTCCAACGACACCACTCAACTGGTCATCGCCTTCTCGCCGGAGATGATCGATGCAAAGGCGCCGGTCATCGGCAAGCCGACCTGGACCCGCATGCCCGAGGCCCTGGATATGGCCGCCGCATTCCCGGCCGCGGCCCGCGCCGCTCATGTGGACGTCGGCCACGTGCTCCTCAATTGCTTCGTGGCGGTCGGCGGCAAGCTGATCAGCTGCGCGGTCCAGAAGGAGGCGCCGGCGGGATTGGGATTTGGCGCGGCGGCCATGTCGCTTTCGAGCCAGTTCCAGGTGTCGGTGTGGACGGACGAGGGTTTGCCGACCGTGGGTGGAAGCGTCTCGGTGCCGATCCGCTACGAGGCCGGATCACCGGTCAATTCCGGTTCGGCCAATTCGGCTTCGGCCAAGCCTTGAGGCCCATTGCCGCCAGCGACCGCGGGAGGCATAGGATCGGCGTTCGAAGGGGAAATGGGGCGATGAAGACTCTGCTCGCTTTGCTGGCGCTTCTGGCCGTCGCGCCGATGGCTCACGCCCAGAACGTCGATACCCAATCGGACTCCTACCTCTGCTATCACGGCTCGGCGACCGACCCGAAGACCGATGCCGCCTGCCAACGCATCGAGTCGGCGGCCAGCCGGCCGGTGGCGCCGGTAACGCCGCCAAAGGCCAGCCCGAGTTCGGCCCAGAACACCGGCGCCCTGGCGGTCACGCCCAACGGCCCCTCGTCGGCTGACGTCAAAGGCCACGCTCCCACGGCCGCGGCCAATCCCACCGATGTCGGCGAATCGCCCCTCAACGGCGAAGCCAGCGCCGATGAGTCCAATTCCGAGGATAATGGCGAGACCCATGTTTCCATCCACCCCGGATTGCTGGCGGGCCTGGGCGCTCTGGCGATCATCGCCATCGCCATCGGGGCCTTTATCGCCCTGGCGATCCATTTCATCCCGACGATCATCGCCATCGCCCGCCGCAAGCGGAACGCGGTGTGGATCTTTGTCGTCAATCTGTTCCTGGGCTGGACGGTGATCGGCTGGATCTGGGCCCTCGTCTGGAGCCTGATGACCGACGCGCCCTAGGGGCGGAAATCTCCGAGTCGTCATCCCGGGCCAAATGCGAAGCATTGAGACCCGGGACCCAGGGGCGGCTTGCGCAAGCGATCCTGCAATCCTGGGTCCCGGCTCAGCGGCGCTCCCGCGCCTTGGCCGGGATGACGGACATTTCTCTCCCTACGTTGTTTGGCTCGCCTAGACGCTCGTGGCGCCCCAAATCCGGGCGTCGAGCCAGGCGATCAGGTCGGCGGTGACCTCGTCGCGGTTAGTCTCGTTGAACAGCTCGTGTCGCCCACCTGGATAGACGCGGTGTTCGACATCGAGACCCGCCGCCCGATAGCGGTCGACGAGGGCGCCCACGAACGCCTGGCCGGGACCGGTCACCGGATCCCGCTCGCCGGAGATCACCAGCACCGGCAGGTCCTTCGGCGCCTTGGCCAGGCCCGGATCGAGCGTGGCGCCGCCGGTCGCCTGGAACACCGACTGCACGGAGTCCTGGGTCAGTTCGAACCCGCACAGGGGGTCTGCCACATAGGCGTCGACCTCCGCCGGATCGCGGGAGAGCCAGTCGAACGGCGTGCGGGCCGGCTCGAAAGCGGCGTTGAAAGATTCCAGTCGCCCGCCGCCGCCCGCCGCGGCGATCGCCTTGACGAGCTTGTCGCCCGCCGCCGTGCCGGACAGCACGAGGGCGGCGAGGTCATCGCCATGGCTCAACAGATAGAGCTGGGCGGCGAAGGAGCCCATGCTGTGGCCGAGGAGGACGAGCGGGGCGCCGGAATGCTCCTCCCGCGCCAGATGGCTGAGGGCCGCCATGTCCTGGACCACGCCCGGAAATCCGCGCGCGCCGAAGTCGCCCAGGCCGTGGATGTCGGCCGAGGCGCCGTGGCCGCGATGGTCGTTGGCGTAGACGGCAAAGCCGGCGTCTGCCAGCGCCTGACCCAGCCGTTCGTAGCGGGCCATGTGCTCGGCCATGCCGTGGGCGATCTGGACGATAGCTCTTGGCCGGCCTTCCGGCGCGAGGCGCCAGGCGGCGATCTGCGCGCCGTCGTCGGCGGCGAAGCGGAAGTGATCGACGGCCCTGGTCATGTTGCTACGCTCCGCGCTTGCATTCAGCCTCGCGCCGATGTTGGTCTCGCGCCTCCCCGTTTGGCTAGAGCACGACGAAAGCAATCAGAATCGTCTATTCGCTGGATCGTGCTCTAGAGTCATAGGTTCGAGCGCGTTCTGGTCGAAAAAGTATTTCCCACTTTTTCGGAACGCGCTCTGGAGGCGCGCCATGTTCTCCCTGGAAATTCAGACGCTGGCGCGGCTGATCATCGACGACGCGCGCGAGCGGTCGCTGCGGCTCGTCACCGCCGAGAGCTGCACCGGCGGGCTGGTGGCGGCGGCGATCTGCGCCATCCCCGGCGCCTCGGACGTCTTCGAACGCGGCTTCGTCTCCTACTCCAACCGCGCCAAGCAGGAGATGCTGGGCATCTCCGGCGACATGATCGCCGACCTCGGCGCCGTTTCCGAGCCGATCGCGCGGATGATGGCGGAGGGCGCGCTGGAGCACTCCCACGCCCACGTCGCCGTCGCGATCACCGGCGTGGCCGGGCCCGACGGCGGCACGCCGATGAAGCCGGTCGGTACGGTCCATTTCGCCACCGCCCGGGCCAACCATTCGGTGCACCACCGGATGGAGCAGTTCGAACTCGACGACCGTTGGGACATCCAGATCGCCTCGGTGGAGACGGCGCTGGAGATGATGCGGGATCGGTTGCGGTAAACTTCTCCCTGAGCGAGAGGTCGAGACGTGTTCGCCAGAACGCGTCCGGGTGAGGGTTTACGCGGCGGCCTTCCCTAATCCCTCACCCTCCCACGCTCCGCGTGGGCCCCGCCCTCTCCCGCCGGGAGAGGGGATTCATGCCCTACTCGCCTGACAGCTCCAAGATCTTGTCCCACTCCGCTTCGGTCACCG
>DASXGB010000142.1:0-3277 GCA_036489325.1 Caulobacteraceae bacterium
CGCCTCAAGGAAGAGGCGGAGAAGGCCAAGAAGGAGCTCTCATCCACCGCCCAGTATGAAGTGAACCTGCCGTTCATCTCGATGAACGCGTCGGGACCCCTGCACCTCAACATCAAGCTCTCGCGCGCCAAGCTCGAAGCCCTGGTCGAGGATCTCGTGGCCAAGACAGTCGGTCCCTGTGAGCTGGCGCTCAAGGACGCCGGCCTGAAGAAGAGCGATATCGACGAGGTCATCCTCGTGGGCGGCATGACCCGCATGCCCAAGGTCGCGGAGACGGTGAAGGCCTTCTTCGGCCGCGAGCCGCACAAGGGCGTCAATCCGGACGAGGTGGTGGCGCTGGGCGCGGCCATCCAGGCCGGCGTGCTGCAGGGCGATGTCAAGGACGTGCTGCTGCTGGACGTGACGCCGCTGACCCTCGGCATCGAGACCCTGGGCGGTGTGTTCACCGCGCTTATCGAGCGCAATACCACCATCCCGACCAAGAAGAGCCAGGTGTTCTCCACCGCCGACGACAACCAGAACGCGGTGACCATCCGCGTCTTCCAGGGTGAGCGTCCGATGGCGTCCGACAACAAGCTGCTCGGCCAGTTCGACCTGGTGGGCATTCCGCCGGCGCCGCGCGGCATGCCGCAGATCGAGGTCACCTTCGACATCGACGCCAACGGCATCGTCAATGTCCAGGCGCGCGACAAGGCCACCAGCAAGGAACAGTCAATCCGCATCCAGGCCAACGGCGGCCTCTCCGACACCGACATCGAGCGGATGGTCCAAGAGGCCCAGGCGCATGCCGACGAGGACAAGAAGCGCAAGGAGCTGGTCGAGGCCCGCAACCATGCCGACGCCCTCATCCACTCCACGGAGAAGGCGCTTGGCGAGTACGGCGAAAAGATCGGCGCCGATGACAAGAGCGCCATCGAGGCGGCGGTGACGGACCTGAAGTCGAGCCTGGAAAGCGAAGACCCAGAAGCGATCAGCGCCAAAACCCAGACGCTCGCTCAGGCGTCGATGAAGCTCGGCGAGGCCATGTACAAGGCCCAGCAGGGCGAGCCGGCGGCCGGCGCGGCGCCAGCGGACGAGGGCGTGGTCGACGCCGAGTTCGAAGAGGTCAAGGACGACCAGCAGTCGGCCTGACAGGCCAAGGCGGGGCAAGGAGATGGGCTATCCCCTGAAAAGCGGCGCGGACCATTCTTCCTGCGCCGCACCCGGGCTTGCGTGGGGCGCTCAGGCGCCCCAAGTGATCCCAAACCCATCCGTGTGCTGACGCAATGATGCGAGACTACTACGAGGTTCTGGGCGTCAGCCGGGAATGCAACGCGGACGGGCTGAAGTCCGCCTTCCGCAAGCTGGCGATGGAGCATCATCCGGACCGCAACGACGGGTGCCCCAACGCCACCAACCGGTTCAAGGAAATCAACGAGGCCTATTCGGTCCTCTCTGACATCAACAAGCGCGCCGCTTACGACCGCTTCGGCCACGCCGGCGTCAATGGCGTGAACGGCGGTGGCGGCTTCCACAACGTCCACGACATCTTCAACGACGTGTTCGGCGATGCTTTCGGCGACATGTTCGGCCGCGGCCAAAGGTCCACCGGTCCGTCGCGCGGCCAGGACCTGCGCTACGACCTCGAGATCAGCCTCGAACAGGCCTACGCCGGGGCCGAGGTCGAGCTCAAGATTCCGGCAGCCATGGCCTGCGAGACCTGCGAGGGCTCCGGGGCAAAGCCCGGGACGACCGCCTCGACCTGCACGAGCTGCAATGGCGCGGGGCGGATCCGACGCAGCCAGGGCTTCTTCCAGGTCGAGACCACCTGCCCGCGATGCGGCGGCGCCGGCCGCATCAACCTGAGCCCCTGCCCGACCTGCGCCGGCCACGGCCAGGTGCGGCGCGAGCGACTGCTTGAGGTCCGCGTGCCGGCCGGCGTCGACGATGGCTCACGCATCCGCCTTGCCGGCGAGGGCGACGCCGGAGCGCGCGGCGGGCCCAGGGGCGATCTCTACATCTTCATTTCCGTAAAGCCGCACGACCTCTTCGAGCGCGACGGGCTGGACCTGCGCTGCCAGATCCCCCTGCCCATGGCGACCGCCGCCCTTGGCGGCGAGATCGAGGCCCCCTGCCTCCTCGGCGGCGAGCACTGCGACGGCAAGTGCAAGATCCCGATCAAGATCAAGCCAGGCGTCCAGACCGGCGAGACCGTGGCGGTGCGCGGCAAGGGCATGCCCTCATTGCGGTCCCGGCAGCGCGGCGACCTCATCGTCGAGCTGTTTGTCGAGACCCCGACCAATCTCAGCGGCCGCCAGAAGGAGCTCCTGAAGGAGTTTTCCGGCGCTTGCGGCGAGGGCCAGAGCCCGCGTGCGGCCGCCTCGCGAAAGCAGGCGCGCAGCTTCTGGGAAAAAGTGACCGGCGCGGAGCCGAGAGGCCAGGCCTGAGCTGATCGCGCCTAGCTGGCGGCGGCCAGGGCGCGGATATCCGACCACCGGAAGGCCGTCTCGCGGAGCGCGCCGCTCCAGCCAGGAGACGGGCGCTCGTTCACCGGCACGCCGCCCAGGTGAGCATAGAAGCCCATAGCCTTCTCATTGCCGCTGAGGACCCACAGGCGAAGCGACCTCGCGCCCTGGGCCGCCAGGGCCCGTGAGGTCATCTCCAGCAAGCCCCGGCCCAGTCCGCAGCCCTGCGCCGTCCTCAGAAGATAGAGGGTGAAGACTTCCGCCTCGGTCCCACCGACGATGGCGCCCGCGCAATAGCCCACGACGCCCTTCGGGCTTTCCGCAGCCAGAACCACATCGCCGGGGCGGGCCCTGGTCAGCTGGCGGCGCCAGCGAAGGGCGTGCTGAGCCGCGCTCATCCGCTCCAGATAGAGTTCGGGAAGCAGGCCGCGATAGGTCTCGCGCCAGGCCCGCACATGCACATCCGCCAGGTCGGCGGCGTCGCCGGGCCCGGCCGGTACGATGACGAACTCGGCGAGACGTTCCATCAGACGAAGAGGTCGCGCCGGGCGCCCGCGCGGTCAAGGGCTGACGAGCGCCGTTCACGCCTATAAGCCTGGATTGTGATGGACCTCGATCGCCCGCCAGAAGGCCAGGGGACGACGCCGGCGGCGAGCCCGGTGATGGCCCAGTATTTCGAGGCCAAGGCGCGGCAGCCGAACGCCCTCATCTTTTTCCGCATGGGCGACTTCTACGAGCTGTTCTTCGACGACGCCGGCAGGGCGGCCGCCGCCCTCGGCATTGCCCTCACGCACCGCGGAACTCATGCCGGGGCCCCCATTCCGATGGCCGGG
>DASXGB010000203.1:0-11300 GCA_036489325.1 Caulobacteraceae bacterium
GCATTCGCATTCCATCCCGGTCGGTCTGGGCTGGCCTCGCGAGGGAACCTCAGCCCAGGCCGCGAACTAAGGACCTACAGGACTCCAGCCAATAGAGCGGCGATGGCCGACCGACCAGACCAGCACGCCACACGCGACTTCCGCCCGGCCGCCCCGACACCGCATCCGCGGCCGCTGGGGACGCTGGCGCTGTTGGCCACGCTCAAGCGCAATCCGCTGGAGTGCTGGACCGAGCGCCATTTCGAGGAGCCGCTGGTGGCCCATCGCCTGCCGTTCGGACGGGCGCTGCTGGTCAGCGAGCCTGGCGCCATCCGCCGACTATTGCTGGACAACGCCGGCGCCTACCGCAAGGACCGGCTGCAGCGGGCCGTACTGTCAGCCGGCATGGGCGAGGGGCTGCTGGCCGCCGAGGGCGAGTCCTGGCGCGCGCAGCGACGGATCGCCGCGCCGGTGTTCGCGCTCCGCAGCGTGCGCGCCTTCGCCCCGGCGATGGCGGCGGCTGTCAAGGCGCGGCTCGATCGCTGGGCCGATGGCCAGACGGACATCGACGTGGAGATGCGCCGCCTGACCCTCGAGGTTCTCGAGCGCACGGTCTTCGCCGGCGGCTTCGGGCGCGGGGCGGAGGAGATCCGCCTGGCCATGGCCCGCTATTTCCCGGCCATCGGCCGCTTCGGCGTCCTGGACCTGATGGGCGCGCCGGCCTTCATCCCCAGGCCCGGCCATCTGGCGGCGCGGCCCGCGCGGCGCTTCCTGGAGAGGGCCATCGACGATCTCATCGCCGCCCGTGGCGAGCGCGCGGCGGCTGAGGGCGAGGCGTCCGACGATATCCTCGGCCGCCTGCTGGCGGCTGCTGACGCCGAGAACGGCGAAAAGCTGAGCATTCGCCAGATTCGCTCGAGTGTCCTCACCCTGTTCGCCGCCGGCCACGAGACCACGGCCAACGCCCTCACTTGGTCGATGTACCTGCTGTCACGCTCGCCGCTGTGGCTGCAGCGCGTGCGGCGCGAAGCGAACGCCACCGCGGGAAAATCGCCGAACGCGTTAGTCGAGGACTTGCCCCAGACCCGCGCGGTGATCGAGGAAGCGTTGCGGCTCTATCCGCCGATCGCCGCCATAAGCCGCGTCGCCATGCGCGCCGACGAGCTGGCCGGGACGGCGGTGAGGCGCGGGGACCTGGTGGTCGTCTCGCCGTGGGTGTTGCACCGGCACCGGCGCCTGTGGCGGTCGCCGGACGCGTTCGATCCGTCTAGGTTCCTCGGCGAGGCGCGCGAGGGCCTGGATCGGTTCGCCTGGATGCCGTTCGGGGCCGGCCCGCGCACCTGCATCGGTTCCGAGTTCGCCGTCCAGGAGGCAAGCCTGGCCCTGGCCGAGATCGTGCGCCGTTTCGATTTCGAACTTGCGCCCGGCCAGAACGTGCGGCCGCTGCTTGAGGTGACCCTGAAGCCGGCCGATGGTCTGAAGATGCTCGTCATGGCGCGGAAGCCCGCCTGGGCGCCGTCGGGCTGGCAGTCGCTACTTCCGGCCGGCCGCTATCGCGCGAGACCGCCTGTGGCGATGCGATCGGCCAGGGCGTCGAACGCACGCCAGAACTGAGCCTGGATCTCGTCCGTCTCCTGCATCAATTCGTGGAAGGCGCCGGGAATGACGGTGAGGCGCCCGTCCCTGAGGCGGCCGGCCACGCGTTCGGTGGCGGCATTGTCGACGACGCGCTCATCGCCGGCCGAGACGATGCTCACCGGGACTCCGATCGCCGGGACGCCGGGGCCGTGCTGCAGGATATCGGTCGCCCGGAAGGCGAAATCCAGCCAGGCCCAGGTCGGCGGCCCGACCGCCAGCTCTGGATGGGCAAGAACCTGGTCGTTGTTGCGCCGGTAGCGCGCGGCGTCGTGGGTCAGCACGTTATACTCAAAGGCTTCCGGCGGCGTCTTGGCCACCGCCAGGCCCTGGCCCAGGCCCACGGTGGTAAGGCCGCCGGCGAGCCCCCGCGCCGCGGCCAGCGGAACCTGGCCGGTGTGGAGGCCCAGCATGGGCGATGACAGGACGGCCCCGGCGAAGCTTCGCTCGCCCTGGGCGAGCGCCAGCAGAGTCAGGCACCCGCCCATGGAATGGCCAAGCGCGATCCAGGGCTTGGGGAGGCGCGTCGCGAACGCGTCGAGCAGGGCGCTGTAGTCGGTCAGGAAATCGCGCCACCCGCGGGCGTGACCGCGATCGTCGGCGCCGAGGCGGCGAGATAGGCCATGGCCGCGCCAGTCGTGGACCAGCACCTGGTAGCCGGCGGCGTTGAGCCGGCCAACGGCTTCGAAATACTTCTCGATCGGCTCGGTGCGGCCGGGGCTCAGCACCACGCTACCGCGCGCCACGTCGGCGCCCGCATCCCGCGCAGGGAACAGGGCCGCGCGCAGCCTTGCCCCCCCGGCGCCGGCGAACCATTCCGCCGCGCCTCCGGCGGGAACAGGCGCGTCCGCCGTCGAGAAGAGCGGAGCGGCCTCGCCGCTCAAGAGACCCTCAGGCCCCCGGTCTCAGGCCATCTTGGCGAACAGGGCCTGCATCTTGCCTTGCAGCGCCATGGCCGTGCCCATGTCGGAAAGCTGCAGGCGGCCAGTCATCACCGCCGTCATGGCGTCGAGCTTGCCCGCGCCCATGGCTTCGAGGTCGGCCAAGGAAATGGTCATGGTGAGATCGGCCGGACTATCGTCGTTGGTCACCGAGCCGCCGTCGATGAAGATGAAGCCGTCGCCCTTGAGGTTGAACTTCAAGGTCTTGCCGAGGCCGGAGTCCGAACCGACGGCGCCTTTGATGCGGTCGGTCACTTCTTGAAGCGTCGCCATCGTTTGGGGTTCCCTTTGCAAGGTTGAGCTTTGTTGAGCGTTTCGGGGCGAGCGCGTAACCCGGCCCCGGCCGGGAGGCAAGTGAACAATGCTTAGACTGCGCCGTGGGGTCTTGAAGCCCGTAGACGCCCACCTATCTCAGCAAGCGAAGGCGCTGGATTTCCAGGCTCTTCCGGATCATCGCGAGGCCCAGTGCGGGCTCGCGGCCGATCCGAACCCAAAACGCAACCTTGCTTGATGCAAAGGAGGATGCCTTACATGCGTACGATCGACTTTTCCCCCCTTTACCGTTCCGTCGTTGGCTTCGACCGTCTGGCCGATCTGCTTGACGCCGCCACCAACGAGACCACGAACGGCTATCCGCCCTATAATATCGAGCGGACCGACGAGAACGCCTACCGCATCGATATCGCCGTCGCCGGTTTCAGGCCCGACGAACTGACCATCGAAACGAAGGAAAACCTTCTCACGGTCCAGGGCCGCAAGCCGGCCAACGACGAGCCCAAGCGGTTCCTTCACCGCGGGCTGGCCGAGCGCAACTTCGAACGCCGCTTCCAGCTCGCCGACTATGTGGTCGTGAACGAAGCCCAGCTGGCCGATGGCCTGCTGTCGATCTCGCTGCGCCGCGAGCTTCCGGAAGCCCTGAAGCCGCGCAAGGTGGAGATCGCCACGGCGAAGGCCGATACGCTCATCGAGAGCAAGGCCGCCAAGAAGGCCGCCTGACGGCGATTGCTCGACATTTAATCTCGAGCGGGGCGGCGTCCATTACGGGCGCCGCCCTTTCTATGTGAGCACAGGCAGAGCCTCGGCGCGGGCTTCGTCCAGGTAGCGAGCGGCGAGGGGCCGAAGGTTGGGCGACAGCTCCACCAGCAGCGGGTTGCCGGTGGGGATCTCCAGGCGGACGATCGCCGCCTCGTCCAGGGCGAAGAGGTGCTTGGCGATGGCCCGAAGCGAATTGCCGTGGGCGGCGATCAGTACGCATTCGTCCGCCTCGAGAGCGGGCGCGATGTCAGAGCGCCAATAGGGCAAGACCCTGTCGAGCGTGGTCTTCAGGCTCTCGGTGGCGGGGATCTGCGCGTCGCGATACCGGCGGTCGCCGCTGAGGTCGAACTCTCCGCCGGGCGGCAGCGGCGGCGGCGCGACGTCGTAGGACCGCCGCCAGATCTTCACCTGAGCCTCGCCGTGTCGCGCCGCCGTCTCGGATTTGTCGAGACCGGTCAGGGCCCCGTAGTGCCGCTCGTTCAGGCGCCAGTGGTTGACCATGGGGATCCAGGCCTGGTCGGCAGCGTCGAGCGCAATCCAGGCAGTGCGGATCGCCCGTTTCAGGACGCTGGCGAAGGCGCGGTCGAAGTTGACCCCGGCCGCCTTGATGAGTGCGCCGCTCCGAGCGGCCTCTGCCTCGCCACGCGGCGAGAGGTCGACGTCGACCCAGCCGGTGAACCGGTTCTCCAGATTCCACTGGCTCTGGCCATGGCGGAGAAGCACCAGCGTCGGCATCGAGGTCCCTGAGGCTTTGTCCGGAAAGCCCGGCTATGGCGCCTTAGCGGCCGCCGTCAAGCGCGCCGCCAAAGGCGAGGGCGATGGCGCCGGCGAAGCTTCATCGCTATAGGCGCGGCCGTGCCGGCGCGACTGATCCTTCTCCTTATGGCTGCGATCGCCGTGGGACTCATCGCTCTGGCGCTGGTATGGCCGCAGGGGACGGGACGGATTTCGCCGGCGCCGTTCGGCCATCCGACGGCGCCGATCAACCAGACGGCGCGTTGAAATCCTCGCCAGCAACTGAAAAGGCCGATGTTCCCCACGCCGCGCTCCGACCTCGAGCCCAACACCGCCGCCTATGAGGTGACGCCGCTCGTCAAGCCGACGGGATTTCGCGAATATGACGCGCGCTGGATCCTCGGACCCGACCTCAATCTGCTGGGCGTCCAGGCCCTGGGCCTGGGCCTCGGGACCTATATCCACGAGCTCGGCCAGCGCCGCATTGTCATCGGCCACGACTACCGGTCCTATTCGCTGTCGGTGAAACAGGCCCTGGCGCTCGGTCTGGTGGCGGCTGGCTGCGAGGTGCTGGACATCGGCCTTGCCCTGACGCCGATCGCCTATTTCGCCCAGTTCGACCTGGCGGCGCCGTGCGTCGCCATGGTCACCGCCAGCCACAACGAAAACGGCTGGACCGGCGTGAAGATGGGGGCCAACCCGCCTGTGACCTTCGGGCCGGACGAGATCGGCCGGCTGAAGGAGATCGTCCTTGGCGGCGCCTTCGAGACCCGCGCGGGCGGATCGCTCACCCAGGTTACGGGCGTGGCCGAGCGCTATCTCGCCGACGCGGCGGCGCGCTGCGCACTGAAACGGCCGCTGAGAGTGGTTTGCGCCTGCGGCAACGGCACGGCCGGCGCCTTCGCGCCCGAGGGCCTGCGCCGGATGGGGGCCGAGGTGATCGAGATGGATTGCGACCTCGACTTCACCTTCCCGCGCTACAACCCCAATCCCGAGGACGCGCAGATGCTCCACGCCATGGCCGAGGCGGTGCGCGCGCACGGCGCGGACCTGGCCCTGGGGTTCGATGGCGACGGCGACCGTTGCGGGGTGGTGGACGACAGCGGCGAGGAGATCTTCGCCGACAAGATCGGCCTGATGCTGGCCAGGGACCTGGCTCCCCTGCACCCTGGCGCGAAGTTCGTGGTCGACGTCAAATCGACCGGCCTTTACGCCACCGACCCTGTGCTGGCCGCCCACGGCGCCTCGACGGTCTACTGGAAGACGGGCCACAGCTACATCAAGCGCAAGACCGCCGAGATCGGGGCCCTGGCCGGGTTCGAGAAGTCCGGCCACTTCTTCCTCAGCCCGCCGCTCGGGCGCGGCTACGACTGCGGGCTGACGGCGGCGGCGGCGATCCTCACGATGATGGATCGCAATCCCGGCAAGTCCCTGAGCGAGCTGAAGCGCGAGCTGCCGCTGGCCTACACGTCCCTGACCATGAGCCCGCACTGCGCCGACGAGGTGAAGTATGACGTGGTCGAGCGGATCGTCGCCGAGTACGAGGCGCTGGCGGCGATCGGCGTCCCCATCCTGGGCCGGGCGATCGACCGGATCATCACCGTCAACGGCGTGCGCGTGGCGCTCGAGGACGGCTCATGGCTGCTGGTGCGGGCCTCGTCCAACAAGCCGGAAATCGTGGTGGTGGTCGAAAGCAGCCGCTCAGCGGATGACATGCGCGACCTCTTCCGTCAGGAAGTGAAGCCGAGGCTGGCCGCCCATCGCGAGATCGGCGCCTACAACCAGGAGATCTGACCTCCATGCGCGTGGCCATGATCGGCACCGGATACGTCGGCCTGGTGTCGGGCGCCTGCTTCGCCGACTTCGGACACACCGTCACCTGCATCGACAACGACGCGGGCAAGATCGAGCAGCTCGTCGCCGGCGTGATGCCGATCTATGAGCCCGGCCTGGAAGCGCTGGTCGAGCGCAATGTGCGGGAAGGGCGCCTCGCCTTCACCACCGACGGCGCCGAGCCGGTTGCGCAGGCAGACGCGGTGTTCATCGCCGTGGGAACGCCCTCGCGCCGTGGCGACGGCCACGCCGACCTCACCTACGTCCACCAGGCGGCCAAGGAGGTGGCCCGGCGCGTCGACGGCTTCACGGTCGTGGTCACCAAATCGACCGTGCCGGTGGGGACCGGCGATGAGATCGAGGCTCTGATGCGCGAGGTCAACCCGGACGCCGACGTGGCGGTGGTCTCCAACCCCGAGTTCCTGCGCGAAGGCTCGGCGATCGAGGATTTCAAGCGCCCCGACCGCGTGGTGGTCGGACTCGATGACGAGCGCGCGCGGGCGGTGATGCACGAACTCTATCGGCCGCTCAGCCTCAACGAGACGCCGATGATCGTCACCGACCGGCGTACCTCGGAACTCATCAAATATGCGTCCAACGCCTTCCTGGCGATGAAGGTCACCTTCATCAACGAGGTGGCTGACCTGTGTGAAAAGGTCGACGCAGATGTGCAGCAGGTCGCTCGGGGAATCGGCCTCGACAAGCGGATTGGGGCGAAGTTCCTGCACGCCGGCCCTGGCTATGGCGGCTCGTGCTTTCCCAAGGACACCCGCGCGCTGGCCCGCACCGCCGAGACCGCGGGCGCGCCGCTGCGGCTGGTGGAGACAGCGCTGGCGGTCAACGAGGCGCGCAAGAAAGCCATGGCTGCCCGGGTCGCGGCGGCGCTCGGTGGCGAGCCCGCCGGCAAGGTCGTGGGCGTGCTGGGCCTGACCTTCAAACCGAACACGGACGATATGCGCGAGGCGCCCTCGCTCGAAATCATCCCGGCGCTGATGAGCCAGGGCGCAGCAGTTCAGGCGTTCGATCCCCAGGGGCGTGAGGCGCGCCAGCTTTTGCCCGGCGTGAGCTTCAAGAGCGGCCCTTATGAAGTCGCCCGGGGCGCCGACGCCCTGGTGATCCTCACCGAATGGGATCAGTTCCGCGCGCTCGATCTCGAGCGCGTGTACGAACTGATGCGCAAGCCCGTGGTTGTCGACCTGCGCAACATCTATCGCCCGGACGAGGTGCGCTCGCGCGGCTTTGCCTATTTCAGTCTGGGACGACCCTGAGACCTTATTGAACGGCCGATCGCACAGCCCCCGCGATCTCGCGCACCAGCTGTCCGACGAGCTTCTCATCGTCGCCCTCGGCCATGATCCGGATCAGGGGTTCGGTGCCGGAGGCGCGCACCAGAACCCGGCCGGCGCCGTTGAGACGGGTCTCGGCGTCGG
This sequence comes from Caulobacteraceae bacterium, assembly GCA_036489325.1. Lineage (GTDB taxonomy): Bacteria > Pseudomonadota > Alphaproteobacteria > Caulobacterales > Caulobacteraceae > Acaudatibacter. Next base: position 7,589 of record DASXGB010000203.1, read on the forward strand.
CGATCGCTTGCTTGACGGAGTCGTCCTCCATGGGCTTGCCATGGCGGAAGCGCACATTCTCCAGCTTCTGCGGCACCGGATCGAACTGCCGCGCGAGCTGGCTCATCTTCTTGCCCGTTCGCACCATCTCGGCCAGCACCTGTAGGGCAGCGATCAGGCCATCGCCGGTGGTCGAGTAGTCGTTGAGGATGATGTGGCCTGACGCCTCGCCGCCGAGGTTGAAGCCGCCTTCGCGCATCCGGGCCACGACATAGCGGTCGCCGACCGCGGTTCGCTCGAGCGCGAGGCCCTTGTCGGCCAGGAATCGCTCCAGGCCGAGATTGGACATCACCGTGGCCACAACGCCGCCGCCGGTAAGCTTGTCCCTCGCTGCCCACGACTGGGCGATCAGGGCCATGATCTGGTCGCCGTCGACGACTTGCCCGCGCTCGTCGCAGATGAGGACCCGGTCGGCGTCGCCGTCCAGGGCGATGCCGACATCGGCGCGATATTCGCGCACCGCCGCGATCACGGCCGCGGGATAGGTCGATCCCGATTCCTCGTTGATGTTGAAGCCGTTGGGCGAGACGCCGATCTCCTTCACCTCGGCGCCCAGTTCATAGAGGGCGGTGGGGGCCACCTTGTAGGCGGCGCCGTGGGCGCAATCGATGACCACGCGAAGGCCGCCGAAGCTCATCGACCTCGGCAGCGTCGCCTTGACGATCTCCACATAGCGCGCCTGGGCCTCGTCCATCCTGGCCACGCGGCCGAGCTGCTTGGGCGTGGCCAGTCCCTCCTGCAGGCCCTCGTCCATGAAGGCCTCGATCCTGGCTTCCATCTCGTCCGAGAGCTTGTAGCCGTCAGGGCCGAACAGCTTGATGCCATTGTCGACGAAGCTGTTGTGCGAAGCGGAGATCATCACGCCCAGGTCGGCGCGCATGGAGCGGGTCATCATCGCCACGGCCGGGGTGGGCAGAGGGCCGAACAAACGCACGTCCATGCCCACGCTGGTGAAGCCAGCGACCAGGGCCGGCTCGATCATGTAGCCCGACAGGCGCGTATCCTTGCCGATCACCACCAGGTGGCGGCGGTCGTCTGCCGAACGGAACAGCTTGCCGGAGGCCAAGCCCACGCGCAGAGCCACCTCGGCGGTCATTGGATACTGATTGGCCTCGCCGCGGATGCCGTCGGTGCCGAAATATGTCCTCTTGCTCATTGAAAGTCCTGTCATGGCGACGTTGGAAACGTCGCGAAACCAAAGGTTTGTGGAGGCGGTGGCGGCTGGGTGATAAGGCCCGCGCCCGCGCCTGCCTTGGCACTCAGTTTACGCGCGGCCGGGGTTCGGACAAAGGATCGTTTAGGGGACCGTTTCAAAGCGAGCCTCGGGCGCAGGAGCTAAGCGACCATGTGCGGCATCATCGGCATCGTCGGCGTCGAACCGGTTACGCCTCGCCTGGTGGAAAGTCTCAAGCGGCTCGAATACCGCGGCTATGACTCCGCCGGTGTGGCCGCCGTGACCGACCCGCAACGGGTTGAGCGCCGCCGCGCCAAGGGAAAGATCCGCGAGCTGGAGACCGTGCTCGCCGCCGATCCGCTGGCCGGCACGGTGGGCATTGGCCACACGCGCTGGGCGACCCACGGCGCGCCCTCGGTCGCCAACGCCCACCCGCAGACGGCCGGCCGCGTCACCGTGGTCCACAACGGCATCATCGAGAACTTCGCGCCTCTGAAGGCCGAGCTCGAGGCCGAGGGCCGAAATTTCGAGAGCCAGACCGACAGCGAGGTCGTCGCCCAGCTCATCGATCGCCAGCTCAGCCACGGCTCTGGCCCGCTGGAGGCGCTCAAGGCGACTTTGGACCGCCTCTCCGGCGCCTTCGCCCTGGCGGTGCTGATCGAGGGCGAGGACGAGATGATCCTAGGGGCCCGACGTGGCAGCCCCCTGGTCGTCGGCTATGGCGAAGGCGAGATGTTCCTGGGCTCCGACGCGCTGGCGGTCGGCCCTTTCACCAACAAGGTCACCTACCTCGATGAAGGCGACTATGTCGCCATCGACCACGACCAGGCGCTGATCTTCGATTCCGAGGGGCGGCAGACCAGCCGGCCCACCCGGATCGTGTCAGCCTCCGCCGCCCTGGTGGAGAAGGGCGCCTACCGGCACTTCATGGAAAAGGAAATCCACGAGCAGCCGGACGCCTGCCAGCACACGCTGGCCAGCTACATCGATCCGATCGCCGGCCGCGCCTTCACGCCGGACGCGTTCGACTTCACCGGCGTCGATCGTCTCCAGATCCTGGCCTGCGGGACCGCTTCCTACGCCGGGCTGATCGGCAAATACATGATCGAGAGCCTGGCCGGCCTGCCAGTCGACGTCGAGGTGGCCTCTGAGTTCCGCTACCGAAATCCGGCCGTTTCGCCGCGCACACTGGCAGTGGCGATCTCCCAGTCAGGCGAGACCGCCGACACTCTGGCGGCGCTGCGATGGTGCAAGGAGAAGGGCCTTGCGACCGCGGCGGTGGTCAACGCCCACGAAAGCACCATGGCGCGCGAGGCGGACCGGATGTGGCCGACCAACGCCGGGCCGGAGATTTGCGTCCTGTCGACCAAGGCCTTCACCGCCCAGGTCTCGGTGATGCTGGCCCTGGCCATCGCCGCCGCGCGCCAGCTTGGACGAATCGACCAGGCCGAGGAGCGGCGCTTGGTGGAGGTCCTGCTCGAGGCGCCGCGCCTGATCGCGAAGGCCATCGGCAACGTCGAGGAGGCGGTGAAGCCCGTCGCCCACGAAATCGGCCGGGCCCGCGACGTGCTCTACCTGGGACGCGGGCCGATGCTGGCTCTGGCGATGGAGGGCGCGCTCAAGCTCAAGGAGGTCAGCTACATCCATGCCGAGGGCTACGCCGCCGGCGAGATGAAGCACGGCCCAATCGCCCTGGTGGACCAGGCGACGCCGGTGATCGTCCTGGCCCCCAGCGACTCTTATCTCGACAAGACCCTGTCCAACATCAGCGAGGTCGTCGCCCGCGATGGTCCGGTGGTGTTGATCACCGATGCGGACGGGGCCGCCCATTCACCCCGCCAGGCGAGGACCGTGATCGCCCCGCAATGTGATCCGCTGATCGCGCCGCTGATCTTCGCCGTGCCCCTGCAGCTGCTGGCCTATCAGGTCGGAGTGTTCAAGGGCGCCGATGTCGACCAGCCGCGCAACCTCGCCAAATCGGTCACGGTCGAATAGGAAGTCGCGCCGGTCGGGCTTGGAGATTTCTGAATGAAGCGGGTGCGCAAGGCTGTCCTGCCGGTGGCGGGGCTCGGAACCCGCATCCTGCCCGCCGCCAAGACCACGCCGAAGAACATGCTCAACGTGTTCGACCGGCCGCTGCTGGCGCATGTCGTGCAGGAAGGCCGCGCCGCCGGGATCGAGCATTTCATCTTCATCGTCGGCCGCGGCCAGGGGGCCATCCAGGACTATTTCGATCACGCCTTCGAGCTTGAGAGCGAACTCGACGTGCGCGGCCGCGGCAAGCTGATCGCCGACGTGCGCGCCGACCTGCTCGGTCCCGGCCAGACCAGCTTCGTGCGCCAGATGTCGCCGCTGGGCCTCGGGCACGCCATCTGGTGCGCCCGCTATCTGATCAACGATGAGCCTTTCGCGGTAATGCTGCCCGACATGCTGATGGAGGCCGAGCCGAGCGGCCTGGCGCAGGTGGTGGCGGCCTATCAGGCGGTGGGCGGCAACGTC
>DASXGB010000241.1:0-16531 GCA_036489325.1 Caulobacteraceae bacterium
CGAACGGCTCGAGCGCGATGGCGGATCCTGGCTGGCGAGGCTGGCGGACGGCGAGACGATCGCAGCTGGCGCGGTGGTCAATGCCGCCGGCGCCTGGGCCGACAGCGTGGCGGCGCTGGCCGGCGCCAAACCCCTGAACCTGACGCCAAAGCGCAGGACCGTGATCCTGCTCGATCCGCCCGCCGGGGCCGAGATCGCCGGGTGGCCGACGGTGCTGGATGTCGCCGAGCAGTTCTATTTCAAGCCGCAGGCCGGCTTCATCCTGGCCTCGCCGGGCGATGAGACCCCCTCCCCGCCCCTGGACGCGGCCCCCGAGGAGCTGGACATCGCCATCTGCGTCGACCGCGTCCAGCACGCAGCCGATATCCCCGTGCGCCGTGTGGCCAGGGCCTGGGCGGGCCTTCGCACCTTCGCGCCGGACCATGTGGAGGTGTTCGGACCGGATCCGGTCGTGCCCGGTTTCTGCTGGTATGCCGGCCAGGGCGGCTACGGCATGCAGACCGCGCCGGCCGCGGCCCGACTTTGCGCCGCCCTGGCGCTGGGAAATCCCGTTCCCGCCGATCTCGTGGACGCGGGCCTCGCCGCCGCCGACTTCAGCCCGGCGAGATTCTAGATCCTAGAGCAGGCCGGGGAACTGGCCGCCGTCGATCAACAGGTTCTGCCCGGTGATGTAGCCTGCCCGCTCGCCGCACAGGAAGGCCGCCAGGTCGCCGAACTCGGCCGGGTCCCCGAAGCGGCGCGCCGGGATCTGGCCCATCTGCCGCTCGCGCACCGCCTGGTCGCCGCCATGCAGAGAGCGCAGACGGTCGGTGTCGAAGAGACCCGGCAGGACGTTGTTGATCGTCACATTGTTGGCCGCCACCTGCCGCGAGAGGCCGCCGACAAAGCCGGTGAGGCCGGCGCGGGCGCCGTTGGAAAGCGCCAGGAAGGCGATCGGCGACTTCACCGCGCCGCTGGTGATGTTGATGATGCGGCCGAAACGGCGCTCGATCATGCCATCGATCACCGCGCGGATGAGGAAGACCGCCGACAGCATGTTGCCGTCGATGGCCTTGATCCAGTCGTCGCGCGAGAAATCACGGAAGTCGCCGGCCGGCGGTCCGCCGGCGTTGTTGACCAGGATGTCCGGCGCCGGCTCGGCGGCCAGCAGGGCCTCCCGGCCCGCCTCGGTGGTGACGTCGCAGGCGATGCCGCTTACCGTGGCGCCGGTCTCAGCGGCGATCTCCGCCACCGCGAGCGCGAGACGGTCTTCGCCACGGGCGGCCAGGGTCAGGATCACGCCTTCGCGGGCAAGAGAGGTGGCGACGCCGCGGCCAAGCCCGGCGCTGGCGCCGCAGACGATCGCTCGACGGCCCTTGAGGCCCAGATCCATGGCCCAACTCCCGCTTCAGACGATGACGGAGTCCTTCTTGCCCCAGTAGCCGTCGCGGATCAGCCGCTTGTAGAGCTTGCCGGTGGCGTGCCGCGGAAGCTCCTGCATGAAATCGATCCGCCGCGGGATCTTGACGTGGCTGAGGTTGGCGCGGGCGAAAGCGTCGATCTCGGCCGCCAGCGCCGGCCCGGCCTCGGCCCAGTCGGCCGGCTGGATGACGGCGATGACCTCCTCGCCCATTTCGTCGTGCGGCCCGCCGACGACCGCCACGTCAGCCACCTTGGGATGGGTGATGATGAGGTTCTCGATTTCCTGCGGATAGATGTTCACCCCGCCCGAGATGATCATGAAGCTCTTGCGGTCGGTGAGGAACAGGTAGCCATCCTCGTCCAGCCAGCCGACATCGCCCAGGGTCGTCCAGCCATGCCGGTTGCGGCTCTCGGCGGTCTTGGCCGGGTCGTTATGGTATTCGAACTCGCCGCCGCCGGCGAAATAGACCGTGCCCTCGCTTCGCGGCGGCAGGGGATCGCCGTTCTCATCGCAGATCTTGACCTCGGCCATCAGGCCCTTGCCCACGGACCCCTTTTTCTGCAGCCATTCCTCGGAGTTGATGGCGCAGAAGCCGTTGCCTTCGGTGCCGGCGTAGTATTCGGAAACGATCGGGCCCCACCACTCGATCATCGCCTGCTTGACCGGGACGGGGCACGGCGCGGCGGCGTGGAACACGCTCTTCAAGGAGGACAGGTCGTATCGGTTTCGCGCCGCTTCCGGTAACTTCAGCATACGGACGAAATGGGTCGGCACCCATTGGGCGGTGGTGACGCCATGAGTCTCGATCGCGGCGAGCGCCGCCTCGGCGTCGAAGCGTTCCATCACGATCACCGTGCCGCCGAGCGCCTGGACCGCCATCGACCAGCCGAGCGGGGCGGCGTGATAGAGCGGCGCCGGCGACAGATAGATGCTGTCCGGCGTCCAACCATAGAGCGCCATGCCCATCATCATCAGGCCGTTGGGCGCATCGATCGGGCCACTGGCCGGCGCGCCCGCCCGCTTGACGCCCTTGGGACGGCCGGTGGTGCCGGAGGAATAGAGCATGGCGCTGCCGGCGGTCTCGTCGGCGATGGGCGTCTGCGGCATGGATGCGCGCGCATCCTCGAAGCTGCGGTATGGCGGCTGGACTCCGTCGACCATGAACAGCGCCACGTCCGGGAGCAGGGCCGCCAGCTTCAACGCCTCCGGCGCCACGCCCGCCGAGGTGATGACCGCCTCGGCCCCGCTGTCCCTGACGATGTACTCGACCTCGCCGGCAGTCAGCTTCGAAGAGATGCAGGTGAAGCGCAGGCCCGAGCGCTGGGCGGCCCACAACACTTCGTAGTAGCGCGCGCTGTTGTCCATGAAGAGGGCGATGGCGTCGCCGGCCGCAAGGCCAAGCTGGCGGAACAGGTGCGCCCCCTGGTTGGAGCGCGCTTCGAGCTGGCCGTAAGTCACCGTCTCGCCGGAGGCCGCCATGATGTAGGCCGGTTTTTCCGGTTTGGACCGGGCATGGTGCGACGGGTGGGTCATGCGGCCAGGGCCCCGACCGGCGCTTTCCCAAGGATCATGTCGGACGCCTTCTCCGCAATCATGATGGTGGGGGCGTTGGTGTTGCCGGAGACGAGTCTCGGCATCACCGAGGCGTCGACCACGCGAAGTCCTTCGACGCCGATCACCCTCAGTTCGGGATCCACCACAGCCTGGGGCCCGTGGCCCATCTGGCAGGTGCCGACCGGGTGATAGAGGGTGCTGCCGGCCTGACGGGCGAACTCGAGCAGGGCGGCGTCGGAGTCAATCTCCGGCCCAGGCGTCATCTCATGGTCGATGAGCGCGGCGAGGGGCGCCTGGGCGGCGGCCGCCCGACCCCAATGCAGGCCGGCGACCGCAACCTGCTGGTCGATCGGATCGGAGAGATAATTGGCCCGGATCGCTGGGTAAGCCGCCGGGTCGGACGAGGCGATGCGCACGTAACCCCGGCTTTCGGGTCGAACCTGGCAAACGCCCATGGTCAGTCCGCCTTCGGACTCGAAATCCATCTTCTGCTCGTTGACGTAGGCATCGATGTCGATGCTCGCGGGCAGGATGTGGAACTGGATATCGGGCTCGGCAAGGTCGGGGCGGGATTTGCAGAACACCGCCACCTGCGCCGCCGGCAGTGAGAGCAGGCCCTTACGGCTGGTGAGGTATTTCAGCACCTCGCCGGCCATTCCGACGCCCTTGGACCGCTGGTTGAGGGTCGCGACACTGGCCTTGATGCGCCAGCGCATGCCGATCATGTAGTGGTCCTGCAGATTTTCGCCGACGCCCGGCAGGTCTGAGACGACGTCGATCCCGTAACGCTGAAGCAAGTCGGCGGGCCCGACGCCGGAGAGCTGCAAGAGCTGAGGCGAATTGATCGCCCCCCCGGCCAGAATGACCTCGCGCGCGGCCCTCGCGGTTCTCCGCTCGCCACCTCGGTCATAGACCACGCCGACAGCCCGCTTGCCCTCGATGATCACGCGCGCGGCCAGCGCCCGCGTCTCCACCCGCAGGTTCGGCCGGGACATCGCCCGGTGAAGGTAGGCCACCGCCGCCGAACACCGCTGACCGTTCTTCACCGTCAACTGGTAGTAGGTCGCTCCCTCCTGCGCCGCGCCATTGACATCGTCAGTTCGCGGCGCGCCAGCAGCGGCAAAGGCATCCATCACCACTTCAGACACCGGATGGCCCTCGGTGACATCCGAAACGTTCAGGGGTCCGCCGACGCCATGCAGATCGCTCGCCCCGCGCTCCTGGTGTTCCGATCGCAGGAAGTAGGGCTTGACGTCTTCCCAGCTCCAGCCCTCGCAGCCGAGCTGCCGCCAGCCGTCGTAATCGGCGTGTTGGCCGCGGATGTAGAGCAGGCCATTGATAGACGACGAGCCGCCCAGAACCTTGCCGCGAGGCCAGACATGCACCCGCCCGCCGCTGGTCTCGTCCGCTTCGGTGGGGAAGAGCCAGTTCACCCTCGGGTCGGACAGTGTGTAGCCGAACCCGACCGGCACGTGGATCATGAGGTTGGACAGGAACTGTGAGGGTTCGCGTGTCGGCCGGTCGTCACCTCCGGCCTCGAGCAGCAGGACCTTGGTCTTTCCGTCCGCGCTCAGCCGGTTGGCCAGCACGCATCCGGCCGAGCCGGCCCCCACGATGATGAAATCGGCTTCGAATTCGTCGGCCATCAGAGCCTCCGCGCGTTTCCCAAACAGTTGTTTCAACCATTAGGTCGAGGCGCGCACGCCCGTAAAGCCGCCGTCTTGACTGTCGCGACGTAAGCGGCGCGGCTTTCCGGTGCGCAGCAGGAGACCCGCCATGCCCGATTTCGAGACGATCCTCTATGCGGTGGACGATGGGATCGCCACCATCACCCTCAACCGGCCGGACAAGCTCAACGCCTTCACCGCCAGGATGATGGCCGAGATGATCGCCGCCTTCGACCTGACCGACGGCGACGACGAGGTCCGCGCGGTCATCGTCACCGGCGCGGGGCGCGGTTTCTGCGCCGGAGCGGATCTGTCGGGCGGCGCGGCCACGTTCGATCATCGCAGCAGCGCCGATCCGATCCGCACGGAAGCCCGTGTCGGCGGGGTGCAGCGCGACGGCGGCGGCCGTCTGACCTTGCGGATCTACGAGAGCCTCAAGCCGGTGATCGCGGCGGTAAACGGACCGGCGGTCGGCGTGGGCGTGACCATGCAACTGGCGATGGATTTCAGGATGGCCTCACACGCCGCCCGCTTCGGCTTCGTCTTCGGCCGCCGCGGCATCACCATGGAAGCGGCCTCCTCCTGGTTCCTGCCGAGACTGGTCGGCCTGCAGACGGCGTTGGAGTGGTGCTACACCGGGCGGGTATTCAGCGCTCAGGAGGCCCACGACAAGGGCCTGGTCCGCTCGCTGCACGCGCCGGACGACCTCATCATTTCGGCGCGGAGCTTGGCCCGGGAAATCGCCGACAACACCGCCCCAGTATCGATCGCCCTGATGCGGCAGATGCTTTGGCGGATGGCCGGCGCCGATCAGCCGATGGAAGCCCACAAGGCCGACAGCCGGGCCATCCAGTCGCGGGGCCAGTCGGCGGACGTCGCGGAGGGCGTGACTTCCTTTCTAGAAAAGCGTCCCGCACGGTTCCCAAATCGGGTTTCCACCGATCTTCCGGATATCTGGCCTCACTGGAAGGCGCGTGATTTCAGTTGAAAGGCCGACTTCCTACTGACCCGCTGAGTCAACTGGCGACGAAACCTCAAAGCTTGAAACCGTTTCACGACAGAAACGCGACAAACCGCTTGTCGCTAGGTTCTGGAGACAGTAAGAGCGCGTGCAGTGGAGTGCTGGGTCGTAACCGGGATTGAAATCCCTGTAATCAATCGAAAGACCTTCCATGGACGATAAATCCGAAATAATTGAAATGACCGCGGAAATCGTGGCGGCGTACGTTGAGAACAATAACATATCCACAAGCGATCTTCCTGCGCTGATTCAAAGCGTTCACAGGGCTTTGACATCGGTTGCGGCAGGTGGGGAAGCCGTGGAGCCAGCGCCAAAGGAACCCGCGGTTCCAGTTCGGCGATCGATCACCCAGGACTATCTGATCTGCCTGGAGGACGGTCGCAAGTTCAAGTCGCTGAAGCGTCACCTGCGCACCAAGTACAACATGAGCCCGGAAGACTACCGCGCAAAGTGGGGACTTCCGAAGGACTACCCGATGGTCGCTCCCAGCTATGCGAAGGCCCGTTCGGACCTCGCCAAGCAGATGGGCCTGGGCCAGGGCGGCCGACAGGCGGCCAAGGCGGGAAAGCGTCGCGTATAAGGGATCAGGGGCGCTTCGGCGCCCCTGATCGTTTCTGGAACGGCCAGGGGCGGGCGTACCCGCCTAGAGTCGGAATGCGACCAGAGCGACGGCGAAGGCTGCGTAGATCAGTCCCATGGCGGCCATCAGCCGCCGTGACAGGATGCCACGCGCGAATGCGACCGCCATGACGATGATCGCGACCGCCGTCGCCGCCGCGCCCGCCAGCAACGGCGCATCCAGAAGCCACGGCGTGAAGAAGACGCCGCAGGCCGTGGGCAGGGTGGCCTGAATCATCATCGCACCGGAGATGTTGGCCAAGGCCAGGCGATGCTTGCCCTGGCGGACCCAGATGAGGGCGTTGAGGATCTCCGGAAGCTCCGTCGCGATGGGGCTGAGCAGCATGGCGGCCAGTTGCGGGCGCATGCCGAGCATGGGGCTGAGACGCTCCAACTGGCCCACGAACAGGCGTGAGGCCTCGAAAATGACCGCCAAAGCCCCGAGCGTTTGCAACAGGATGAGGATGAGCGATGGATGCTCGGCCCGAGGCGAGAGGCGCAGCGGCGCCGGGGCCTCGATCTCCTCTTTGCCCACGCCTCTGAGCTCGACCCGCGCGTAAAAGCCATAGGCGGCCAGGAACAGCCAGCCGGTCAGGGCCTTGCCGGCGAAGGCGACGACACCCAGGCCGATCTTTGCCGCGAAGATCCCGAGGAACCACGTCTGGTCGCGGGAGAGCCGCCGAAACTGCGCCCGCGTCTCGTCCGAATTCGAGAACGGCCGGCGCGTGAGCAGGAGCGTAAATCCAACGGTCGAATAGGCGATGGTCGACAACACCAGCGGGCCGCCCAGGGCAGCGCCCACGCCGATCGACTTGGCGGCCGCGCCGGCGCTGAAAGCGACGGCGACGAGGGTCACGACAGTTTCCGGAAGAGCGGTGCCGAAAGCGGCGAGGATCGTTCCAGTGGCGGTTTCGGAAAACGAGAGGGCGCGTCCGAGCCACTCCACTCCGTTGGTGAAGAACTCGCAGGCAAGGTAGATCGCCACGGCGCAAACGGCGAGCAGTCCCAGTGTGATCGCCAAGGCCGCCATTGATTCCTCGCTCGCCGGCGCACTCGAACCGCGCGTCGCCTCTTCGTCAAGGCCTGCCCATTGCGGTGCGGATTGGGCTAAAACGGCGATTGATGCGTAACCCGATGATCCGTCCGCCCTTCATGCCTGCGCGCACAGTGGTCCTGGCCGCCGGCGCGGTTCTGGCCGCGCAGGTCGCTCTGGCGGCCGATCAGCCCACGCTCGGGCCGCCGCCCGCCTGGGTCAAACCATCGACATTCAGCCTGACGCCGACGAAATCGGACGCCAACGCGCCGGCCGCCTTGCTGCTTCAGGACCTGCAGCTGAAGTTCACGCCGAACGACGAGCAGACCTATTGGGAGCTGGCGGCCAAGGTGCAAACGCCGCAGGGCCTGCAGACACTGGGGCAGCTCGCGCCTGTGTGGAACCCCGACACGGACGAACTTACCATCCACAAGGTGCACATCATCCGCGGCGGCAAGGTGATCGACGCCCTGGCCGGCGGCAAGACCTTCACGGTGCTGCGCCGCGAGACCAAGCTGGAACAGGCGACGCTGGACGGGACCCTCACCGCTGAGCTGCAGATCGAGGACCTTAGGGTCGGCGACATCCTCGATGTCGCCTGGACGATCCGTCGCGCCGACCCGGTCCTCAAAGGCCACATCCAGGAAGACATCCGGCCAAATACGCCGCCCGGTTCACGCGTCCGAGTACGAATGATCTGGCCGAACGACGCCGGCGTGAAGGTTCAGACCTCGGCCTGGGTCCCGGCCATGAAGTCCCAGGCCGCCGGCGGCGAGACCACCGACACCTTGGCGATTGACGACTCGCCGGAGGTTGTCCTGCCCAAGGACGCGCCGCCGAGGTTCCAGCGGGGCCGAGAGATCGAGGTCAGTAACTTCGCGTCATGGGCGGATGTCTCGGCCGTAATGGCCCCGCTGTTCGACAAGGCCGCGCGGCTCGATCCAAATTCGCCGTTGCAGGCCGAGGTCAAACGGATCGCAGCGGCCTCGCGCGATCCGAAAGTGCGCGCCGGCGCCGCGCTCTCCCTGGTGCAGACACAGGTCCGCTACGTCGCTCTGACCCTGAACGGCGGCGGCCTGATCCCCGCCCCGGCCGACCTGACCTGGACGCGCCGATACGGAGACTGCAAGGGCAAGACGGCCCTACTTCTGGCGCTGCTGCATGCGCTCGAAATCGACGCCGAACCGGCGCTCGTCAGCAGCAGCGCCGGCGATGGCATGAACGAGCGGCTGCCGGGCATGTTCGCCTTCGATCACGTGATCGTCCATGCCCGCATCAACGGCCGGGACTACTGGCTGGACGGCACCCGCCCCGGAGACGGACCGCTCGACATGATCGTGGTCCCACCATTCCACTGGGCCTTGCCGGTGCGATCGGCCGGGGCGGCGCTCGTCGCGCTCAATCAGGCACCCTCAGCCAGGGCGGAGACGGAATCCAATCTCCGGTTCGACGCCACGGCCGGCCTGTCGGCGCCGGCCAAGGTCCATGCCGAGACGACCCTCAGGGGCGATGCGGCCTGGTTTCTCCACTCCCAGTTTTCCCAGCTGCCGCCGGACCAGCGCGACCAGACCCTTCGAAAATTCTGGACGACGCAACATGCCTTCAACGACATCACTCACGTCAGCGAGACTTTCGACCCGGTGAAGTTCGAGGAACGTTTCGAGCTCGACGGCACGGCCAGTCTCGATTGGTCGGGCCAAGGCATGGAGGGCCTGGGATCGCGGATCGTCACGCGTCCCGACCTGGCGCGCGACGCCGGCCCCCACAATGACGCGCCATACGCCGTCCCCTTCCCCGTCCATGAGCGCTCGATGGAGACCATCGTCCTGCCCAATGGTGGAAAGGGCTTTTCCATCGCGGGCCAAGACATCAGTCAGACCGTGGCGGGGGTTCGCTATAGCCGTCAGGCCACCTTGAAGGACGGCGTCTTCACCGTCGTCGCGGACAAGGAGAGCCTGGCCTCCGAGTTTCCTGCCGCCCAGGCCCCGGCGGTGACCGCGGCCCTGGCCGACCTCTCCCAACGGACGCTCTTCATCGCTCCGCCCGGCGCTGTGGCCAAGGCCGGGACCGGTCCGGTTGAAGGCGCTGCGCCTACGACCGCGGCCGGCTATGTCACCCAGGGGCTCGCCTTCCACGCCGCAGACCGGGCCAAGGACGCGATCGCCGCTTTTGACCAGGCCTTGGTCCTGGATCCCAAGTCGGCGGCGGCGATGGGCGGGCGGGCCGCGATCCTGGCCCAGGTTCCGAGCATGGGCGACAAGGCCGCCGCGGACGCGGACGCGGCGCTCAAGATCGACCCCAATACCGAATCGGCGATCCTCGCCAAGGCCCTCCTGTCCGAGACGGACCGCCGATGGGCCGACGAACTGGGCTTCCTCGACCGAGTGTTGAAGATCGATCCGCATGACGCCGCGGCGCTCGCCGTGCGGGGCGGTGTGGAACTGGAAAAGAAACAGGAGACCCAGGCCAAGATCGATTTCGCCGAGGCCCGCCGTTTCGGCGCCGCGAGCCCTTATGCCCTCAATCTCATCTGCTACGAAGCCGCGATCCGTGGCTTTGAGCTCGACCAGGCCCTCAACGACTGCGACGCGGCCATCAAGCTGGCGCCCAAGTCGGCCGACATCCTCGACAGCCGGGGTTTCGTCCTTCTGCGCCTGAAGCGCGACGACGAGGCCATCGCCCAGTACGACACGGTGTTGACCCTGGAGCCTTTCACCGCGGAATCCCTGCTAGGCCGCAGCTTCGCCGAGCGCCGCCGTGGCCGCGCTGCCGACGCCGACCGCGACCTGCAGGCGGCGATGGCCGCCGATCCGAAGGTAAGCGACGAGTTCAAGCGCTTTGGCGTGACGGAATAGCGTCAACGCAAGGCGGCTCTCTGAGGGCGAAGCCGCTGTGTCCGGACGGGTCCTAAGCTGCCGCTTCCTGACGAATCCGCTCGACCATCGAGAAGAGACCGTTTGACCGTTGCCGTGACAGCGCCCCGGCGAGGCCTAGGCGGTCGAAAGCGGCACGCGCGTCGAAACCCAGGATCTCCTCCCCTGTGCGATCGTTGAAAAAGCTCAACAACACCGCGATCAGGCCGCGGACGATATGGGCGTCGGAATCGCCGCGAAACCGGAAGCGGCCGGCGCCGTCGCGCTCGGCGATGAGCCAGACCTGGCTGGCGCACCCGCGCACCTTGTGGGCGTCGCTGTGCTCGGCCTCACTGAGCGGTTCGAGCTCGCGCCCGAGGTCGATCAAGTGACGGTAGCGCTGCTCCCAGTCGCCCAGAAGATCAAGCTCGTCGGCAAGGTTGTCCACAACTGCGCCGATCGGAGTGATGACGGCCTGGTCCATGATGTGGATTTGGCCCCTCCGGGCGGCTCTGGCAACCTCGCGCGGGCCTGACCATACTGCCGCGATGGAAATCGGCAGCGATGTCTGGGTCTTTGCACTCATCCGCCGGGTGGAGCTGGCCGGTTCCTTCGCGACCGTCGCGCGCAAGGGAGACGCGCGGTCAGGCGCGGTGCTGGTCAAGACCCTCGACCGGCGCTCTGGCCAGGCAAAGCTTTACGCCCAGGCGATCGGTCCCGACGGAGACATGGTGTGGATGCGGCCAGCTGAATCGACATTGGAGGCGGATGCCGACGCCTACATCGAACGTGCCGGCCGCTTCGATCCGGACCTCTGGGTGGTGGAGATCGAGGACGCCGACGGGGCCCGGTTCCTGACCGAAGATGTGGAGAGGCGTTAAGAAGGCGGTCAACCATCTGATCTTTAGAGAACGATGCGATCAGGCGTTCCACCTGAACGCCTGATGCTCTATGGGCCGCCGCCATGCCCGAAACCTCATCGCCAGCGCTCGAGGCCGCGCGCCGGCGCACCTTCGCCATCATCAGCCATCCGGACGCGGGCAAGACCACCTTGACCGAGAACCTGCTGCTGGCGGGTGGCGCGATCCGAGCGGCCGGCGCAGTGCGGGCCCGCGGCGAACAGCGGCGCACGCGATCTGACTGGATGAAGATCGAGCGCGAACGCGGCATCTCCGTCAGCGCCAGCGCCATGACATTCGACCACGCCGGCCTGATGTTCAATCTGCTCGACACCCCCGGCCACGAGGACTTTTCGGAAGACACCTATCGAACGCTCACGGCCGCCGACACGGCGATCATGGTCCTGGATGCGGCCAAGGGCATCGAACCCCAGACCCTCAAACTGTTCGAGGTCTGCCGATTACGCGACATCCCGATCATCACCTTCATCAACAAGATGGACCGCGAAGCCGAGGACCCATTTGCGCTCCTGGACGAGATCGGCGCCAAGCTGGCCCTCGACCCGGCGCCCCTGACATGGCCGGCCGGTTCGGGGAGCCGCTTTAAAGGCGTCATCGACTTGCGCCACGATCGCTTTCTGCCGTTCCGCCGCCACGAGGAGAGCCATGGCGCGCCGATGGCTTTGGGCTCCAATTCCCTGGCCGCCTTCCTCGATCCGGACGAGCGCGAAGAGGCCGTGGAGGGCGCGCTATTGGTTCGCGAGGCGTCCAAGCCATTCGATCCTCAGAGCTTCCTCGAAGGTCACCTGACGCCGGTGCTGTTCGGATCGGCCCTGCGCCGCTTTGGCGTCGCCGAACTCCTCGAGACGATCGGCGCCTATGCTCCGCCGCCCGGCCTGGTGGAAGCGCGACGCGCTGGCGCGGAGACGCACCTCGCCCCCGGCGATGACGAGGTCTCCGGCTTCGTCTTCAAGATCCAGGCCAACATGGATCCGAACCACCGGGACCGGATCGCTTTCCTGCGGCTGGCGTCAGGACGATTTTCTCGCGGCATGAAGCTGAAAGTCGAAAACACCGGCCGGCAGATGAGCGTCAACTCGCCGATTCTGTTCTTCGCTTCCGACCGCGAGCTGGCTGAGGAGGCCTACGCCGGCGACGTGATCGGCATCCCCAACCATGGCGTGCTGCGGGTGGGCGATTCCTTATCGCAGAGCGGAACCCTGCGTTTCGCGGGCTTGCCGAACTTCGCTCCCGAGATCCTGCAACGGGTGCGCGTTGTCGACCCCCTCAAAGCCAAGCATCTCAAGAAGGCTCTGGAGAGCCTTGCCGAGGAAGGAGTCACCCAGCTCTTCCGACCCGAAATCGGCTCGGATTTCGTCGTCGGGGCTGTCGGCCAGTTGCAGATCGAGGTCATGGCCGACCGCCTGATAGGCGAATACGGCTTGGAGGTTGTGTTCGAGACCGCGCCATATGCCGAAGCCCGCTGGTTGCAGGGAGACGCGGACGCTATCGAGGATTTCGCCGGCAAGCACCGCACCGCCATGGCTCGCGACATAGATGGAGCGACTGTCTTCCTGGCCAAGTCGGCCTGGGAGATCGGCTATGTCGGCGAGCGCTTTCCCAAGCTTGCCTTCGAGCGGACCCGGGAGCGAGCGTGACCGCCGAGGCGGTCTACGGTTATCCGCCGTCGACCCTGGCGCCGGTCCCAGCCGACGCCACCCAGACCTCGCCCCTCGTGATCGGCGCAACACCGATCGAGGCGATGGCGGATGGCGCCGTTGGCCGCTTCACCATCCTCGCTCCGCCTGGAACCCTCGAACGTCGCTTCGTCCTTGCCCAGGGCCTGCGTGCGCTGGCAGTCGGTGGCGAGCTGGTCGTTCTGGCGCTGAAGAATCGTGGCGGCGCTCGCCTGGCGGGCGAACTTTCGACTTTTGGCTGCGATGTCCGTCAGAACGCCAAGGCCCATCATCGGATTTGCCGGACGGTGCGGCCGGCCGCGCCCGCCGGTCTCGAAGGGGCGATCGAGGCGGGCGGCCCGCGGTGGGTCGCAGGGCTAGGCCTCTGGTCGCAGCCTGGCGTCTTTTCGTGGGATCGTGTCGACCCCGGCACTGCGCTGCTTCTTGGGCAGCCCTGGACTCCGGCCGGCGCCGGGGCCGACCTCGGCTGCGGCATCGGTCTGCTCGCCCTCCAGATCCTGAAATCAGACGCAGTGGAAAGCCTCCGCCTGATCGACATCGATGCCCGCGCCATCGCCGCGGCGAGGCGCAACATCGCCGACCCCCGGGCGAGCTTCCGTCAGCACGACCTTCGTGAAGCGCCGGCGACTGGCCTCGATTTCGTGGTGATGAATCCGCCATTCCATAATAGCGGCGCTGAGGACCGGCGTCTGGGCCGACGGTTCGTCGAGACCGCGGCGGCGATGCTGAAAAGCGGAGGCGTTCTGCGCATGGTGGCGAACATCGCCCTGACCTACGAGGACATCCTGGCCGCAAACTTTGGTGAGGTCCGCTCGATTGTGCGTGAGGGCGGCTACAAGGTTCTGGAGGGGGTGAAGTGAGGGTCCGGCTCGACCGGCTGCTCGCCAACCTCGGCTATGGCTCCAGGCGCGAGGCGCATGCCCTGATCGCGGCCGGCAAGGTAAGGCTGGATGGGGCGGCGGTTGTTCAAGCTTCAGCCCACATCCAGACAGACGCGAGCCTCTCGGCGCGAATGACGGTCGCCGGCGAGCCCCTCGATCCGCCCTCGCCCCTCACTCTTCTTCTCAACAAGCCGCTGGGCGTCGTCTGTTCGCACCGCGAAGCAGGCCGCAGCGTCTACGAGCTCTTCCCGGAACGTTGGCGGCGGCGCACGCCGGCGCTTTCCACCGTCGGGAGGCTCGACGCCGACACCTCGGGACTCATCATCGCGACCGATGACGGGGCCCTCAACCACCGGATCATTGCGCCGAGATCCCATGTGGCCAAATGCTACCTCGCCACGCTTGCCAGGCCGCTCGGCGGCCACGAGGTGGACCTGTTTGCGTCGGGGACCCTGAAGCTGGAGGGTGAAGACAAGCCGTTGTCGTCCGCCAAGCTGGAGGCCCTCGAACCAACCTTGGCCCGTCTGACCATCCATGAAGGGCGATACCACCAGGTGCGGCGAATGTTCGCGGCCGCCGGCAATCATGTGGTCGCCCTGCACCGCGAGGCGATCGGGGACCTCATACTTCCACCGGATCTGGCGCCGGGCGCATGGCGGATCGTGTCTGCCGCCGAGCTTGCCGCGGTGTTTGCCTAGCGGCCCCGCCACCAGACCAGGGCGCGCCGCTCCAGCCAGACGAAGGCGAGATGGACGGCGGCGGCCATCAGTGCCAGGGCCAGGATGGCGGCGAACATCTTGGCGGTCTGCAGCTGGTTGCCGGCCTCCAGAATCCGCCAGGCCAGGCCCTGGGCCCCCCCGCCACCGGCCACCCACTCGGCGACCACGGCGCCGATGATCGCCAGGCCCGAGGCCACCTTGGCTCCCTCGACAATGAACGGCACGGCCGAGGGCAATTGCAGCCTGAGCAAGCGCTGCAGGCGGTCGGCGCCATAGAGGTCGAAAAGTCGCTCAAGGTCCGGATCGGCCGAGGCCAGGCCGCGGGCTGCGCCGGAGAAAACCGGAAAGAAGGCGACGATGGCGGCCAGAGCCACGACCGCCCGCTCGGGATGGTCGACACCCATCCAGATCACGAACAGGGGCGCGATGGCGACGACCGGGGTCACCTGGAGGGCCACGGCGATCGGGCGTACGGCCCGGTCCACGGTCCGGCTGAGCGTCACGGAAAGCGCCAGCAATCCGGCGAACGCCGATGCGACAGCCAGCGCCTCGAGCGACATCTCGAGAGTCCGCCATCCCGAGGCGGCGAGCAGCGGCGCGTTCTGGCCGAAAGCCGCGAGTATGTCCGTCGGTGGGGGCAGGAGATAGGCCGGGACCTGGCCGATCCTGGTCCCGGCTTCCCAGACCGCAAGGATGGCGAAGATCAGAATCCAGGGCGCCAGGATGCGGGTCATGCGACCATCCCGCGCGACAGACGCTCCGAAGTCATCTCCACGGCGGCGCGGAACTCCGGCGTCAGACGGAAGCCGGCGGCGCGCGGCGACGGCGCATCGATCTTGACTTCCCCGGCAAGACGTCCCGGCCCCGGAGTCATCACCACCACCCGCCCGGCGATGTAAACCGCCTCCTCCACATTGTGGGTGACGAAGATCATGGCCGCGCCCGTCTCGGCCCAGATCGACAGCAGGTCGTCCGCCAGTCGTCGGCGTGTGATCTCATCCAGCGCCGCGAAGGGCTCATCGAGCAACAGCAACCGAGGCTTCGTGACCAGCGCTCGCGCCAACGCCGCGCGCATGGCCATCCCGCCGGAGAGTTGCGCGGGCCTCGCAGCGAAGGCCTCGCCAAGGCCGACACGGGTCAGCGCATCGCGAGCCCGCCTGCGCGCTTCGGGCCGCCGAACTCCCGCAAAGTCGAGCGGCAGGGCGACGTTGGCCTCGGTCGACAGCCAGGGCGCGAGCGTGGGTGACTGGAACACGACGGACGTCTCGCCCTTTCCGGCGCTGAGTTCCGCCGTCCCTAACGTCGGCGCTTCGAGGCCGGCGAGCAGGCGAAGCGCCGTGGACTTCCCGCAGCCTGACGGCCCCACCAGGGCCACCGCCTCGCCCGCCTCGACGGCAAGATCGAACGGGCCAAGCGCGGCGCCGCGGCGGGGATAGGCCACCTCGACGGCTGTAAGGCGGGCGAGGGTCACGGCGCCTTCGGAAGGAAGTCCAGGGAGTAGGCGGCGCGACAGTCGAGGGACTTCGGGTAAACGCCCTGCCCCGACGCGATGGCGAAGAAGTCGGCCCAACGTTTGTCGGTCATGACCCCCGGGCCAGCGTTCGCCGCCTCGCCGGAATCGACGATTTCGTATTGGCGCATCTTGTCGCGCGCCTGGGCGAGGACGTCCTCGGTCATCTCCGGGTTGTCCTTGAGGATCAGCCGGTCGGCGGGTCCTGGATCGCCGTGCAGATAATCATGCCAGCCCTTGGCGCTGGCTTCGACGAAGGCACGCACGGCCTTCGGATCGGAGGCGATGAAGCGGTCCGTGACAATGACCATGCTGGCGTAGCCGGGGTAGCCTTCGTCCGCGAGTAGGAAGACTTCCGGCTTCAGATGGCCCTGCTTTTCGATCGTATAGGGCTCGCTCGTGACATAGCCTTCCTGGACGAGGCGCTTGTCGGCCAGAAACGGCGCGTTGCTGAAGGCGTACTTGCGGACCTGGTCGTCGGTGAAGCCGTACTTGGCCTTGAGCCACACCCAAAAGGCCGAGATCGAGGCGTCCGACAGCAGGATCGGATGGCCTTTCATGTCGGCCATGGAATGAATGCCCGCGTCCGGATGGGCGAGGAGCACCTGGGGGTCCTTCTGCATGAACGCGGCGACAGCCTTCACCGGCGCCTTTTGGGCGGCGAGATTCATGACGATG
>DASXGB010000253.1:0-10110 GCA_036489325.1 Caulobacteraceae bacterium
AGTTGAAGAACACGTGGTTGAGCGGCGGGCCCATCAGCTCGGCAACCTTGGCCGCCAGGCGCACGGTCGGCGGCGCGGTCGTCCGGAAAAAGGTGTTGTAGTAGGGCAGCTCCAGCATCTGCTCGCGGGCGGCTTCTGCCAGTTCCGCGCGTCCATAGCCAACCTGAACGCACCATAGACCCGCCATAGCGTCGAGGAAGGCGTTGCCGTCTCCGTCGTGGATCACGCAGCCCTCGGCCCGGGTGATGATGCGGCTGCCCCCCGCCTCGCGCTGGGCGCGCCAGTCGGCCTGGGCCGGCAAGTGGTGGGCCACGTCCAGCCGGCGCAGCTCTGCAATGTCGTAGTTCTTGAGGGTCGTGGTCGGTGCGTTCAC
The DNA here is from genome assembly GCA_036489325.1 of Caulobacteraceae bacterium. Taxonomy (GTDB): domain Bacteria; phylum Pseudomonadota; class Alphaproteobacteria; order Caulobacterales; family Caulobacteraceae; genus Acaudatibacter. Next base: position 374 of record DASXGB010000253.1, read on the forward strand.
GGTGAGCTCCTAGCGGATCAGGGCGCCTCGCCGCGGATGATGCGGCCGAGGAGGCGGAAGAAGGTCTGGGAATCGGGGTGGTCGCCGGCGCGCCACTCGGGATGCCACTGGACGGCCAGCACGCCAGGGGCCGAGACCGCCTCGACGAGGCCGTCAGGCGCTCTCGCCTCGACGGTGAGGCCATCGCCGAGGCGTCCGATCGCCTGGTAGTGCACCGAATTGACCGTCAGGGCGTCGCGGTCGAAGGCGCGGGCGAGGATCCCGCCCGGTGTCAGGGAGACGGCGTGCTCGTGGGCGAACAGCGCCGGAAGAGACGCTCCCTCCGGTGCATGGTGATGGATGAGGTCTGGACTGGCGCTGGCGTCGCGCCGCAGCGTTCCACCGAAGGCGACGTTCACCTCCTCGAAGCCGCGGCAGACGCCGAACACAGGCCGCCCCGCGTCCTTCATCGCCTCGACAAGGCCGAACACCATGGAATCGCGGCCCGGATCGAAGGGGCCAGCGTCCGGCGCGCCCGCCTCGCCGTAGCGCCACGGCTCGACATTGGACGGGCTGCCGGTCAGCAGGATGCCATCGAGACGCGGGGCCACCTCTTCCGGCTTCATCAGCTCGGGCAGGGCTGGGATCAGCAGGGCGGCGACGTCGGCGTAGCGCATGGCCGCCTCGACGTAGCGGTTGATGGCCACCTGCGCCGTCTCCTCGCCGAACGGCCGGTTGCAGCAGGTGATTCCGAGAACCGGGCGGCTCACGACAGCAGCACCGCCGCCGCGTCGGCCCGCCAGGCGAGCCAGACACAGGTCCCGGGCGAAAAGGCGTCCGCCTCGTGGCGACCGAGATTGGGCCGCTCCACCTTGATCATCCGTCCTCCCTCCACTTCCACTTCGTACACGGACGAGCCGCCGAGATAGGCCATGTGGCGCACGCGGCCCTTGAGGCGATTGGCCCCTTCACGCCCAGGGACCGGCGGCGGCTCATCGCGGCTGAGCTCGATCTTCTCGGGCCGGAGCGCCACCCACACCGTGGCGTCCGTGGCGCCGCTGACGCCATGGTCGAGCCAGACTTTCGTCGGCACTCCCTCGCAGGCCACCAGCGCCTGGCCGGGCTCGTCCACCGAGAGCTTGCCCTCGAACAGGTTTACCTGGCCGATGAAGTCGGCGACGAAGCGGTTGGACGGGAATTCGTAGAGGTCGGCCGGCGCAGCCACCTGCTGGATGAGGCCGCGGTTCATCACGGCGCAGCGGCTGGCCATGGCCAGGGCCTCCTCCTGGTCGTGGGTGACGAACAGGAAGGTGACGCCGACCTCGACCTGCAGTTGGGCCAGCTCGAAGCGCATGGCCTCGCGCAGCTTGGCGTCGAGCGCCGACAATGGCTCGTCGAGCAGCAGCACCCGCGGCCGCTTGATAAGCGCGCGGGCGAGCGCCACCCGCTGGCGCTGGCCGCCGGAAAGCTGGTCCGGCTTGCGGCCGCCCAGGCCCTCCAGCTTGACCAACGCCAGGACCTCTTCGACCCGCTTGGTCCGCTCGGCCGCCGGCACGCGGTCGATCCTCAGGCCATAGCCGACGTTGTCGGCGACGCTCATGTGCGGGAAGACGGCGTACGACTGGAACACCATGTTCACCGGCCGCCGGTTGGGCGGAACGTCGGTGATGTCCTGATCGTCGATCAGGATGCGGCCGCTGCTCGGGGTCTCGAAACCGGCGACCATCCGCAGCAGCGTGGTCTTGCCACAGCCAGAGGGCCCCAGAAGGGCGAAGAACTCGCCCTCCTCGATGGTCAGGGTCACGTCGTCGACTGCGACGAGCTGGCCGAAGCGTTTCGAGACGCCTTCGAAGCGGATGAGGGGCCGCGCCATCAGGCGAGCTCCCCGGCTTCGGCCTTGGCGACGTCGGCCCCCTGCAGGCGCAGGGCGATGGCGGTGAGCGCCACGGTGACGACGATGAGGATGGTCGAGGCGGCGTTCACCTCCGGCGTCACCGAGAAGCGGACCATGGAATAGACCTTGACCGGAAAGGTGATCGTATCCGGCCCCGAGGTGAAGAAGGTGATCACGAAGTCATCGAGGCTGAGGGTGAAGGCCAGCAGGGCGCCGGCGATCAGGCCCGGCCGCATGTGCGGGGCGATGACGTCCCGGAACACCTGCCACTCTCCGGCCCCCAGGTCCCGCGCCGCCTCCTCCTGCTCGCGGTTGAAGGTGGCCAGGCGCCCGCGGATGACAATCGCCACGAAGCTGAACGAGAAGGAGATGTGCGAGATGATGATCGCCCCGAGATTGAGCGGCCAGGGCATCTCGGTCGGCCACGGGACCACCTCGGTGAAGAATACCAGCATGGCCACGCCCATGCAGATTTCCGGCACGACGATCGGGAGACCCAGCACCCCCTCCAGCGCCGCCTTGCCGGGAAAGCGGAAGCGCCACAGCAGTAGGGCGGTCATCGCCCCCAGGATCACGCTGGCGATGGTGGAGATGAGGGCGATGGTCAGGGAATTGCCAAACGCCTGGATGAGGTCGGCGTCGGTGAAGGCCGCCTGGTAGTACTTCAGCGTGAAGCCGCGCCAGACGATGTTGCGTTTCGAATCGTTGAAGCTGAACGCCATCAGCGTGATCAGCGGCGCATAAAGATAGAAGGCGGTGAAGGCGAGCCACGCGCGGATCGGCCAGGCGTTGAGATAGTCGAGGGGTCCGCGCGACCCCGTCTTCGCGGTCTTGCGGCTCATGCCAGCGCTTCCCTCTGGCGCCGCCGCGAGACCAGGCCCTGCACCGCCATGGCCACGAAGGTCATGTACATCAGCAGGAACGACAGGGCCGCGCCGAACGGCCAGTCGTTGGCGCTCTTGAACTGGTGTTCGATGACATTGGCGATCATCTGGCTGGACGGGCCGCCCAGAAGATCCGGCGTCAGATAGGCGCCGATCGTCGGGATGAAAGTGATCAGGATCCCCGAGACGATCCCCGGCATGGCCATCGGGATCACCACCCGGCGGAACGTGCCGAGGTGCCCGGCGCCGAGGTCGAGGCTCGCCTCCAGCAACGAGCGGTCCAGCCGGTCGAGGGCGGCGTAGAGGGGCAGGACCATGAACGGCAGCTGGACGTAGACCAGGCCGAAGATCACCGCGAAGTCGTTGTGCAGCAGCTCGAGCGGGCGGAAGGCGCCCAGCGTGTGGCCGAAGGCGGCGGTAACGTGGCTGGCGCCGTTCCAGATGAAGGCCAGGGTCCAGTTCACGTAGCCTTCGTCGCGCAGCACGGCCATCAGGGCGTAGGTGCGGATCAGCAGATTGGTCCAGAACGGCAGCATGATCAGCAGCAGCAGCCACACCCGGGTCTTCTCAGTGGCGAAGCTGATGGCGATGGCCACCGGGAAGCCGGCGACGAGGCAGAGGAGCGTGGTGAGGCCCGCGAACCAGAAGGATTTCGTGAGGATGCCGAGATAGAGCGGCCGCACGGCATGGACGTAGTTCGAGAGCGTGCCGTTGACGCTGATCTGCGTGAGGCTCGCGTTCTCGCCGAAGCTGTAGGCCCAGATGATCGCCAGCGGCACGAGGAAGAAGAGGGTCAGCCAAACCGTCGGCGGCCCAAAGACCGTGCCGAACACCCCCTTGGCCCGTGTCCAGGACTGTTCCATCAGGAACGCGCCCCAAAAATCATCGTCATCCCGCACGGAGGCCGGAGGCCGGAGATGCGGGACCCAGGGGCGGCGCGCGCCGGCGTTCCTTCATCCCCTGGGTCCCGGCTCTTCGCGCTGCGCGCTCCGGCCGGGATGACGGTTGAGATTGTCGCCTGCAGCAGCGTCGCCGCTACGCTCGGCTCGTCCAGGATGAGCGGAGGATGGCGGAACAACGGCGCCCCGCCGCGAGTGCTTGTGCAAGCGGCGACAAAACGGGCGCGCGGCCGCCGAAGGGCAACGCCGCTGCAGCCGTGGAAAACCCCCCTCATGCCGCGAAGATCCGGGTGGCGGTTTCATCCAGGAGGTGGGCGCGCTCGAGGCCCTCGAAGTCGGCGTATTCGCAGTTCGCCAGGGCCGCAGCCGGCGGGAAGATCACCGGATTCTCGCGATAGTCGGGCGGCATCAGGGCCAGGGCCGCGGCGTTCGGCGTCGGATATCGGGTCGCCTCGGCGATCCCCGCCCCGTTCTTCGCCTCGAGGATGAAATTGATGAACCGGTGGGCGTTGTCGGGCCTGGGCGCCCCTGTCGGGATGCACAGGCAGTCGGAGTTGAGGATCGAACCCTCCTGCGGCACCACGAAGTCGAGGTCGGCGTCCTCCTGCATCACCCGGGCGATATCGCCGTTGTAGTCGATGACGAGGTCGATATCGCCGGCCAGCAGCAGATCCTGGCCGTCGTCGTGGTGGAAGACTTTGATGTTCGGCTTCTGGCGGATGTACATCTCCGCCACCTCTTCGATCACCGCTGGCGGAATGTTCCGCACCGAATGGCCGAGGTACTTGGCCCCCAGCTCGATGAGGTCGTCCGCCTCCGAGACGAGACCGATGCGGCCCTTGTAGCGGTCGGACGCCATCACCCACTTCCAGCTGTCCGGCACGCCGTCGATCTTCGACCTGCGATACCCCAGGCCCTGGACCAGCCAGGTGTAGGGAACAGACCAGCGCCGGCCCGGATCGAACGGGGCCTCGAGGAACGCCGGCTGGATGTTCTTCAGGTTCGGCAGCCTGGCGTGATCGAGCGGCTGGATGAGCCCGGCGATCCGCAGGCGCGTGACATATTCGTTGCTGGGCACGATGACGTCGAAACCGGGGTTGCCGGGCCGCAGCTTGGCGAACAACTCGTCGTTGGTTGAGAAGAGGCTCATCTTCACCGCCACGCCGGCCTGGGCCTTGAAGTCGGCCAGGGTCGTGTCGCCGATGTAGTTGTCCCAGTTGTAGAAATTGAGCCGCTTCTCCTCGCCGTTGGCGCCCAGCGGCGCCTTGTCCGTGCAGCTTTCGAGCGAGAACCCGACGGCCGCGAAGCCCCCCATCACGCCAAGCCCCGCCAGCAAGGACCGCCGGGTCCTAGGCATTCTTCAGGCCCCAGTCGTAGTCGAGCGGCGAGACGACCTCGTTGAATCGGTCCTGCTCGGCCCGCTTGACGGTGGCGAACATGTCGACGAACCGCGACCCCAGATAATCCCTGAGGACCTGCGAGGCGGCGAACTGGTCGACCGCCGCAAACCAGTGCGCCGGCAGGCGCTCCGACGAGGCCGCCGCCGCGGCATAGCCGTCCCCTTCCACCGCCGGCCCGGGATCGATCTGACCGGTCAGGCCGTGATGCACGCCGGCCAGCAGGGCGGCGAGGCCCAGGTAGGGATTGCAGTCGGCCCCGGCCACGCGGTGCTCGATGTGCCGCGAGGCGGGCGGCCCGGCCGGCACGCGCAGGGAGACGGTTCGGTTGTTCACCCCCCAGGTCGGCGCCACCGGAGCGTAGGAGTTGGGCCGGAAGCGCCGGTAGGAATTGGCGTTGGGCGCGAAGATGGCCATGCTTTCGCCCAGCAAGGCTTTGAGGCCGCCGACCGCGTGAGCCAGGGGCGGCGCGCCCTGCGGCGCCGCGGCGGCGAAGATGTTCTCGCCCGCCCCGTTCAGCACGCTGACGTGCAGATGCAGGCCGCTGCCGGCGTGATCGGCGAAGGGCTTGGCCATAAAGGTGGCCTCGAGGCCGTGCCGGGCGGCGACGCCCTTGGCTAGGCGCTTGTACATCACCGCCTCGTCGGCGGCGCGCAGGGCGTCCGGACCATGGCGCAGGGTGAGCTCGATCTGGCCGGGGGCGTACTCCGAGATCGCCGCTTCCAGCGGCACGCCCTGGGCGTCGGCGGCGGACCACAGCTCGCGCAGGAAGGGGGCGAAATCCTCCAGCTCGCGCAGGCCGTAGACACCGTGCTGCGTGGGCGGAAGACCGTTCCGGGGCGCGGCCAGGCGCGGCGCTGCGTTGGCCTCGCGGGCCGGATCGACGAGGTAGTATTCGAGCTCGCAGGCGACCACCGGCGTCAGGCCGTCGGCCTTGAAGCGGTCGATGACCCGGGTCAGGACATGACGCGGATCGATGTCATTGGGCGTCCCGTCCAACTCGTACATCGAGGTGAGGACCTGGCCTGTGTCGTCGCCGAGCCAGGGCGCCGGGACGAGCGTGCCGGGCGCCGGCCAGGCCAGGCGATCGGCGTCGCCGTCTTCCCACACCAGGCCCGTGGCCTCCACGTCCCGGCCGGTGACATCACAGACGAGAACCGAACCCGGCAGGAACCGACCGTTCTCGTAGACGGCCATGATCTCGCTTCGCCGCAGACGCTTGCCGCGCGGCACGCCGGACATGGCGGTGAAGACCAGCTCGAAGAAGGCGATTTGCGGATTCGCCTCGAGGAAGGCGCGCGCCTCGGCGGGATCGGCGATCTGCTCGCTCTTCTGGGCCGGCTTCCCGGACATTTCGCCTCCGCCAATCTGTGATCACTCTTTTGGATCGGCGCGAGAGCGAGTTCAAGGAGAGAAACCCTCTTCGGCGGGAGAGGGAGGGGCACACCGCCGCGAGCGCATGCGCGAGTGGCGACACCTAGGGCCCGCGAGCGGCCGACCTGGCTTCGCCGTAGCGAAGCTTCGGCTTCGCCAAGGCGAGAGGGCGCAGCGAGCGTGGAACTAGAGGAAGCCGCGTAACCCCTCACCCGGACGCGATCTGGCGATCGCGTCTCGACCTCTCCCTTAGGGAGAGGTGAAACCCGACGAGGCGCTCGCGCCGAGGAGGGTCAACTAGCCCGCTCGCGCCCGTGGCTTCCGGCCAAGGGCGCGCGGGCGTGGACAAAAGACAAAAAAGAAGGGGCGGCGAGGACGCCGCCCCTTCAGGGCTCATGGAAAAGTTAGGTGGATCAGAAGGTGATCCACACGCCTTTGCTCCAGTAGCCGCGGCCGCTGTGCTCACGCCAGCGATAGTGGTCGGTGTCGCCCCACTTCCAGGTGTCCGGATACACCGTCACGCCGAATTCCGGCTTGTATTCATAGGTCTTGTGGGTGTGCCAGCATTCGCCTTCGGCGTTGCACACGATCGCCGCGTTGGCGGCCGGGGCCACGATGACGGCAGCGGCCAGGCCAAACAGAGCGCTCGAGACAATTTTCTTCATCGGCTTCATCATAGTTCCTTTCTAGTTCAGAAAACCGCCCGCGTTGGCGGCCATTGATCAAATGACAGACACCGCATCTCCCACCGCGTAAGACTCCGCGACAACAACGCCAGCCGGCGTTTTTGCGGCTGACTAATCAACGAATGAGCGGGAGGATGGTTGCGAACGTCGGAGACGGCTTTCCATTGCTTAGGTCGTTCTTGTGCAACGGATAAGCTTCACCAATGCACGTCATCCCGGACGAGCGCGCAGCGCGGAGATGTGGGACCCAGAGCCTGCCCCGGACCTGGGCCGGGAGACCGGACGCGCTGGAGCCCTTTCACACCTGGGTCCCGGCTCTCCGCTTCGCTCCGGCCGGGATGACGACTATGGGTGGCGCGGAAGACGTGAGCCAGCGCGGGGCCGCCGCGAGGCGCTCACGCCGAGTGGCGTCAACTAGCGCGCGTCGCCGCCGAAGGGCGAGGCGACTGCGCGCGTGGAAATTGCGCGTCGCCGCCGAAGGGCAGGGCGACTGCGCGCGTGGAACTAGGGAGAGACCACCATGACCTCTCGCGGGGCGGAGGGCGAGCATCTGGCGCCCGATCTCACCTACGGCGGCTACCTGGGCCTCGAGACCATCCTCGGCGCCCAACACCCGCGCTCCGGCCAGCACGACGAGATGCTGTTCATCATCATCCACCAGGCCTCCGAGCTGTGGATGAAGTTGTCGATCCACGAACTGACGGCCGCGCGCGATCGCATCGCCGCCGACGATCTGCAAAGCGCGCTCAAGATGATCGCCCGCGTCGGCCGCATCCAGGCCCAGATGATCCAGTCGTGGGATGTCCTGGCCACCCTGACGCCCAGCGAATACCGCCTGATCCGCCCCTCCCTCGGCCAGAGCTCGGGCTTCCAGTCGTACCAGTACCGCATGCTGGATCTGGTCCTGGGCGCGCGCCGCTCCGGGCCGCTGGCCGTGCACGAGGCCACCCCGGAGATCCACGCCCAGCTGGGGGTCATGCTCGGCCAGCCCAGCCTTTATGACGAGGCCATCCGCCTGCTCGCGCGGCGCAGCTTCGCCATCGACCCGGCCGTGCTGGATCGCGACTGGCGGGCGCCGCACACGCCCTCCCCGTCCGTCGAGGCGGCCTGGCTCGCGGTCTACCGCGACCCGGAGCGCCATTGGGATCTCTATGAGCTGGCGGAAAAGCTGGTCGACCTGGAATACCGCTTCCAGCAATGGCGCTTCGCCCACCTCAAGACGGTCGAGCGAATCATCGGCGGCAAGATGGGGACCGGCGGGAGTCAGGGCCTCGGTTACCTGGCGCGCGTCCTGGACTCTCAGTTCTTCCCGGAACTTCTGAAGGTCCGAACCGACCTCTAGAAGCCTTCTCCCCTCGCCCTTGCAAGGGGAGAAGTGCGAATCGATTCGGCAGTGCGAGGTCTACTTGAGGTGTTTGGCGAGATGCTTGTTCATCTCGAACATGTTCACCTTATCCTTGCCCCCGAAGACCGGCTTCAACTTGGAGTCGGCCAGGATCTCGCGCTTGTTGGCGGGGTTCTGGAGTTTGTTGGCTTTGATGTAAGCCCACATCTTCGAAACGACTTCGCCGCGGGAAAGTGAAGCGGAGCCGACAATCGCCGACAACTCTGACGAGGGTTTCAGAACCTGTTGAAGCCCGTTTGGCTTTTTATCTGCCATGTTAGTATTCTCGCTCCCAAAGAGGCCCGTCGCGGCGATCGCAGCGGCCCTCACAGAGAGAGAATGGCCAAAACCGCGCCCTTGCCAAGCCCCCGATAGAGAAAAAGCGCTCTCGGCTGTGGAGAGAATTACTTTCGCACGATGACGGAAAGCCCGTCGCCGATACTGGCGAGCGTTCCCAGAACGCGGGAATCGGCGTGGATCTTGGCTGCCAGCGCCCGTAGCGCGACGGTGTCCCCCGACGTATTCTTGGGGTCGGCCACCGCCCCGCTCCACAACATGTTGTCGATCAGCATGAGACCGCCCGGCCGCAGCAGCTCCAGCCCCAGCTCGTAATAGGCGTCATAGCCGGTCTTGTCGGCATCGATGAACATCAGGTCGAAATGCCCATGCAGGCCCTCGTCCAGCAAGGCGCGCAGGGTGTCGGCCCCCGGCCCCACCCGCGGCGTCACGATCTCCTCCACCCCCGCTTCGCGCCAGTAGCCGGCGGCCCGGTCGATCAGGGCGCCGGAGAGGTCGCAGGCGATGAGCTCGGCGTCGGCCCCGTGCATGGCCTTCAGCGCCAGCGCCGTCGCCGTCGAGGAATAACCGGTGAACACCCCCACCTCGAGCGCCCGGCGGGCGCGGATCGCCGTCGCCAGCACCTGCATCAACGCCCCCTGCTCCGGGCTGATCTGCATCCCGGCCCGCGGATCCGACGCCGTCTCCGCCCGGCACTTGGCCAGCACCGGATTCTCGCTCACGCCCCACTTTTGCAGATACGCCAGGACCTCAGGCGAAAGTCCCATGGTGCTCGACATGCCGCGGCTCCCTGTTTTGTCTATCTACACCTCTCCCTGAGGGAGAGGTCGAGTCACGCGCCCGGCGCGTGACCGGGTGAGGGTTTACGGCGCCAAAGAAAGTAAGAGGGATCCACAGATGGCCGCAGATGGCCACAGATGCAGCTCAACAAGCTCCGCTCGTG
>DASXGB010000270.1:0-2302 GCA_036489325.1 Caulobacteraceae bacterium
TCGCGGCCATCGGGCCGTCTTCGAAGCCGCAGGCCGGGACGAAGCCGCCCGGCGGATGGCCGAATTCGAGAACCACGAGGCCGTCCACCTGGCCCGCTTCGAGGCCCTGCTCTGCGAACGGCGCGTCAGGCCGACGCTCATGTCGCCGGTCTGGCGTGCGGCGGCTTTCGGTCTCGGCGTCGGCGCCGCCCTGATCGGTGAGAAAGCCGCGGAGGCCTGCACCGAAGCGGTCGAAACGGTGATCGAAGACCACTATGCGCGCCAAATCGCCGAGCTGGAGGGGCGCGAGGACGACCTCGGCCGCGAACTGGCCGCCTTCCGCGCCGACGAGCTGGCCCATCGCGACGACGCTGAAAGTCATGGCGCGCGCGAGGCGCCGATGTATGGCTTGCTCTCGTTCGTCGTCCGCGCCGGCTGCCGCGCGGCGATCAAGATCTCGGAACTGGTGTGATGGACATCGAGGCCATGCGACGCGAGGCCGAAACGCCGTCTATGGCCGGCGACGGCGATCTCGACGCCGTGGCCACCGACCTTGCCGACGCCTTCACCGACGATGTCGCCTTCGACTGGTTCCTGCGCGACGACGACAAGCGCGTAGAGGCGCGTTTGCGATTCTTCCGCCTGATCGTGCGCATGGGCGCGGCCAGCGGCGGCCGCATCGAGCGCCCGGCCGGCGGCGGCGCAGCGGCCATCTGGATGCCCTTCGAGGCCCTGGGTCCGTTGCCGCTCAGGGATGAGCTGCGGGCCTTCCCTGTGCTCCTGAACGCCACCGGCCTGGTGCGCTTCGGCCGGCTACTGGCCCTGCGCGCCGACATGGACAAGCACCATCCCATGGAGCGGCCTCACGCCTATCTGTGGTTCCTGGGCGTGACCCACGCGGCGCAGGGCCACGGCGTCGGCTCGCGACTGTTGAAGGTGGCGACGGACCGCCTCGACGCCGCCTCCCGGCCGGCCTACCTCGAGACACAAACCGAGAGAAACCTGGCGCTCTATCGCCGGCACGGTTTCGATGTCATTTCCGAGCATCGTCCTAGGCCGGACGGACCGATGTTGTGGAGTATGTGGCGCGAGCCGCTGAACGCTTAAGCTTTCTGGGCGTTTCGATCCCACTGAACGCCCATCGCCGAGGAGTGAATTCGCCTATGTATCTCAAGTTCGTGTCTTTATGCGCCGCGGCCGGAGCCAGTCTGGCGACCGCTCTCGCGCCCGTTCCGGCCTTCGCGCAAACGCCTAATCATCATCATCATCATGTTCACCACTACAGCAGCTGCCACGAGCGGCGTAGCACCAACGGCACGGTCGGCGCGGTGGCGGGCGGTGTCGGGGGCGGCTTGATCGGCGGCGCGATCACTCATGGCAATATCGTGGGTGTGCTGGCCGGCGCCGGCGGGGGCGCCCTGGCCGGCCACGCGATCGGCAAGCACTCGACCCACTGCTGAGCGCGCCGCCGCTAGCTCGGCAGCACGATATCCCAGCGGAAAGTCAGGACTCCCGACAGCTGTTCGGCGCCGAGCGGCAGATCGCGGAGCGCGGTGGCGCGCCCAGGTCGGATCAAGCCGCCCGGTCGAAGTCCTTGCGCCCGAACAGCGCGCGGGGGTCGAACTTCAGGCCGGCGACGCCGCCTGACGACAGCAGGCCGACGTCGGCCAGCAGCATCGGCAGGGCCCACTTCTGCGGCGCGGCCAGGTAGCGGGGCCGCCAGACCGGGTCGTACTTGTCCTTGAAGCGGCGTACGCCGCGAAAGTTGTAGATCTCCTCGCCGCGCTCGAAGAGCAGGCGGCCGACGCGCGACATGATCGGGGCCAGACGTCGTTCTTCGAGACCGGCGAGCGGCGCCATGCCGAATTCGAATGACTCGTAGCCCTGCTCCTGACCCCAACGCATCAGCTCGACGAACAGGAAATCCATGACGTTCTTGGGCGCATCATCGGCGTAGCGCATCAGGTCCATGGAGAAACTCGAGCCGGCGCCCGTGGTCCACAGGGTGGCGAAGGCGACGATCCGGCCGCCTGCGCGCACCACCGCGGTGGGGAACTCGGCGACGTAAGGCGGTTCGAAACCGCCGAGCGAAAAGGTCTTTTCGTCGCCGGCGTGGTGGGCGAGCCACTCGTCGGAAACGCGCCGGAGTTCGTCCATGATCGGCCCTGCCTCGCCCGCCGGAACCACTGTCAAGCAGCCGCCTTCGTCGCCCGTTCGTCGCCAGCTCCGCCGGATGTTGCCGAGCCGGCGACCCTCAACCGAGAAGCCTGTCAGAGGCACGGCGGCGGTCTCGCCGATCTTCTGGATGGCGAAGCCCAACTCC
>DASXGB010000287.1:0-3059 GCA_036489325.1 Caulobacteraceae bacterium
GTCCTTGTTGGTGCCGACCATCACCGGAATGGGCGCGCCGAGTGGGGCGGCGTCCGGTTCGAAGGGATGGCGCGGCAGCTCGATGCCGTCGATCGAGGGCGTGAAGCCGCGGAGGAGCTCGGCTCCAGCCGCGGCGTTGGCGGCGGCCTGGATGTCGGCGGCGGGGATGTCCGCGAGGCCGCTCGCGTCGGCGACGCCGAGCTTGGCCAGCACCGCCTTGGCCAGTTCGCCGGCCCGTTCCGGCGGCAGGCCGCGCAGGCCAGGGCCGCTTTGGATGATCCCCTTGTGGAACAGGCCCTGGGCGCCCGGCATGGCCATGAGCAGCGAGACCTTCCAGCCGCCGCCGCTCTCGCCGAAGACGGTGACGTTGGCCGGATCGCCACCGAAGGCCGAGATGTTGTCGCGCACCCAGCGGAGCGCGGCGAGGATGTCCAGCATGCCGGCGACGCCGGAGGAGGGGTGACCGCCGAACTCGGCCAGATTGAGATAGCCGAAGACGTTCAGCCGGTGGTTGACGGTCACGGTCACCACGTCGCCGCGCCGTGCGAGGGCCGCGCCGTCATACATCGCCGCGCCGCCGGAGCCATTGCCGAAGCCACCACCGTGCAGCCAGACCATCACCGGCCGCGCGCCCGACAGGCCCGGCGTCCAGACATTGAGGAACAGGCAGTCCTCGGACGTCCCGGGCTGCCCCGGGGCCGGAGGATCGCCGGCGCTGCGTCCGCCGGTGGTCTCGCCGGGCGGGACGCTGACCTGGATCGCCGGCGCGCCCAGGCTCACAGCCTCGGCCGGCTCCCTCCACGGACTGAGCGGGGCGGGCGGCTGGAACCTCAAGGCGCCCAGCGGCGGGGCGGCGTAACGCAGGCCCTTGAAGATGACGAGATCGCCGTCGCGATAGCCACGCACGGGTCCATTGGTCGTCGCCACGGTGTCACTGCGGACGATGTCGGCGATGTCGTCCATCGCGCTCTCTCCTACGTTTCCCAGAGCCCCTATTCCGCGCTCGGCGGACGCGGCTGGCAAGAGGGATGTGTGACAAGCTTCATGTTCTTTTTGTCAACGACACTTGACAATGAGTGCATGACTTGTAAAGTGTGCTTGTCATTCACGGAGACCCAAAATGACGTTCCATATCTCGCGCTCTCGCGCCGAACGGGCCTATCTTTTGCGGCTGGCCGGTTCCATGGGCGCCTTCATCCTCGTCCTGCTGATCGTCCGGCAGTGGTTCAAGAGCAGTGAGCCGCCGGCCGGCGCCTGGCTCTATGCCGCCGCCATCCTTCCCGCCTTGCCGATCCTGGGGGCCATCGGCGCCGTCGGCCGCTATCTCGTCGAGGAGACCGACGAATATCAGCGCGCTCTCCTGATCCGCGCGGTGTTGTGGGCCACGGGCGCGGCCCTGGCGGCGGCCACGGTGCGCGACTTCCTGATCGAATACGCCCACGTTTCGCCGTTCGAGTCCGGATTCGTCTTCTTCGTGTTCTGCATCGCCCTGGGCGTCGCCCAGGTCGCCATCAGGTTGGTGGAGCGGACGTGATGGAAAACCGCCTTCGGGTGTTGCGGGCCGAACGCGGCTGGAGTCAGTCCGACCTGGCTCAGCAGCTCGACGTCTCGCGTCAGAGCGTCAACGCCATCGAAACCGGCAGATACGATCCCAGCCTGCCCCTCGCCTTCCGCATCGCCCGCCTGTTCGGCGCCCCGATCGAGGCGATCTTCAGCGATTCGGGGGCTTAGGCCGTCTCCGCCGACACCGCTGCGCGGCCGTAGATCGAGTTCTTCGGGCGGGCAATCACCCGGCGCAGCATGGGTTCGAAGAACTCCAGGGGCGCGGTGTCATAGTCCGGATCGAAAGCCGACTGGTCGTACAGATGGCAGAACTGGGCGCAGTACTCGAAGTGCGGATGGCCGCGGAACTGCTCGCGCATGTCGCGGTCGAGGCCGATGTGGTGGAAGAAGTAATAGCCCTGGAAGATGCCGTGCTTGTCCATCATCCAGTGGTTGGCCTCCGAAACGTAGGGTTTCATGATCACCGCGCCGACCTCGGCGTGGTTGGCCGGTCCCATCAGGTCGCCGATGTCGTGGATCAGGGCGCAGACCACATATTCCTCGTCGCGTCCGTCACGGTGGGCGCGGGTCGCGGTCTGCAGCGAATGGGTCAGGCGATCGACCGCGAAGCCGCCGGCGTCGCTTCCGAGCTCGCGCATGGCGGCCATCAGGCGGTCGCCATAGGCCTCCTGGAACGGCCGGCTGGCCGCGCCGATGGCCATCCAGTCCTCGGCCGTTCCTTCGGTCATCGACCAGAATTTCGCCCGCGCCATGCCGTCGCCGTCGGCCATGATTGTCCTCCTGCCTGAGGGACCCATGGTGAGCAAGAAGGCGGTGAGGGTCAACGCGCCGCGCGATGCTCCGAGCGGCCTCGCACCTTTATAAGGTCCTTATGCGCCGCGGCCAGCATTGGAATGGCCGCCTTACGCCCTTCCGTCCTATGCCCTCGCTCCGCGCATTCATCTCGCGCCGAAGCGGAGTCGCCCATGTCCGATCTCATCTATATCGCCGCCGGCTTCGCCATCGTCGGCGTCTTCGTCCTCTACGCCATTGGCCTCAGGAGGGTGTGAGCCATGCTCATCGAGCTCATCTACGGCCTCGGGGCCCTGCTGATCGGCGCCTACATGGTCGCCGCCCTGCTGCGACCGGACAAATTCTGACCCGTCACATTCTGAGAGGGACCTGAAATCCCATGAGCGCAAGCGGATGGGGTGAGATCGTCTTCACCCTCGCCATCACTATCGCCCTGGCCATCCCGTTAGGCGCCTATCTGGCGCGGGTCTGGAAGGGCGAGGGAACCTGGCTCGATCCGGTTCTCCGACCTGCAGAAGGCGGTCTCTACCGCGCTTTCGGCGTCGATCCGGCGCGCCAACAGTACTGGTTCGCCTACGCCGTCTCTGTGCTGGCGTTCAGCGCCGCCAGCTTCCTCGTGCTCTATCTGATCCTGCGCTTCCAGGATTTGCTGCCGTTCAATCCGGAGCATTTCAAGGGCATGGCGCCGGACCTGGCGTTCAACA
>DASXGB010000314.1:0-1953 GCA_036489325.1 Caulobacteraceae bacterium
CTCGAACAGGAGCTGGTCGATCAGGTCGCGCCAGGCCGCCGGGCTGAGCTCGCGGCCGACGCCGAAGGTCGTGAGGGCGGCCTCGGAGGGCGATGGGTCCTTGGTCTTGCCGAGCAGGTGGTCGACGATGCGGCCGCGCCCGGTGCGGCCACCCAGCCGGTGGGCTGCGGCCAGGGCCTTCTGCGCCGCCGTGGTGGCGTCGATAGCCTCCGGCGGATCCAGGCAGAGGTCGCACTGGCCGCAGCGCTTGACCCCCGGTTCGCCGAAATAGCGTCGCACGGCGGCAGCGCGGCAACTCATGCCGTCGAGCATGGCGTAGAGCTGGCGCACCTTGCGCCCCTGCCCCATCCGCACCTCGTCGGACACCTCGCGCCCTTCGATACGGCGGAAGGCCCAGGCCATGTCGGCCGCGCCGTAGAGGGTGATGCCCTCGGCCGGCTCGCCGTCGCGCCCAGCCCGCCCCACTTCCTGCCAATAGGCCTCGATCGAGGCCGGCGGGTCGGCGTGGATCACGTAGCGCACGTCCGGCTTGTCGACGCCCATGCCGAAGGCGATGGTCGCCACCATCACCTGTTCATCGGCGTTGAGGAACTGCATCAGCCGCTCGCTGCGCACCTTGCGGTCGAGGCCGGCGTGGTACGATAGGGCCGGAACGCCCTCGGCGCGCAAGGCCTCGGCCAGGCGGTCGGCGCCGTCGCGCGATCCGGAATAGACCACGCCCGAGCGGCCCGGCCGCGCCTTGACGAGCTCGATCACTCGCTTGTCGCCGCGCCCCTGCTTGCGCTCGGCCGACAGGCGCAACTCGGGTCGGGCGAACGACGCGACGAACTCCCGGGCGTCCCCGAGCCGCAATTCCGCGCGGATGTCCTCGCGGGTGCGGGCGTCGGCGGTGGCGGTGACGGCCAGGCGCGGCACGGTGGGGAACAGCTCGGCCAGACGCCCCAGCATGCGGTACTCGGGACGGAAGTCGTGGCCCCACTGGCTGACGCAGTGGGCCTCGTCGATCGCGATCAGGCTGATCTGCTGCCGCTCGAGGCGGTCGAGCATGGCCGGCTGCATCAGGCCCTCGGGAGAGAGGTAGAGCAGGTCGAGCTCGCCCGCCTCGATCTGGCGCCACACGGCGCTGCGATGGTCGAGGGTCGCGTCGGAGTCGAGCCGCGCGGCCGCCACGCCCGACTGGATCAGGCCTTCGACCTGGTCGGTCATCAGCGCGATCAGGGGCGAGACGACGACGGCCACGCCCCGGCGCATCATCGCTGGGATCTGGTAGCACAGGCTCTTGCCGCCGCCGGTCGGCAGCACCGCGAGGGCGTGGCGTCCCGCCAGCACCTCGGCGATCACCTCGACCTGCAGCCCGCGGAAGGCGGCATGGCCGAAGGTTCGGCGCAGGATGGCCGTCGCCTCGTCCAGGGGCGTCGAAGGGGAATCAAGCATGGGTTGCGGCAGGATAGGCCGCTAGTCCCCACTCTGCGAGAGATCTGGCGGCGAGGGTCCGTGCTGCGACACCTTGGGTTCTTCCAGCAGGCGGGGCTTCAGCGCCTTGAGCGGGCCCTCGGCCGCCTGGGCCACCGCCGCCTCGAGCGCCCGATAGGCCGTCAGCACCTCCTGGCCCGCCGGCGTCACCCGCGCGCCGCGGTGCTCGCCGCCGCCCGGCGTGGCCTCGACCAGCGGTTCGGACCAGCAGCGGTTCATGGCGTCGACCAGGAGCCAGGTGCGGCGATAGCTCATGCCCAGCCGGCGGCCGGCCCCCGAGATCGAGCCCTCGGCCTGGATCGCGTCCAGGAGATCGGCCTTGCCCGGCCCCATGGCCAGCTCGTCCCCGCACAGCAGCTGCGCCTTCAGCTTCAAGGGACCGACCAAGGGCATGGCGATTCATCTCCGCGCGGCCGTGCCGCCAAGGCGAATCTTACAGAGGCGATCGGCAGGCGTCACCACATGGGTTTGACGCAGAGG
>DASXGB010000319.1:0-9836 GCA_036489325.1 Caulobacteraceae bacterium
GATCAGCACATAGCTGCCCGCCGCCGCGTCCGACCATACGCCTGCGACCTGCACGCTGAGCGTTCCGCAGATCACGTAATAGATGTGGTCCTCCTCGTGGCTGTGCTCGCCGGGCCCGGCGGTGCGCGGCTCCAGCCACCATTCCGAGACCGAATAGCGGCCGGCCGTCTCGTCCCGGTCGGCCTTGAACACAGCCCGCATCCGGCCCATCGGATACAGGCGGCCCTCGTCCGGCCCGACGATAATCGGCTTCCGCCCGGCTCCCCCGTCAGCCATTCGCGTGACCTCCCGACGCCGTCCGCGCCTCGCGGTACGTGCGCATGTTGATGAGGAACAGTGGCCGCCCGACCGCAACGCTGGTCTCGGGCCATCCGCGTTTCATCGGCAATCGTCTCCAGCCGGCATCTGGCTGGGCGATATCATAGCGCCAATCAGACGGGATCGGCGCGGCGTTCGGCAATGGCTAGAAGGATCTCGCCATAGTGCCGCTCGGCATACGGGCGTCGCGGCAGGACTAACGACGATTGATGGTTGACCGCCCGCGTTGAATATTGCATAATGCGCGCCAAATCGGCGAGATCCGATCGGTCTTTGAAATCGTGAACGTGTGGGCGACGCTGGAAACTACGGTGCCAGTCACGACGAGTCCGGTCAATGCCGTCCGTATTTACGGTGAAACGCCCGCTCTTACGGCGCTCTTCGGTAGTCTGCGCGGGCTGCAGACGGGCCACATGTCAAGGTCGCTGGACACCATTATTAATGGGGAATCGTCCATGTTTATGGACGTTAATGGTGGCCGATTTTGCCTCGCCGCCGGCGCCCGCCCAGCTTGCAGGATGACAAGGTCATCCCACACCATACTTTACGGGGGAATCACCATGTCTATGGTGATTTATGGTGGCGACGGAGGGGCTCAGCCGCCGAGTCCGACTGCCCGCAGCGCCTCGGCCTGGCGCGCCGCGAGTCCTCCCTCGGAGAAACCCTCCAGCGAGGCCTCGAAAAGGCGCCGCCAGTTGAGTTCGGCGCCCAGGTGCAGGAAGGCGGCGCCGAGGCCGATCGCCGCACGGTCCATGAACACGAACTCGCGCGGGATGGTCACCGGCCCCTTCTCGTCCAGGGCCTTCTTCACCTGGAAAGCCTCGCGCCGGCCGTAGGCGCCGGGGGCGACGCCGTCGGCCACCGTGCGCACCCGATCGTCCAGCAGCGGGGCGAAGATGAACCGGGCCCAGAGGCCGAGCACGTCCATCAGGTCGCTGGTGAGGTCCTTGAAGCCCCAGGCGCGATAGGCCTCGGCCTCGGCTTCGCGGTCGTCGCTCACCAGGGCGCGAAAGAGGCTCGCGACCCCGCCGACGAAGCTGGGCGGAAAGACACGGATGCAGCCGAAGTCCAGGAGGTTCAGCCGCCCGGCGCCCGGCGTGAAGCTGTAGTTGCCGAGGTGCGGATCGCCGTGGATCACGCCCATGTGGGTGAGCGGCGTCCACCAGGCTTCGAAGAGCAGGCGGGCGACGCGGTTCCTCACCTCCAGGGACGCGTCCTTGAAAGCCATCAGGTGCTCGCCCGCCAGCCAGTCCATGGTCAGCAGCCGGCCCGTCGAGAGCGCGGCATCCGGCGCCGGCACGGCGATGTCGTCACGGGTTGCGAAGAAGGACTGATAGAGGCGCATGGCCCGCGCCTCATGGTCGTAGTCCAGCTCCTCGCGCAGGCGCTCGCCGATCTCCACCACCACCTGGCTGGTGTCCAGGGCCGCGTTCATCCGTCGGGCAAGACCCATCAGCACACGCAGCTGAGCGAGGTCGCTTTCGATGGCGCTCTGCATCTCCGGGTACTGCAGCTTGACCGCCAGCGCGCGCCCGTCGTGCGCCGTGGCGCGGTGGACCTGGCCAAGGGAGGCGGCGGCCGCCGGGACGAGGTCAAAGTCGGCGAAGCGCTCGCGCCAGTCGGCGCCAAGCTCCGCGGCCATGCGCCGGCGCACGAACGAGGCCCCCATAGCCGGAGCGTTCTGCTGCAGCTCGGCGAGCTCGCTGGCGAACTCCGGCGGCAGCAGATCCGGCACCGTGGCGAACATCTGCGCCACCTTCATCAGCGGGCCTTTCAGGCGGCCGAGGGCCTCCTTGAGCGCCCGGGCGTTGCGGGCGTCGGCGTCGCCCCCGGCCAGGAGGGCGTTGGCCCCGAAGCTGGCCGCCGCGCCGGAAAGGCCCGCGCCCACCTTGGCGAGGCGCGCCACGCGGCCCGAGAACCGGTCGCGCTCCGGATCGCGCGGGCTCAAACCAGGGCCTCGAATTCATCCACCAGGCGCGCCAGGCGATCGCAGCCGGCGTCCCAGAAGCTCCGTTGCCGCGGGTCGAGGCTGAAGGGCGCCAGCGCCTCGACGCAGGTGCGCGTACCGCCGGCGGCCAAGAGCGCCTCGTATCGTGGCGCGAAACCGGCCGGGTCGCTGGCCCTCGCCGCCATTAGGGCTTCCACCAACAGGTTCCCGAAGGCGTAGGCATAGACATAGAAGGGCGTGTGCACGAAGTGGCTGACGTAGGCCCAATAGTGCTGGTAGCCGGCGTTGAGCCGCACGGCGGGGCCGAGGCTTTCACCCATCACCTCCAGCCAGATCGCGCCGATCGCCTCCGGCGACACTTCGCCGGCCTGCCGCTGCGCGTGGAAGCGGGTCTCGAAGCGGTGGAAGGCGATCTGGCGGACCACCGAGTTGAGGGCGTCCTCGATGCGGCCGGCGAGCAGGTCGCGGCGCTCCGCGCCGGCAGCCTCGGCCAGCAGGTGCTCGAAGACCAGGCCCTCGCCGAAGATCGAGGCGGTCTCGGCCAGCGTCAGCGGCGTGTCGGCCAGGAGGGTGCCGTTGGGCGCGGCCAGAGTCTGGTGAACGGCGTGGCCCAGCTCGTGGGCGAGCGTCAGGACATCGCCGCGCTCGCCCATGTAGTTAAGGAAGACGTAGGGATGGCGGTTGGCGGTCACCGGGTGCGAATAGGCGCCGGACTGCTTGCCCTTGCGCGGCTCTGCGTCGGTCCAGGGTGCGGCGAGAAAACGCTCGGCTGCGCCGGCGAAGGTGGGCGAGAGGCCGCCGAACGCCTCCAGCGCCCGGGCCTTGGCCTCGCCCCAGGAATAGCACCGCGGCGGCGCCTCGGTGAGCGGGGCGCTGCGGTCCCAGTAGTTGAGGGTTCGCAGGCCCATGGCCTTGGCCTTCAGGCGATAGTAGCGCCAGCTCAGCTTTTCATAGGCGGCGACGACCGCGGTCTCCAGGGCGGCGACTGCCTCGGCGGGGACTTCGTTGGCCAGATGCCGGGGCGCTGCCGGATCGGCGAACCGCCGCCAGCGGTCCTCGACCTGCTTCTCAGCCGCGAGGGTGTTGTAGACGAGGGCCAGGGTCTCCTCGCGCTCAGCCAGCGCCTGGCCGAGGCCCTGGGCGGCGGCCTTTCGGCGCGCGGCCGACGGGTCGCTGAGGCGGTTGAGCGCCTCGGCGAGGGTCAGGCGCTCACGGCCGACCCGGGCGACGAGCCTGCCCAGGATGTCGTCGTGCAGGCGCGACCAGTTGGCCACCGCCGGGGCGCGGTCGACCACCATGCGTTCGAGGTCGGGCGTCAGCTCGTGCGGGCGCGAGAGGCGCACCCGGCGAAGCCACGGCGCCCAGCGGGCGGCGGCCGGATGGGCGGCGAGGCCGGCGGCGATCTCGCTGTCCTCGAGCGTGTTGAGCTCGAGGGAGAAGAACAGCGTCCTGGCGTCGTTGGCCGAAAGGCGCTCACGCACGTCAGCCTCGAGTCTCGCCCACGCCGGATCGTCGTGGTCCGTGGAGGCCGCCAGCGAGGCGAAGGCGGCGACGCCCCAGGCCTTGTCGACGCCCCGCTCATAGAGGTCGATTCCCCGATCGATCAGGGCGCCAAGTTTCGCGGGTTCGCCGCGGGCGGCGACGAAGGCGCCTTCCAGGCCCGCGAGCTGGTCGGCCAGGACCGCCGCGGCGGCGAGGTCGGCCTCGATCCCAGGATCGTCGCGACCGGTGTAGAGATCGTCGAGACGCCAGCGCGGCGGCGTCTCGGGGCGGTCGATCGGGGCGTCCATGGCTGTCGATTTAGGGGCTTTGCGGCCCCGCCGCACGGCCTGAATTCACACCGGCTTCGCGGCGGTGCCGACCAGGGCCGGCCAGCGGGCCCAGCCGACCACCAGCACGGTCAAGGCCAGGAGGGCGGCCGCGAGGCCCAGGCCCCAGCCCGGCGGGGCGTAGCGGATGGTAAGCGCGCCGAGGTCCGGCCCGTCCGGCAGGGCAACGGTCATCAGTGGCGTGGCGGTGAGGTTGAGCGGAAGGGGCCGGCCGTTGAAGGCCAGGCTGTAGCCGGGGACGGCCAAGCGGTCGAAGACCAGGCGATCGCCGTGTCCGGCGCGAGCCGAAATCTTCAGGGTCTCGGCCTCCGCTGTTCCGAGTCCAACGGGCGCGACGACAAGGCCAGGGCTCGTCCAGGCGAGCGATCCCGGCCCGCGCGCCGCCGGGGCGGCCCGCTGGAGCGTCACTGTGTAAGGTCGCTCGGCCGCCACGCGCCAGCGTGTCCCAGCCTGGGCGGCGATCCTCGCCGGCCGGTCGCCGACCTTCGGGATCACCACCTGATCGACGCGCAGCAGATCGACCCAGGTCGTCTGGCCATAGCCCGACGGGGCGAACGGGCGGCCGATGCCGACGGTGAGGGGCGTCCCCCAGAGCTGAATCCAGAAGAGCCTGGAAAAGGCCTCGTGGCCGACCGGCGAATAGCCGAACGGGTTGGATCCGCCGTGGGCCAGGGCCATGGCCGCGGTCTCGATCTCCGGCGCCTGCCAGGTCTTCGCCTCGTCGATGTTTCCCAGGAAGACGCCGGCGGAGGCCGGAATGGCCGTGAGGTCCGAGATCGCGCTTGCCGCGGTCGGCGGGCGCCGGTCGAGCTGATTGTGGTTGGTCCGGATCGCCAGGTGCGTTGCGGCGGCGAAAAGCGCCACACCGACGATGCCGACCGCGGCGTACCCGCCGGCCCAGCGGCGGTTCAGCAACCCGCCGATGACCGCCAGCGCGCAGATGGCCAGAGCCGCGGCGAAAGCGGCCAGGCGCATCTCAGGCTGGACCTGAAGCGAGGCCAGCCAGCCAAAATAGGCGATGCCAACCACGCCCCAGACCCGCGGCCGGCTCAACTCTGCGAAGCCCGCCTTGGAGGCGACGAGGGCGAAGGCCGCCAGAAGGGCCAGGTGCAGGGGCGCCAGGTTCCAGATCGGATAGCGGATCGAGAAGACCTGCTCCGGACCCTGGGTGGCGATGACAAACACCGCGGCCATGCCCACGAGGGCGATCAGGGTCGGCGAAGGCCGGCCGAGCTTCTTCCAGTCGATCAGCGGCAGCAGCGGCAGCAGGAACCAGCCCGCGAAATAGATCGGCGCGGCGAGCCTCGCCGGTCCGTCGAAGTCGACGATGTGGCCTGTGTGGAAGGGGCTCGAGGGCGCCAGCACACCATAGAGGTCGACCGCCAGCTGGCCGGCGTTGTTGAGGCCGCCGTTGCGGACGGTGACCGCGCTCATGGCCAGCACCGGCAGCACAGCGATGAGGGCCAACAGCACGCCCAAGGCGGCCGAGACCAGCGGCGCGATGGCTTGCCGGACGCCCTCCGTTCGCCAGCGGACAAGGGCGATCACCGCCGTCGCCATGCCCAGCATCACCACCGTATGGTAGCAGCCGGAGGTGACCGTCAGCGCGGTGGCGACCGCGCCGCCGACCCAGGCCCAGCGGCTCTGGTGCGCCTTGATGATCCCGGCGAGCGCCCAGGTCATCCAGGCGATGGAAACGAGGCCCGTGATCCAGCTCTCCGCCAGCCAGTAGTAGAGGAAATTGTTGGCGACGAAGGCCACGCCCGCGAGCGCCGCGAACGGCCGGTTGGCGCCGCAGGCTCTGGCGAAGGCGAAGGCGCCGGCGCCCAGCACGGCGTAGTGCAGGCCTGCGATCATGGCCTCCGCCGTCGCCTGGTCGGCGAACTGCGAAGCGACCCAGCACGCAAACAGGGAGAAGGGGTTGTAGATGGCGTACTGGTATTCGCTCGCCAGAGCCCCGCCATTCAGCATCTGCAGGGTCAGCACCGGCCAGTGGCCGTGGCCCAGCGCGCGGCCGATGGCCATGAAAATCGGCGCGAAGGCTTCCTGGCTGTCGTCGTTGAAGAAGGCCCCGTGGTTGAGGGCATAGAGCGCCCAGGCATAGGTACCGCCAACCGCGGCACAGCTCGCGCCCCAGAAGGCGTCGCCGACTAAGCCGGCCCTCGGCTTCCCCCCCGCCACGCTCATCGCTTATCCGGCTTGGGCTTACGCCTCATCGACGATCTTTGGGGCGTTCTTGGAGGCTTGCCCTTGGCCTTGGCGGCGATCTCCCTGAGCTTGACGTTCTGGCGGCCGGAGAGGGCCTGGCCTGGCGCGCCCTTTTCCGGGTCGGCGAAAGCCCTGCCGAAGGTCTCCACTCTCTGCTCAACCGAGCCCAGGAACTCGCCTTCCCAGTCCGAAAGCTCGACGCCGCCGCGAAGCGCCGCTCGCCGCGCCCGGCGAAGGGCGTTGAGGGCGGACCGCTTGGCCTGCGCCTTCGGATCGGTCGGGGTTCGCTTCACAGGCCTCCTATGGCCGCGATGTAGAGGTCGACAAGCGCCGCCTCCTCCTGGCGTTTGGCGCTGTCCTGACCGCGCAGGCGAACCACCTTGCGCAGGATCTTGGTGTCGAAGCCCTCGCCCTTGGCCTCGGCGTAGACCTCGCGCAGGTCCGCTCCCACCGCCTTGCGGTCCTCTTCGAGGCGCTCGATGCGCTCGATCAGACTCTTCAGCTTGCCCTGCGCTGTGGCGCTCATCGTCTCAAAACCGGAGGCGTCGTCGGGCATTGTCCAGGTCGCTCACATTGAAAGGGCCAAGGTGCGACCCTAGAGTCTGTGGACGTGGAAGTCATGGCGCGCCAGGCCTTTTCCACAAGCACGTGCAGCTTGGCTTGAAGGAGAGCGGACATGGACATGGCGCCCAAGGCGGTCACCCAGACCGAAGCCGAGGAGGCGATCCGCACCCTGATCCGTTGGGCTGGCGACGATCCGGACCGCGAGGGCCTGCGCGAGACCCCGGCGCGCGTCGCCAAATCCTACGGCGAGCTCTTCGCCGGCTACGAGAGCAATCCTCGCGACTATCTCGAGCGCACCTTCGAGGAGGTCGGCGGCTACGACGAACTGGTGGTCCTGCGCGACATCCCGGTGGTGAGCTTCTGCGAGCACCACATGCTGCCGATCCTCGGCCACGCCCATGTGGGCTACCTGCCCACCAACCGCGTCGTCGGCATCTCGAAGCTGGCCCGCGTCGTCCATGGCTTTGCCCGGCGGCTGCAGATCCAGGAAAAGCTGACGTCGGAGATCGCCCATGCGATCGACGAGATCCTGAAGCCCAAAGGCGTGGGCGTGGTGATCGAGGCTGAGCACAGCTGCATGTCGCTGCGCGGCGTCAACACGACCGGCTCGCACATGATCACCAGCCACCTGACCGGAGCAATCCGGGACGACGCCCGGACGCGGCAGGAGTTCCTCAGGCTGACCAGAGCCGCCTGAGCGGGACGATCGGACGGCCCCGCGCGGCCGTCAGGAGTTCAGGAAGCTGGCGACCTTGTTGAAGGTCGACCCCATGCGCGCGCCCAGGACATGCAGGATGATGAGCGCGCAACCGCCCAGCACCGCCAGGGTCAGGGCGTATTCGGCGGCGGAAGCGGCGTCTTCGTTGATCAGATAGGCGGCCAGGGCGCTCGCCCAGGGCCGAATGGCTGGATCCATATCCCGGCTCGACTGGCCGCCAGGCTCAGCGGCTGTAACTCGCCCCTCAACCCGTGAGGTAGGAACGGGTTGCCGCCGCTCCCATGCGTCATTTCGCCCCGGCTGCGGACTGTACCTGGTAGATCTTGAGCACGCCCGCGGGCGCCGAGACGGTCCTCAGCCAGGCCGGGACCTTGTCGTGGCGCAGGTCGTCGCCGAGGCTCCCTTTTGGGGCGCCGAGCGGATAGGGCGGACAGTCGATGACGTAAGTCCCGTGGAAGCCGCGGGCGATCTTTTCGGCCTGGCCCTGCGGCAAGGCGAACGTCTCGTGCGCCTCGAGGATGGCCGGCCAGACGCGGTGGTAAGGCGCGGCCAAAGCCGTGTCGCCGGTGTAGACCAGGATAAACGGACCCAGGTCCTGTGGCGCGATGACCTCGCCGGGAGGCAGGGCGGCCAGCGGCTTGTAGGCGGCGGCGGCGAAGCACCTGGGGCCGGCGTTGACATAGTGGGAGCGGAAATGGGGATGGGCCGCGATCTTGATGCTGACGGCGTACCAGGCGTTAGTGGCTGCGTCCGCGGCCATGCCGATCGCCACCGGCGAGATGGCGAGGGCCGCCAGCACCGTCGGCAGCATCAGCTCGGCCAGATAGCGACGGGCGAGATAGCTGTAGGCGGCGGCCAGAACCGGCACGCCCAGCCAGTAGACATAGTCCTGCATGCGCCAGGCGAACCAGGCGACGAGGCCCGAGAGGAGGACGCCGCCAAGAGCCAGGAGGGCGGACGTCTCCAGCCTCCGCCCCTGCCGCGCGACGAGATAGACCGCCGCCGCGGCCGCCAGGACGCCCATGGCCAGGGCGGCGACGGCCGCAGCCTGGCTCATCTTGATCATCGTCGGCAGCGGCTGGATCTCCTGGATCCGGTCGAGCCAGAACCATTTGACGTAGGGGTCCATGCCGACGAACGGCCCGTGCAGGCAGGCCGGGTCGGCGGCGACGAAGGTCGCCAGCGCCGCCGCGCCGCTGATGGCTACCGCCAGGCATCTGACCCACCAGGGCGAAACCTTGGCGATCCAGGCCGAGAGGGCGAGTCCGAGGCCGGCGACGGCCAGGCCGCCCACCAGGTTGGCGCCCATGACATCGCAAACCGGCAGCCCCCAGCGGGTCGGCGGCGTCTGGATCAGGAACAGGGCCGCCGCGCCAAGCCCCAGCGTCACGCCGTAGGCGGCGGCCGGCCCGGCCTGCTTGCGATCCCGCATCAGGGCGAGGCCATAGCTCGCGCCGATCACCGCCTGCAGCGGCAGGGCTTCCAGCCCGACCGCCAGGCCGAAAGCGGTTGCAGCGCCGCCGGCGAAGGCCCAGCGCGTCCGATCCCGCCGCGCGGTGGCGCAGGCCGCGGCGATCGCGGCCATGACGATCTGCACGTCGTGGTGGTCGATGCGGCCTGGGTAGAATTGGCGGTACAGGGCCATGTCGATGACCATCAGCAGCGCGGCGATCGGCACGGCCGCGCGGCCGCCGAGATTGCGCGCCAGGGCGAGGCCGGCGACCACGCCTGGCAGGATCCAGATCAGAGGCCAGGCGAAACGGGTCCAGTACTCGGCCAGGACCTGGGGCATGAACAGGCGCAGGCCCGCGACCATGGCCGCCAAGCCTGCGTCGAGCAGGCGCGACCAGTGCATCAGGAGGCCGTGCGGCGGGTCGATGCGATGGATCACCTGGTCGTACCAGCCCTGGCCGGCCAGGAGTTGGCGGACCATGATCAGGCGGGTCGCGTCGTCGGTGTCGCGGAAACCGGGGAGGGCGTTGTTGGTGAGGGTCATCACCACGCAGACGATCAGCCAAATCGCCACAGCGCCGATGATCAGCGCCCTCGTCGAGCTCCAGTCCGGGATCGGCGAGAGGTCCTGGGCGATCGCAGTGAGGCGACTGCGTGACGGTGCGGTCGTACGCGCGGGTTCAGTCATCCGGCCAATGACGTGAGCCTCGAATCATGCGCCAAGCTCTCGCACGGCCGGGCGGAAAAGGCGAACCTGGGCGCATGGGCGGGATGAGGGCAGAACACGAGCCGAGCGGCG
>DASXGB010000337.1:0-14382 GCA_036489325.1 Caulobacteraceae bacterium
GCTGCAGGCAGGGCGGACGCGGTGGACCAGCTGGCGGACGCCTGCAGGCGCGGACCCCCCGCCGCCAGAGTCATTTCGGTCGAACGCTCCGAAACGAGCGATCCGGGCATCCATGGCTTCGATGCACGGCCGACCGTGTGAGCGGCCCGGCGGTCAGGGCGCCAGCCCGGGGCGGCGCTTCACGCCCGGCTTGTGGCCTGTCGCTGCGACAGCATGCGCAGGGTCTTGGTTTTCCAGGTGAGATCGTTGGTGAGCTTCTGGGCGAACTCCCGCAGTCCCGCGGCATAGAGATCGCCGCCTTCGACAACCGCGTCCAGTTGCTCGCCCACGCTCACCAGCGCCTCCTCCAGGCCGCGAAGGTGGTCGAGAGAGACCGCCCTGGCTTCCTCGAAGAGCTGGCGCGCCTTCACCGCCGGCGGCGGGGCGCCCACGAGTTCGAGCGCCGGAGCGCCGGTCGGGTGCGTGCGGCGAACCTCGGCGAGCATCGTCGACATTCTCGAATTCCCTTTAAAACTGTCGCCGGATAAGCCGGCGTCTGACGAAGCGGAGGAAACGCCCGATCGCCCTGGCGCGACAGGTTGGCGGAATGATGATTCCCTGACGGTCGTCCGATCATTCGCCGATCAGTGCCACTAGAGAGCGCGCCAACAAGGTCCGCGTCGACAGCCGGAGCCCCGGCTGACAATCTGGCCACCATGAGCGAGGTCACCGACCGTCTCGACGCCGCCGCCCGGGGGCGGTTCGACGAAATCGTCGACGTGCGCACGCCGGCCGAGTTCGCCCTCGACCATGTGCCGGGGGCGGTGAACTTGCCGGTGCTGTCCAACGCCGAGCGGGCCGAGGTCGGCACGATCTATGTCCAGGACTCCCGCCTCAAGGCGCGCCGCCTGGGCGCGGCCCTGGTGGCGCGCAATATCGCCGCCCACCTGGAAGGCCCGCTGAAGGACAAACCCGGCTCCTACGCGCCCTTGATCTATTGTTGGCGCGGCGGCCAGAGGTCTCTGGCCATGGCCACGGTGCTGGAGCAGGTCGGCTGGCGCCCCAGCCGCCTTGCCGGCGGTTACAAAACCTGGCGGCGGCAGGTCATGTCCCGACTCTACGGCGGGCCGTCCCTGCAGAACCTCGTGCTGCTAGACGGCTTCACGGGCACGGCCAAGACTGAGATCCTCGGGCGCCTCGCCGCTCTGGACGTGCAGACGCTCGACCTCGAGGGCCTCGCCGGCCACCGCGGCTCGCTCTTCGGCGCCCGGCTGGGCTGTCCCCAACCGAGCCAGAAGATGTTCGAGAGCCGCCTCATCGTCGATCTCGAGCGCCTCGACCCGAAGCGGCCGACACTCGTCGAGGCGGAATCCTCAAAGATTGGCGAGATCGTTCTGCCGCCGACCCTTTGGCAGGCGATGGCCAGGGCGCCGCGGATCGAGCTTTCCGCCCCGCGCGAGGCCAGGGTGCGTTACCTTCTCAGCGCCTACGCCGACATCGCCATCGATCGCGAGGGCCTGAAGACGACGCTGGCGGCGCTGCCTGGGCGACATGGCCGCAAGCGCGTGGCCGCCTGGAGCTCCTTGGTCGACGCGGGCGATCTCGCCGCTCTCGCCGCCGAGCTTGCCGAGCTTCATTATGATCCGGCCTACCTACGCGCCCGCCGCAAGGACGAACGGCCTAGCCTGGGAGAGGTGGCGATGGACGATCTCACGGCCGATCGGCAGGACGAGGCGGCGCGCCGGATCGCCGGCCTCATCGCTTCCCTCGAGGCCCGCGCGTGAGCGTCCGTCTGACCTCGCTCGCCCACGGCGGCGGCTGCGGCTGCAAGCTCTCGCCGGCGGTGCTGCGCGAGCTGTTGGCGGACCAACCGCTCATGTCTGGCTTCGCCGACCTTCTCGTGGGCACCGAGACCGGCGACGACGCCGCCGTCTGGCGCCTGAACGCCGACCAGGCCCTGGTGGCGACCACGGACTTCTTCATGCCGGTGGTCGACGATCCGCACGACTTCGGCCGGATCGCCGCGACCAACGCCCTCTCCGACGTCTATGCCATGGGCGGCCGGCCGATCCTCGCGCTGGCGCTGGTCGGCATGCCGGTCGACAAGCTGTCCGCCGAGACCATCCGCGCCATCCTGGCCGGCGGGGCCGAGGTCTGCGCGGCGGCCGGCGTTCCGATCGCCGGCGGCCATTCCATCGATAGCGCCGAGCCGATCTACGGCCTCGTGGCCCTGGGGCTCGTTCATCCGGATCGCCTGCTGCGAAATTCCACCGCCTCGGCCGGCGACGTCCTGATCCTCACCAAGCCGCTGGGTGTCGGGGTGCTCAGCGCCGCGCTCAAGCAAGAAAAACTGGACGAGGCCGGCTACGCCGCGCTGATCGCCGTCACCACGAGCCTCAACAGCGTCGGCGCCGACCTCGCCGGCCGTGCGAGCGCGGTGACCGACGTCACCGGTTTCGGCCTTCTCGGTCACGCCCTGGAGATGGCCCGCGGCTCGGGCTTGACCCTGGAACTCGCGCCGGCGAGGGTCCCGCATCTGCCGGGCGTCGAAGCTTTCCTGCGCCATGGCGTGCGCACCGGCGCCTCGGCGCGGAACTGGGCCAGCTATGGCGACGTTGTCGAAGGCTCGGAAGCGCTTGAACCGTGGAGCCTGGACCTGCTCACCGATCCCCAGACGAGCGGCGGCCTGCTGATCGCCGTCCCGGTGGGTCGCGCGGAGGACATCCTGTCGTTTGTGCGCCAGGCGGGTTTCGCCGAGGCCGCCATGGTTGGACGGTTCGTTGCCGGTCCGCCAAGAGTCAAAATCGTCGACAGTCTGGATTGACCAAGGAAGGGACGATCTCTAGCTAGAGCTTATTCGATAAATCCTATCGGTGAGAGATGGATTATATTTCGCACATCCAACCGCTCTACGCGCTCTCCGGCCTAGCAGTCGGATTGCTGGTTGGATTCACCGGCGTGGGCGGCGGCTCGCTGATGACGCCGCTGTTGATCCTTCTCTTCCACATTCACCCTTCAACGGCCGTGGGCACTGACTTGCTCTACGCCGGAGCGACCAAAAGTGTGGGCACTGCGGTCCATGGCGCTAGCCGAACGGTGGATTGGGGTATCGTCGGGCGTCTTGCCGCCGGAAGCGTGCCGGCCTCCGCGCTCACGCTGCTGGCGATGGTTCACTTTCACGCCAAGGCTCAAACCGGCCACGGAGCCATTACAAACGTTCTGGGTGTGGCCCTGATCCTGACCGCCATCGCCATTCTCTTCCGGCGGATGATCCTGAAATACTTCGCTGACCGTGTCGGCGATTTCGAGCCAGGCCAGCGCACGGGTTTCACCGTCGGGCTCGGCGTGGTTCTGGGCGTTCTGGTGTCCTTGTCGTCTGTGGGCGCGGGCGCGATCGGGATGACCGTTCTTCTGGTGCTTTACCCAAAGCTGCCGGCGGCGAAGCTGGTCGGTTCGGACATCGCCCACGCCGTGCCCCTCACGCTTCTGGCCGGATTTGGCCACTGGCTGATGGGAGATATCAACTTCTCTCTGCTTGGTTCGCTGCTCGTCGGATCGGTCCCCGGGATCATCATCGGCAGCCTGCTGGCGTCTCGGGCGCCGGAGGGATTGCTGCGAACAATCCTGGCTTCGACCCTGGCGCTCGTCGGCGGCCGGCTGTTTTTCTAGGCGGCGAAGGGCCTGCGGTCCACGGACCGGTTCCCAGGGATATCAGCGCGGCGAAACCGCATTTTCGGGGGGGCCGGCCGCATCCGCGCCTGACTCCGCGCCAGTGTTCCGATCGTTGTCCGCGCTCACGCCTTCGACATCGGCGCGGCAGCGCGCCGAGATCTTGTCGAGACGCTTCAGGAGACAGCTGCGGATGCCCGTCCTGTCGGCCCTCAACGCCGAGAAAGTGCAGTGAACAAGGGCGTCATGCGTGCAGGCAGCCCGCCACTCGCGTTCTTGATTCCCCGCCGCGCCCGCATGGGAACCGCTCGCTATCGCCAACAGGCATGCCAACATGACGGCGCCAGACCGGAATGGCATTCCATCTCCCGCGGGTTCGTGAACGGGTTTCACCTAGGCGCCGGAAGGCCGCCCCGCAAGAGCAGAACGGCGAGAGCCCTAGTGCGACATCAACACCGGCTGGGCGGCGCGGGCGAGCATGGTCCGTGTCGCCCCACCCAAGACAACCTCCCGGGAGCGCGCATGGCCGTAGGCGCCCATGATCAGCAGGTCGGCCGCGAAGGCCTGGCATTCGCCCAGAATCACATCGCCGATCTTTCCGCCGGGCTTGGACACCACCTTCAGCTCGGCGTGAATGCCGTGGCGGGAAAGGTGGCTCAGGAGATGGCCGCCGTGGTCCTCGTAGGACGCGCCGTCGCCGTCCTCATGGGCGATCATCACGCGGACCGCCTTGGCTGCAGCCATGAAGACGCGGCCGTCCTCCATCGCACGCTTGGCCTCGCGCGAGCCGTCCCAGGCCAGCATGACGCGTTCGAATTTGTCGGTCTTCACCGAGCAGGGCGTCAGCAGACAGGGCGCGCCGCTGTTGATCGCCAGGGACTCCACAAGGCGGCGCGCGAATGAGTCATCACCGGGAATGCCGGCCACCACCAGGTCGGCGAATCTCGCCTGCCGGATCAGCGCCCAGGTGCGCTCCTCCGCCTCGCCGCTCGACCAGCTACGCGAATGGCCATGATCGGCGATCGCGGCGCGGTAGGCAGCTTCGATGGGCGCCACCAGGCGCTCGATCGCCTTCTTGGCTTTAGCGCGATCATCGTCAGGCGACAGGTCCGGCGCCGGGTAGACGCAGACGCCGTCGATCAGGGCGTCAAACTCGGCCGCCATGCGCGCGGTGATCGCCAGCTGCGCCTCGCAGGGCTCGGCGGCGCGCGCAACCAGAAGAATGTCCTTGACCCGCATGTCGTCCCTCATCGAGCCTGACCCGTCAGCGTACAATGCCCCCAGCGGATCATCCCGATCAATCGCTTGCCGTGGGGCGCGCGCGAATCCGACTATTGAGGATAGAGGGATCACCGGATTTCC
Source organism: Caulobacteraceae bacterium (assembly GCA_036489325.1). Taxonomy (GTDB): domain Bacteria; phylum Pseudomonadota; class Alphaproteobacteria; order Caulobacterales; family Caulobacteraceae; genus Acaudatibacter. The sequence goes on from DASXGB010000337.1 coordinate 5,011, forward strand.
GGGTAGGTCCCTAGAGGATCGAGGGCGCGGATGCCGGTTGGCGAGATCCCGATCGACGCTCCCCCGCCGTCCGGGGCCTTGGCCGCGGCCTGGCGCCGCCTGAAGACAAACCCACTTGCCCATGTCGGCCCTGGACTCATCACAGGGGTGGCCGACGACGACCCCAGCGGCATCGCCACCTATTCGCAGGCGGGCGCGCAATTCGGTCTCAACATGCTGTGGACCATGCCGCTGGCCTACCCGCTGATGGCGGCCATTCAATCCATCTGCGCGCGGATCGGACGGGTCACCGGCAAGGGCCTGGCCGCCAACATCAAGACCGCCTTTCCGACGCCGGTCCTGCGTCTGGTGGTGGTGATGCTGCTGATCGCCAACACCCTTAACATCGCCGCCGACGTCGCGGCCATGGGCGAGGTCTCGGAGCTGGTCACCGGCGTCAACCGTCACTTGATGACGATCGTCTTCGTCTTCATAACCCTGCTGCTGCAGATCTTCGTTCCCTATCACCGCTACGTCGGCTTCCTGAAGTGGCTGACGCTGTCCCTCCTGGCCTATGCCGCCGTGCTGTTCACGGTCCATGTTCCCTGGGGCCAGGTGGCGCTGCGGACCGTGTGGCCGCAGCTGAGTCTCAATGCTGCGACGGCGACCGTGGTGGTCGGCATCTTCGGCACGACGATCAGCCCCTACCTGTTCTTCTGGCAGGCCTCCGAGGAGGTGGAGGACATGCAGGCGAGGCACGGCGGCGCTCTGGCGCTGGGATCGCCGGAGGCCGCGCCGGAACTTCGCCGGATCCGCTGGGACACCTGGAGCGGCATGCTCTATTCCGACGTCGCGGCCTTCTGCATGATCCTGGCGACGGCGGTCACGCTGCATGTGGCCGGTGTGACCGACATCCAGACCGCGGCCCAGGCGGCGAGCGCTCTGCGCCCCTTGGCGGGCGACTTCGCCTTCATCCTGTTCGCGCTCGGCATCCTGGGGGTCGGTCTGATCGGCGTGCCGGTGCTGGCGGGCTCGGGCGCCTATGCCCTATGCGAGGCCATGGGCTGGAAATGGGGCCTCGAGCGCCGGACTCGGGACGCCCGCGGATTCTACGGCGTGATCGCGGTCAGCGTGCTCCTCGGACTGGTCATCCAGTATTCGCCGATCAACCCGATGAAGGCCCTGTTCTGGAGCGCGGTCATCAATGGCGTCGTCGCCGTTCCGCTGATGGCAGTGATCGTTATCCTGGTCAGCAAGAAGTCGGTCATGGGTCCCTATGTGGCAAGCCGCTCCCTGATCGTCCTCGGCTGGGCCGGAACGGCAGTGATGGGCGTTGCGGCGGCGATGATGCTTCTGCCCCGGTGAGTTCCGGCTGGACGGCCGCGCCGGTCCGACCGAAACAGGACCGATGAATCCGGTCCGCAACGTCGTCCTCGTGCTCCTCGACAGTCTCAACCGGCACATGCTGGGCTGTTACGGCGGGACGGAATTCGCTACGCCCAACATCGACGCCCTGGCCGCCCGCTCGGTGCGCTTCACCCGCCACTATGTCGGTTCGCTGCCGTGCATGCCCGCCAGGCATGACATCCTGTGCGGCGCGCTCGACTTCCTGTGGAAGCCGTGGGGCTCGGTGGAGATCTGGGAGGATGCGATCACCGCCCGCCTGTCGGCCGCCGGCGTGGTCTCGCAACTGATCAGCGACCATCCGCACCTCTTCGAGCGCGGCGGGGAGAACTACCACACCGATTTCACAGCCTGGGACTACCAGAGGGGCCACGAGGGCGACGCCTGGAAGACCCGGGCCGATCCGTCCTGGGCCGGCGCGCCGGCGTTCGGCCGTCCGCGCATGCCATACGATAATTCACGCGGCTGGTTTCGCGGCGAGGCGGACTTTCCGGGTCCCCGCACCCTTGCGGCCGCCGCGCGCTGGCTGAGGGAGGACGCCGGCGCCCACGAGCGCTTCTTCCTGATGGTCGACGAGTTCGACCCGCACGAGCCCTTCGATACGCCCGAACCCTTCGCCAGCCTCTACGACCCCGACTGGGTCGGTCCGCACCTCATCTGGCCGCCCTATGTGGTGGGCGGGAAGGCGAAAGGCGTCCTTACCGAGCGGGAAGGGGTCCAGGTACGCGCCGCCTACGGCGGCAAGCTCTCCATGATCGACAAGTGGCTGGGCGAGGTCCTGGCGGCTATGGGCGAGAAGGGCCTGTGGGACGAGACCCTGGTGATCCTCACCACCGATCACGGCCACTACCTGGGCGAGAAGGACATCTGGGGAAAGCCGGGCGCCCCGCTCTATGAGACTATCGCCCGCATCCCACTGCTGATCGCGGCGCCTGGTCTCGAGCCTGGCGACTGCGAGGCCCTGACCACCAGCGTCGATCTCTTCGCCACCCTGGAGGCGATCTTCGCCCTGCCGCCCGCTCGTCAAAAGACGCACGGCGTCTCCCTGCTGCCGCTGCTGAGCCGCGAGCGCGAGGCTGTGCGCGATCATGTTCTCGCCGGCGTCTGGGGCCGCGAGGTCCACTTGATCGAGAAGGACCGGAAATACGCCCGCGCCCCGACGGGGGCCAATGCGCCGCTGGCCATGTATTCCAACCGCTGGTCGACCATGCCGACCCACGTCCTGCCGCAGGCGCGGGAGCTGCCGTTGCCGGACGACCGGGCCGTGCTGGCGAGGATGCCGGGAAGCGGCGTGCCGGTGCTGCGCCAGATTTGGGAAGCGGGCGATGCGATTCCCTACTGGGCCGCGACCCGCTTCCGGGGCAGCGAACTCTACGACCTGACCGCCGATCCGGCGGAAGAGAAGAATCTCGCCGGCGGCGCGGAGGAGGCGGAAGCGGCCGGCCGCCTCGCCCGCGCGCTGGCTGAGATCCAGGCGCCGGAGGTTCAGTTCCGACGCCTGGGCCTCGAGGCTAGCGTGACCGCGTGAGCGCCAGGAAGCGGACGGTGAGGGCCGCCGCCGCCGCCGCCAGGCCCACCGCCAGGCCGATCCAAACCCCCAGTCCCTGCATGTGGAACGCGTAGGCCAGGATCAGGCACGTCGGCGCGCCAACGATCCAGTAGGACCCGCCGGCGATGTACATCGGCGCGTGGGCGTCCTTCAGGCCGCGCAGTGACTGGGCCGCGATCACCTGGGCGGCGTCGAACACCTGGAACGCCGCCGCCACCTTCAGGAAAACAGCCGCCATGGCGATCACCGCCAAGTCCTGCGCCGCCCGCCCGCCGACATAAAGCGAGGCGATCGGTCCGCCCCACAGGGCCATCGCCACGCCGCACAGGCTGATGAAGGCGAGGCCGATGACGTTGGCCGTCAGGCCCGCGCGTCTGGCTCCATGAAGGTCGCCCGCCCCGGCCGCCAGGCCGACGCGTACGGTGGCGGCCATTCCCAGGCCCAGCGGCACCATGAAGGTGATCGAGGCGGCGTTGAGGGCGATCTGGTGCGCCGCCAACGACGTCACGCCGAACGAACCCATGACGAGGGTCATGACGTTGAACAGCATGGCCTCGAACATCATGGTCATGGCCATCGGCAACCCGAGGCGGAACACCTCCCTCAGCTTGTCGGCTGACAGCCGCCAGAAGCGCGTGAAGACGCGATAGGCGGAGAGTTCGCGGTCGAGCCGGATGAAGGCGGCGAGCGCCAGGAAGCTGAAGACGCTCGAAAGCGCCGTCGCCGTCCCCGAACCGACGATGCCCAGGCGCGGCGCGCCGAAGCGGCCGAAGATCAGGGTCCAGCCGACGAGGCCGTTGAAGGCGATGGTCCCGGCCATCACCCACATCGTCGCCTTGGGCCGGCCGACGGCGGTGGCGAAGCTGCCGAGCGCCCGGAAGGCCAGCGAGAAGGGCAGGCCCAGCGAGACCATGCGCACGAACTTGCCGGCGTTGTCGGCCAGGACGGGATCCTGCCCCAGGGCGATGAGGATCGCCTTGGTCTGCCACAGCAGGGCGATCATCGGGATTGAGATGATCAGGATCGCCCAGACGCCCATGCGCGTCGCCGTGCGTACGCCCCCGCGATTGCCCGGCGTCAGGCCGCGGATCTGGGCGATGATCGGCGCGACTGCGAACGCCGGTCCGCCGCCGGTGATCCAGGCGAAATAGTAGACCGTGTTGCCAATCGCCGCCGCGGCCAGGGCCATGCGGCTGAAACGGCCCAGCAGGATGACGTCGGTGGTGAACACCGCCATCTGGGCGAGCTGGGTGACGATCAGCGGACCGGCCAGCGCGAAGAGCGCCCGCGCTTCGTCGAACGAGGGCCAGGCATGACGGCGCGCCGCCGGAGAAGGGCCGGCGGGGCTCAGAACGGTCTCTTCGATGGACTCGGTCACGGCGGACTGGGTCACGGCTGGGGGCCTTCAGGTCAGGTCCCGAACCAGGCGGCGCCGGATGAGTTGGGGCGGATATGAAAAACCCCTCCGGAGCTGCCTGGCTCGGGAGGGGTGGAACGCTTTGGCTTCCTTAAGAGTGGAATCCCTAGGCGGCGATCTCCTCGCGAGCGGCCTTGACGACGCCGCACGGCGCCATCCCAGGCTTGGTGTTGGACGAAAGCAGGTTCATGGGTCTCGGGCGCTCGCTTGCGGTCGAATCTGGAGGGGCGCTTGCTACGCTGGGGCCCCCGCCAAGTCAATCGCGGGAGAGCTTCGACGGCGGCCTGTTTGGCTTGTTCGGGCCGGCGCGCTAGTTTTGCCACACTGCAACAGCTTGGCGGAGACGCACATGGCCGAAACCGTATTGGTGACCGGCGGCTCGGGCTTCATCGGCAGCTGGTGCGTGATCGAACTCCTGCGTCGTGGCTACGACGTTCGCACCACAGTCCGGGACCTGAAGAGCGAGCCAAGGGTGCGGACCCTGGTCGGCGCCCTCACCGACGCCGGCGACCGGCTCTCCTTCCATCAGCTCAACCTGCTCAGCGACGAGGGCTGGGACGCGGCGGCCGCCGGTTGCGACTACATGCTGCACGTCGCCTCGCCGATCTCGATCGCCGAGCCGAAGGACCCAAACGAGCTGATCGTCCCGGCGCGCGGCGGCGCGCTGCGCGCCCTGGGCGCGGCGATCAGGGCTGGCGTGCGCCGGGTGGTGATGACCTCGTCGGTAGCCGCCACCGGGCGGGGCGTCGACTCGCCGGACGGGGTGGCGGACGAGACCAACTGGACCAATGGCGCGGATGTCAGGGTCGGCGCCTATGGCCGCTCCAAGACCCTCGCCGAAAAGGCCGCCTGGGAGCTGATCAGGGCGGCCAACGCCACGACTACCCTCGCGACCATCAACCCGGCCCTGGTGGTCGGGCCGGTGCTGAGCGACGATTTTTCCGGGTCGATCGAAGTCGTCCGCCGGCTGATGGCCGGCCAAGTTCCGGGTGTGCCCCGGCTCGGATTCAATATCGTCGACGTGCGCGACGTCGCCGACCTGCACATCCGCGCCATGACTAGCAACGCGGCGGCGGGCGAACGCTTCATCGCCGCCGGCGAGTGGGCCTGGATGTGGGACATCGCCCAGATCCTCAGGCGTCGCCTGGGCCCCGAAGCCCGCAAGGTGCCGACGCGCAAGGCGCCGGACTTCGTCCTGCGCCTGGCCGGCCTCTTTGACCGCGACATTGGCGCGGTGGCCGGCAACCTCGGGCGCAAGCACGACTATACGTCGCTGAAGGCCCAGGACCTGCTGGGATGGCGGCCGAGGCCGATGGAGGACACCATCGTCGACTGCGCCCGAAGCCTGATCGCCGCCGGGGCCGTTTGAACGACTCTATCCCACCACCTGGGGCCGCCAGGCGATGAGGCCCTCGGTGCGGGCCCTGACATCAGGGGCGGCGAGGCAGGTGGCGACGGCCTCGTAGCCCGGAGAACCGGGATAGGGGGCGACACGGCTCGGCGGGCTGTGATTGGCCGGGCAAAGCAGGATCGCCTCGTCGGACCCGACAGCGGCAAGGTCCAGGATTGCGCTCGACCGGGTGAGCAGGAAGAGCGGCCGCCCGCTGGGGCGCCGACGAAGGTGAGCGATCACGGCCTCCTGGGCGACAAGATCCAGTCCGTGCTCCACCACGTCGACGACCAGATAGGCCCAGTCTTCAGCCTCCAGCGCGGAGAGCAGGGCCGTGAGGGCGTTGGAGGTGGGGGCGCCCTCCTCGGCGAGCCAGGACAGGGCCTGATCGACCCGGGCCTTGAGGGCGAGGGCGGCCGCCAGTTGCGCCCGCGCCGACGCGCCGTCGTCGGCCAATCGCTCGAGGCCCAGGAAGACTCCGCCGGGCAGAGCCTCGGCCAGGCGCATCGCGAGGCGCGTCTTGCCGCTGCCCAGGGGGCCGACGATGTAGTTCAGCGACCTGATGTCGCGCACTTCGAAGCGCTCGCCGCCCCACGGCCAGGGAAGATCGAACGCGGCGACGACGGCGGCGGGAGGATCGATCAGGCGGAGCAGTTCCGCCGCCGCCGGCGCGCGCCCGGCCGCGAGATCGGTTCGCAGGCTCCGGACCTTCTCCACAACACCGGCCATCTGGTGAAGTCGCCCTTCCAGCGCGGTCTGGTGGGCGGCCAGGGCCAGCTCCAGTCCCTTGACGTCGCCATCGAGAACCCGCGCCACCTCGGAAAGGCTGAGGCCCAGGGCGCGCAAGGCGGCGATCTCGGCGAGGCGGGCCATTTCGCCCGGCCCATATGCCCGCCATCCCGCGGTCGTGCGGGCGGGCGCCACGAGCCCGCGCTGCTCGTAGAGCCGCAGCGCCTTGACTGAGACGCCGAGTCGTCTGGCGGCTTCGGACGGGTTCAGGAAGGGAGCGGGAGAGTTCACGAATCACCTCGTTTCGGCTGACCGCCGCTCTTATCGGGGCGTCCCCAGGGTCCAGGTCAACCCGGCCTCTCAGCGGCGGCCCGGGCATGTATGCCCGCGCCCTAGCCGCGACCGATGAACGGCATCTTCGTCGCCATCACGGTGATGAACTGGACATTGGCCGAGAGCGGCAGGGCGGCCATCATCAGCACCGCCTCGGCCACGGCCGCGACGTCCATCAGCGCCTCGGGCGCCACCCGCCCGTCCGGCTGCAGCGCGCCCTTGGCCAGGCGCTCGGTCATCGGCGTGGCGGCATTGCCGATGTCGATCTGGCCGCAGGCGATGTCCCACTCGCGGCCGTCGAGGGAAATCGAGCGGGTGAGGCCGGTCACCGCGTGCTTGGTGGCGGTGTAGGCGGCCGAGCGGGGCCTGGGCGCATGGGCCGAGATCGAGCCGTTGTTGATGATCCGCCCGCCGCGCGGGTCCTGCGCCTTCATCAGGCGAAAGGCGTGCTGGGCGGACAGGAAGGCGCCGGTGAGGTTGGTCCTGACCGCCGCCTCCCAGGCGGCCAGCGGCAGGTCTTCGAAGGGAACCGGCGGCGCGCCGACGCCGGCGTTGTTGAAGAGCACGTCCAGCCGGCCGAAGGCGCCGGCCGTCGCCTCGAACAGGGCCGCGATCCGATCGGGTTCAGTGACATCGGTGGGAACGACAAGGGCGCGCCCGTCGGTGGCGGCGAGGGCGGCCGTCTCCTCCAGTGTTTCGCGGCGGCGTCCGGCCAGGACGACCTTGTCGCCGGCCGCGAGGAAGGCCAGGGCCACCGCCCGCCCGATGCCGCTACCCGCGCCGGTGACCAGTACGATCCGGCTCATTTTATCCCTCCTGACCCCGCCGCATCGCCTTGGGGCTCTTGCCGGTCCAGCGTTTGAAGGCGCGGGAAAAGGCGGCCGGGTCTGAGAAGCCGACCAGATAGGCGATCTCGTTGATCGAGGCCTTGCCGCCGCCGAGGTAGTCCAGGGCCATCCGCTTGCGCAGCTGGCCCAGGACGTTGGCGAACGTGGTTCCCTCGGCCTTCAGACGGCGGAGCAGGGTCTGCCGGCTCATCCCGAGGTCCGCCGCGATCCTGTCCATGCCGGCCTCGCCGGTGTGCAGGATCGGCAGCAGCAGGGCCTCCACTCGTCCGACCACGGACTTTGCGCTCTCCAGCTCCGTCAGCAGGGTGTCGGCACGATCGGTGAGCACGCCGAAAGCGTATCGCGGCAGTCTCGCCATCTGGTTGTCAGCCCAGGTCGGATCGATGCGCATGGCGTTCCAGCCGGCCTCGAAAGTCACCGGCGCGCCTAGGATCCGTTCGTACTCCGAGCGGTAACCGGGATCGGGGTGGGTGACGTGGACCGCCAGCGCCAGGGGCGTTGTCCCGAACGCGCGCGTGCCGCAGATCAGGTGGGCGAAGGCGGATTCGGTGAGCTCGGGGAAGGCGTTGGCGTCGGACCGCGTGTCTTCCATCCACACCCCGCCGCGCTCGAAACGCAGCTTGAACCTCGGTCCGTCCGCGACGCCATCGACCTCGACGATCAGGCGCACATAGCGGTTGAGCTGGGCGAAGGCCTCGGTGACGGTGGCCGAGGCGTGACCGATCAGGCCGACGATGGAGAATTCGGCGACGTCCACGGCCTCGCCGTAGTGCAGCGCCAGCGCCGGATCGGCGGTCAAGGCCTTGGCGGCCCGCATCAGGGCCACATAGGCGGCAAACGGCAGGCGTCGGTCCTGGTCATCGAGGGCGTCGGCGCCGAGGCCCGCGGCCTGCAACAGCGCCCCTCGATCCGCCCCCCTGGCGACCGCCACGCCGACGAGGCCGCGCGCCAGACCGGCGGCGATGCTGGGCTCAGCCATGTCGTTGGGCGACCCGAACCGTGTCGCGATCGATCATGACTGTGATGCGCGCAATCATTCCACTCGACGCATCGCCTGCTAGCATGCGGCCATGAACCCCGCCCTCATCGTGCATATCAGCGCCGGCGGCGCGGGCCTACTCACCGGCGCGGTCACCCTGACCGCGCGCAAGGGCGAGAGCGTCCACCGCGCCTGGGGCAAGGCCTTCTGCCTGGCCATGCTGGTGATGTCGTCCATGGCCGCCTTCCTGTCGGTGACCGTCCCGGGCCAGATCGGCAATCTGCCCGGGTCGATCCTCACTTTCTATCTGGTGATGACGGCCTGGGCGACCGTCGCCCGCCCGCCGATGACCGTCGGAGGCTATGACAGGATCGCGCTCGTCGTGCCGGCTGCCGCCGCCGCGGTGATGGCCTTCTTCACCTGGGAGGCCGTCACCAATCCGGCCAGCCAGCCGCCGAACGCCCCGCCGCTCATCGCCTATTTCATCGCCGCCGCCGTCGCCGCCCTGATCGCGTCCCTTGACCTCAAGGTGGTGCTGCAGGGCGGGGTCAGGGGCGCGCGGCGCGTGACCCGCCACCTTTGGCGGATGAGCCTCGGCTTCTTCGTCGCCACCGGATCCTTCTTCCTGGGCAAGCAGGCGCATTTTCCGGCCTTCATCCGTGGCTCGCCCCTGCTCCTCGTCCTGGCCTTCGCGCCGCTGCTGATCATGCTCTTCTGGCTGGGTTTCGTCGTCTTCACCCGCCG